>NZ_JBHDJA010000008.1:0-183408 GCF_041877125.1 Arthrobacter sp. E44
AAACGCCGTCAACGCGCCCTCGGCCGGCTGACACCCATCGAGTTTGAGACAATAAAAAACGCGGCCTCAGCCGCGTAAGAAATTATCAACCCCAGCTGTCAACTAAACCTTCAGCAGTCCCCAGCTAGCTCCGCCGGGCTGCTGATGAACGGTGAGTGGCTCGACGCCATGCTAACCGTTGTGCCGCATCTGCGGGCCATGCGCTTCTGGATGCCAGGATCCAGCGCCTTGTCTTCTTCGCAGAGGATGTACGTGGTTTCGATGCTGTCCCACGCAATGTGTTCAGGTACTCCGCGGCCGTGCCCTGGCCGTTGTCGCACGAGTAGCGAGGTGGCCCAGGCGCTTTCAGCAGCAGTGCAGTCGGCGTAGAGTACGTCGCCGGCCATCTCTGGCTTGATGCTGGTTGTCCCGTCGTCATTCTGCTGCACAGCATGGTTAACGAGTGCGCCGGCGCCTCCCAGCAGCGCCCCGCTTTCACCTGCAGCGGGTACGAAGGCAGCGAGATAGACGAGATGACCGACCCGCTCCAATCCGGTAATCACTGAGCCCCCGTAGGAGTGTCCTAAGACAACGGGCTGGTCCGCACATGCGTCCACGACCTCCTGCACGGCAGCAGAGTCGGCGGCCAGCGAACCACGGTGCAGAAGGGGAACATGGACAGTGACGCCCTGCCTCCGAAGCTCGTCCGCGAGCCGGTCAAAATGCGCCGGCTGGTGCCACAACCCATGCACGAGTATGACCTCTGTTCGCTGTTCCATTCCCACAGCCTACAAACGCACAGAATTTTGGAGGCAAAGCCGTAAGCCGGTCCTTCCTTGAGACTGATGAGCTAACGGTGGCCGACTGCGTACCCTCATTGCATGGGTGAGTTCATTCGCTATCAAAGTGCCGTCCCTAACCGTCGCGGGCGATTCCCAGGCGTGTTCGCGATGGCCAATGGTCTTGGAAATGAGGGGCTTCTGAATGAAGCAGATAGGCAATGGCTGCGGATAGCCAACGCCAACGCCTCCGCGACTCATGTGGACCCGACAACCGTGGCAGCGGATTGCTACAACTCTGAACTCAACCCTGGCGCCAGGTCTTGGTTCAAGGCTGAATCTACGCAACTTCTCAATATGACTACGACGTACCTAGACCTACTAGACCGATACGACATCCCCTGGACGGCCCTTCGCACCCGTAACCCCGGCAGGATCGTCTACGAGGACGAGGTGCAAGTCGTCGCAGTTCCGCACACCTATGAAACTCATTGGCCATTTCGACCGCGCCGGTAAGGATCACTCATTGCTATACGGATAGAAGGGAACTACTTCAGCACAGCGACCATCTGTACGCGGCGACCGTACCTGGTGAGATCAAGGCTGTCTTCAAGACGGACCAGTTTCCGGTGGAAGTCAGTCGAAGGGTCCTCCTCCACAAAACCGGCCCGCGAGTAGAAAGGCGCGTTCCAAGGGACATCGGCATAGGTACGCAGGGTCAGCCGTCTATGCCCACGTTCGCGGGCTTCTTCCTTCGCGGCATTGATCAGCAGGCGGCCGTATCCGCGACGACCATACTCGGGCAAGACCGAAAGTTGCTCAAGGTGAGCAATCTTCCCTGACTCGATAACGTGCACGAAACCCACGACAGCGCCTGTGTCTGTGGCTTCGGTGACTAGGACGTATCCGGGCTCTGACGCTCTTGAACCCCCAGATGGGGCGGGCGGCCATCGATCAGGAAACAGCCAATCAATGAGAAGCCGATCGGCAGCATTCTCGATCGTCTCCACTGCCGGGTAGTCAGCCGATGTCGCGAAGCGGATTCGAGCGGTCACCAATTGATCATATTGTGGCTGCCCGCAAGCCGGTCCCCCACGCGCCGCAGTCCGGACGCTTTTAGGGGCGTCCAAAATTCGCAGCGCGCCGAGGTTCCGGGATTCCCGTAAACCCCGCCCCTCGTACTGCCCGGTAATGGAGTCCTAAACGCTACAATTGACGGCATGCTTATCGGGTACGCCCGAGTCTCCACCAACGCCCAGGATCTGACCGCACAGCGCGACGCTCTTGCAGCGGCTGGGGTGGATCCTGAAGTTATCTATGTCGATCAGGGATTCACCGGAACCCAACGCGACCGGCCCGGCCTCGGCAAGGCCCTGGCCGCCTGCCGCAGGGGAGATACCCTTGTGGTCACCAAACTTGATCGCCTCGCTCGCTCGCTGTCCGACGCCCGGGACATCGCGGACGAGCTCACCCGTAAGGGGGTTGCGCTCGACCTTGGCGGGAGCGTCTATAACCCCAATGATCCGGTGGGGAAGCTGATGTTCAATATCCTGGGCATGATTGCCGAGTTCGAATCCGACCTGATCCGCGCCAGGACTCGTGAAGGAATGGCAGTGGCAAAAGCCAAGGGCCGGCTGCGAGGGAAACCTCCGAAGCTTTCAAAAGCCCAGGAAGCACACGTCGTAAGTCTCTACCAAGGCGGGGCGCATACAACCGCTGAGATTGCCGAGCTATTCGGCGTTGCCCGCTCGACGATTTACCGGGCCGTCCAAAGAGCATTGCCAACGCCGCCCAAGTGATGGTTGGCCGCTGCGAGAGGTGTAAGGCATTCCAGCCACTTCGCATGGAAGTTGTGCCCACCCCAAAAGCAGCAACCCTCCCGGTTAGTGGAACCCCTACAAAATGGACCCTGCTCCGCGGCGGTAGCGTCGGCTGTACATTAGATTCCGCTTGTACAACCCCGACAGGAACCCCATGAGCACCGTCGATACCACCACCAAGAACACAGGCCAAGCCCGCCGCCGCTGGAACGGCACAGACCTCGGGCTGATCGCCGTCTTCGCCGCCCTGGTCGCCGCCGCCGCCCTGGTGCCCGGGCTCGCCCTGAACGGCTTCGGTGTCCCCATCACCTTCCAGACCCTGGCGGTGATGCTCACCGGACTGGTGCTTGGCCCCGCCCGGGGGTTCGCCGCCGTCGGCCTTTACACGCTCCTTGGCCTGGCCGGCCTGCCCATCTTCAGCCAGGGCCGCAGCGGCCTGGCCATCCTCGCCGGGCCCTCTGCCGGGTACATCATGGCCTTCCCCATCGCCGCCTTCGTCGTTGGATGGCTGGCCACCCTGGTGATCCGGCGCACCACCAACGCCCGCGCCCTGTGGTTCTTCCTCTCCGCCACCGCCACGAGCATCGTCTTCGTGCACACGCTGGGCGTCATCGGCATCGCAATGAACTCCAAGGCAACCCTGGAGCAGGCCTTCATGAGCGACCTCGTTTTCTACCCGGGAGACATCATCAAGAATGTCCTGGCAGCCGCCATCGCCGTCGCCCTTCACCGGGCCTTCCCGGATGTCCTGGTGCGCCGCGTCCGTCGCCGTGCCCTGCCCGCTGAGAGCGCCTAGGCCGCCATGCCCGCCGTCACCTTCGCCCAGGCGTCCGTCGCCGTCGAAAGGGAAGACTCCCCGCACCCCAAGGTGCTCCTTCACCCGGTGGACCTCCGGCTGGAGGAAGCACGGATCGGGATCATCGGTGCCAACGGTTCCGGGAAATCTACCCTGCTGCGCCTGGTCAACGGCCTCATCCAGCCCACCACAGGGGCGGTAACGGTCGACGGCGACGACACAGTCCGTGCCGTCCGGAAAGTCCGGCGCAACGTGGGGTTCGTCTTCACCGACCCGTTGTCCCAGCTGGTGATGCCCACAGGCCGCGAGGACGTGGAACTGTCCCTGCGCCGATCCGTCCGGAACGCGGCCGAGCGGCGCAGCCAGGCCGAAGCCGCACTGCAAAGGCTGGGCCTGCTGCACCTGGCGGACCAGAGCATCTACGAACTGTCCGGCGGCGAACGGCAGCTCATGGCGCTCGCCGCCGTGCTGGCCGTCGACCCTAAAGTGCTGGTCCTGGACGAGCCCTCCACCCTCCTGGACCTGCGCAACCGCGAGCTGCTCCGCAGGACGCTGGCAGGCCTGGACCAGCAGATTATCCTGTCCACCCACGACCTCGAACTGGCCTTGGACATGGACCGGGTCCTGGTGATCGAGGATGGACGGGTGGCATTCGACGGCGCCCCAGCCGACGCCGTGGCCGCCTACCGTTCATGGTGCGTGGCGGGACTCAATGCAGGGCGGGATGTTCCGTGAGGGGCCACGGCTTCCTCCTTGCCAACTATGTGCCCGGCGATTCGCTTCTGCACCGGGCACCGCTGGCATTGAAGTTCCTCCTTGTCGTAGCCTGCGGCCTTGTGTCCTTCATCATTGTGGACTGGCGCATCTCCGCAGCCGTATTGGCTGCGCTGTGCGTTCTCTTTTTGGCGTCCGGAGCCGGAGTGAAAAGGCTCTGGCGAGCAATCCGGCCGCTTGCCCCCGTGCTGTTGGTGATTGGTCTCTTCCAGTGGTGGCAACTCGGCGGACCCACGGCGGGGCGGATCGTGTTGAACATTCTGCTCTGCGTGGTGGCCGCGTCCCTGCTCACCGCCACCACGCCCATTCAGCGGCTCCTCGACGGCGTGGTCCGGGCTGCCCGTCCCTTCACCAGGTTCGGCGCGGATCCGGAGCGCTTTGCCCTGACCATTGGCATCATGCTCCGCAGCATCCCGTTCATCGCCGGCACCTTCGCCGACGTCCGTGACTCCGCCAAGGCCCGCGGCCTGGAGCGCAATCCGCGGGCCCTGGTCCTGCCCGTCTTCATCACCTCGGTGGCATACGCACGCCAAACGGGTGAAGCGCTCGCGGCCCGTGGCCTGGGCGAAGCCGAGGACTAGAGCCGGCCTAGAGGCGCCGGTACTCCAGCAGTGCGGCCGTCCCCATTCCGCCCGCCATGCTTATCATCGCCAGTCCCAGGGCTCCCGGTGTTCCTGCCCTCCGCGCCTGGGCGAGCAGCCGGGTCACCAGCACCGCCCCCGAGGCACCATAGGCGTGCCCCAGCGCCAGCGCCCCGCCATCGAGGTTGGCCCGGTCCGGGTCGATTCCCAGCTGGTCCAGGCACGCGAGGGTCTGGGACGCGAAGGCCTCATTGAACTCCACCAGGTCCACGTATTCTGCGGTCACACCGGCCTCCGCGAGCAGCCCACCGGCCGCCCGCACAGCACCGATCCCCAGCACCCGGGGCTCGACGCCGGCGGTTGCGGTGCCACGCACCAACAGCCCGTCGCGTGCCCCCACTTGGCGGGCACGCTCCAGGGACGTCATAACGACGGCGGAGGCACCATCCGCGTCGAAGCAGGAGTTCCCGGCGGTGACAGTTCCTCCGGGCACGAAGGCGGGCGGGAACCGTCGCATGACGGCCGGGGTGAGGCCGCGGCGGGGGCCACTGTCGCAGGAGACCGTGCCTGCGGCCGTGGCCAGCGGGACGATTTCGCCGGCAAAGCGGCCGTCCTGGATTGCCGCAAGGGCTTTCCGATGGCTTGCCAGCGCGAAGGCGTCCTGCCGCTCCCTGCCGACGCCGTATTCCTGCGCCACCGTTTCCGCCGCGACGCCCATGTCCGGATCGCCAAAGCTTGCCGGCACAAACTGGGCGCGGCGGTAAAAGTCCGCGCCGCCGTCGTCCGTCCTGTGGGCCCGTAGTGGTGCGGTGCTGGTGCTCTCCACTCCCCCGGCCAGGTAAAGCGGGCTGCCGCCTGCTGCGACCAACCGGCCGGCGAGGACAATGGCGTCCAGCCCGGAACCGCACTGCCGGTCGACGGTGATCCCGGGGACACTGACCGGGAGTCCGGCCTCGAGCAGGGCCAGCCGGGCCACGTTGCCGCCGCCGCCTACTGCGTTGCCGATGACGACATCGGAGACGGTGGCGGGATCCACGGCGACCTCGGCAACCAGCGCCCGGAGCACCGGCGCCAGCAGTTCGTGGGCGCGCAGGCTCCGCAACGCACCGTTGACGGGGCACACCGGCGTCCGGCGGGCTGCGATGATGACCGGCTGGCGCGCCGGCGGCAGCAGCTCAGCCGGCAAGGGGCCGCGCCCTGGGGTCCCGGGAATTGATCCACTCCAGCAACAGGCTCCGGCTGACCTTGCCCCGGTCCGTCGTGGGCAGCTCGGGCAGGAGGTAGTACTGAAGGGGCCGCTTGTGCCGGGACAGGAGGTCCTCCAGCCCGGCCCGCAGCTGGGTGGCGGTGATCCCGCCGTGGGACGGAACCACGCCCGCCACCACCCGCTGGCCGCGCAGGTCGTCCGGCATCCCGGCGGCGAGGGCTGCGGCCACACCGGGAACCGCGGCCAGTGCCAGTTCCACCTCCTGGGGGTACACGTTCCGCCCGGCGGTGAGGATCATGTCGGCGCGGCGGCCCAGGATGTGCAGTTCCCCGTCCTCGAGATAGCCCTGGTCCCCCACGGTGTACCAGCGGCCGAAGGACCGGAGGGCCTGGCCGTCGTCGCCCCACAGGTAGCCGTTGCTCACCATGCCGCTGCGAACGCAGATGTTGCCGTATCCGCCATCCAGGACCTGGGTCCCGTCGTCCGCCAGGACCCGGACCTCGACGCCGGGGAAGGGCCGTCCGATTCCGGTTCCGCCGGGGGCTGCAGCCTGGCCGGGTGCCAGTCCGAGACCGGATACGAAACTCAGCTCGGAGGCGCCGTAGTACTCGTAGATGGTGGCATTCGGGGCCCAGCGCCGGGCGGCCTCCAGCGTGCGGGCGTCCAGCTTCGAACCGGCGCAAATGATGGTGCGGATCCCCGAAGCGTCCACGCATCCCGTCAGGCCGCGCTCGCTGAGCATCCTCAGCATGGTGGGCACCAGGACAAGCCGGGTGACGCGGTCGTGCGTGATGGCAGCGTGGACGTCGCCGACGTCGAACGTCTCCAGCGTCTGGAACTCGGAACCGGCGTAGAGGCACTCGGCCAGCGCGTAGAGATTGAGGCTGGCCGCCAGCGGCCCCGGGGCAAGGGTGACGTCATCCTGGCGAAGGCCGAAGAACTCAATCGAGGCATCGAAAGACTGCTGCCAGGACTGCCGGGAGCGGGTAAAGGCCTTGGGCACGGAGGTTGTCCCGGATGTGAGGCCGACCAGGAACGTGGACTCCGGCGGACCATCAGCAAGACCGTCGTCCGGGGATACCGGCGCCGCAACGCTGTGCGCCTCAACGTGCCGGACAATGTCCTCCTGGAGCGGTGCCGGCCATTCCGGATCCAGGACGGCGCACTGCCGCCTGCCGGCCACGGCTGCAGCAAACTTCACTGCAAATTCCACGGAATTGGCTTCGCAGAGCGTGGTCACTGACTTAGTCTCCGCCACCAAACCGGCGGCAGCATCGCGCAGCCCTGCCCATTCAAGCCGCCGCCCGCCGACCACGACGGCGGTGTCATGAGGGCGGTGCTCAGCCCAGCGCTGGATCTTGTTCAGGAACGGCACGGACCAACTTTACCGGCCTCCGCGGATTGAGCCGCGGGGCCGCGGGTATTGTGACGATATGAGTTTCAATGACAATGCGCAGCTTGATCCCAGCCAGGTCCAGGACCGAAGGGGCATGGGTACCGGTGTGAAGGTCGGCGGCGGAATCGGCGGCGGCCTGGTCCTGCTGGTTGCGCTCCTGCTGGGCATCAACCCCAACATGCTTGGCGGCCTGACCGACGGCGGCACCGCCGGCCAGTCACAGGGTACGGCTCCGGCCTGCAAAACCGGAGCGGATGCGGACGCGCGGCTTGACTGCCGGATCACCGGCACCGTGAACAGCCTCAACGCGTTCTGGCCGGGCTACCTCCAGCAGTACAAGGTGCAGTACCCGCGGCCGGAGGCAGTGATCTTCAACGGCAGCACCAACACCGGCTGCGGGCCCGCAACTTCCGACGTGGGTCCCTTCTACTGCCCGACGGACACCACCGCCTACTTCGATCCCGGATTCTTCCAGGAACTCGTGGACCGGTTCGGTTCCTCCGGCGGCCCCCTCGCCCAGGAGTATGTGGTGGCGCACGAATTCGGCCACCACGTCCAGAACCTGCTGGGTGACCTGAAACGCGCGCAGCAGGATCCGCAGGGACCGGAGTCCGGGTCCGTCCGAACCGAGCTGCAGGCCGATTGCTATGCCGGACTCTGGGCCAAGTACGCTTCCACCACCAAGGACCCCGCCACCGGGCAGCCCTACCTGGAACCCCTCACCCCGCAGGATGTGAATGACGCCCTCTCTGCGGCGGCCTCCGTGGGCGATGACCGGATCCAGAAGGCAGCCACCGGCCGTGTCTCCCCCGAAGGCTGGACCCACGGCTCCAGCGAGGAACGCCAGCGCTGGTTCACCCGGGGCTACCAGTCCGGCGACATCAAGCAGTGCGACACGTTCTCCGCCGCCACCCTCTAACCCCCGGTTCACCCCATCGATTGCTCCGCACTTGTCGTTTAGATCGCTGAAAACGACAGATACGCAGCAATCGATAAGCCAACGACGACGGCGGGCCACCTTTCCTGCGAAAGGTGACCCGCCGTCGTCGTACTTATTTAGATGTTGAAGCCGAGGGCCCGCATCTGGTCCTTGCCGTCGTCAGTGATCCGCTCCGGACCCCATGGCGGCATCCATACCCAGTTCAGGCGCCAGTCGTCCACGACGCCGTCCAGTGCCTGGCCCACCTGCTCCTCGAGCACATCGGTGAGCGGGCAGGCGGCGGTGGTGAGCGTCATGTCGATCAGGAGCGCACCGTCGTCGTCGGAGTACTTCAGGCCGTACAGCAGGCCCAGGTCCACAACGTTGACGCCAAGCTCAGGGTCGATGACGTCCTTGAGCGCCTCTTCGACGTCCTCCAGGGCCGTGCGGCCCGGCGTGATTTCGGTCATGGCAATGAGTCCTTACTAGGCCTGTACTGCGGCCTCAGCCGCGATGGTGGCTGCGCCGGCGCCCTTGGCGTAGCGGTCGTAGCCTTCTTCCTCGAGGCGGTCGGCCAGTTCGGGGCCGCCTTCCTCGACAACCTGTCCGTCCACGAACACGTGCACGAATTCAGGCTTGATGTAGCGCAGGATGCGGGTGTAGTGGGTGATGAGCAGCGTGCCCATGTTGCCCTCGGCGTGCGCGCGGTTGACGCCTTCGGAGACGATCTTCAGCGCATCCACGTCCAGGCCGGAGTCGGTCTCGTCCAGGACGGCGAACTTGGGCTTGAAGAGTTCCAGCTGGAGGATCTCGACGCGCTTCTTTTCGCCACCGGAGAAGCCTTCGTTGACGTTGCGCTGGGCGAAGTCGGCGTCGATGCGCAGCTTTTCCATGGCGTCCTTGACGTCCTTGGTCCAGGTACGCAGCTTGGGTGCTTCGCCATCGATGGCGGTCTTGGCGGTGCGGAGGAAGTTGGTCATGGTGACGCCGGGAACCTCCACCGGGTACTGCATGGCCAGGAAGACACCGGCGCGGGCGCGCTCGTCAACGCTCATGGCCAGCACGTCTTCGCCGTCCAGGGTGATGCTGCCGCTGGTCACGGTGTAGCGGGGGTGGCCCGCGATGGTGGAGGCCAGGGTGGACTTGCCGGAGCCGTTGGGGCCCATGATGGCATGGGTTTCGCCGGTCCTGATGGTCAGGCTGACGCCCTTCAGGATCTCCTTGGTGCCCTGTTCCGTCTCAATGCTGACGTGCAGGTCCTTGATCTCAAGAGTTGACATGCTCTTCTTTCTTTTTCGCTCGTAAGTCTGGTGCTGCGGGCGCTCAGTAGTTGTTTACTGCTGCGCCGTTCAAAACGTTGGTGACGTCCACGTAGACGTCGTCTCCGTCGAGTTCGACGGCGAACACGGGGACAGGATCGTAGGCGGGGAGCTGCAGCGGCTGGCCGCTGCGCAGGTCGAACTGGGAGCCGTGGCCCCAGCACTCGATGGCGCAGCCTTCCACGTCGCCCTCGGACAGGGAAATGTCCGCGTGCGAGCAGGTGTCGCCGATGGCGTGGATCTCGCCCATCGAGTCCCGCACCACAGCAACGGGGTAGCCGTCGATCAGGATCCGCAGCGCCTGCTTGACCTGAATGTCATTGGCGCTGCAGACCAGTTCGCCCTTGGGTGTGCCGCTCATCCGTTCCTGCCCGTTCCTAGTTCTCGGTTGCCGCGAGTTCGCGCTCAACAGCCTCGGTCAGGCGCTCTTCGAGGGCCGGGACCTTGATCTGCTGGATGACCTCGTTGAGGAAGCCGCGAACCACCAGGCGGCGGGCAACATCCTCGGGGATGCCGCGGGCCATCAGGTAGAACAGGTGCTCGTCGTCGAACCGGCCGGTGGCGCTGGCGTGGCCGGCACCCTCGATCAGGCCGGTCTCGATCTCCAGGTTGGGCACGGAGTCCGCGCGGCAGCCGTCGGTGAGGACCAGGTTCTGGTTCTTCTCGTAGGAGTCGGTGCCTTCAGCCTGCTTCTGGATCAGCACGTCGCCCACCCAGACCGTGTGTGCGCCCTTGCCCTGCAGCGCGCCCTTGTACAGTACGTTGGACTTGCAGTTGGCCAGGTTGTGGTCCACGAAGGAGCGGTGCTCCAGGTGCTGCCCCGCGTCGGCGAAGTAGAGGCCCAGAAGCTCGGCCTCGGCGCCTTCACCGGCGAACCGGACGTTGGAGTTCAGGCGGACGATCTTGCCGCCGAGCGTTACGGCGATGTGCTTGTACACGGCGTCCTTGGCAACCTCGGCGTCGTGCTGGGCCAGGTGCTTGGCGTCGTCTTCCCACAGCTGCACGGAAACCACCGTCAGCTGGGCGCCCTCGCGGACCAGGACCTCGACGTTGCCGTTGTGGTCGGCGATGCCGCCGTGCTCCAGGATCACCACGCCGCGGCTGTTGGCCCCGGCCTCGATCACCACGTGGGAGTTGCTGCGGCGGCCCGCGCCGTTGCCGGTCAGGACGACGCGCACGGGAGCGTCCAGCTCGGCGTTGGCCGGGATGGAGATCAGCTGGGCGCCACCGGCGTTGGCGGAAGCGACGACGGCGGCACGGTCGGCGGGGACCAGGGTGGCACCACGGGGGGCCTCGCCTGCGCCGAGGATCCGCTGCACGACGGCGGCGGGCGCCTCGACGGAAACGTCCAGGACGCCATCTTCCGACGGGGCGTCCGACAGCAGGTTGGCCAGTTCACGCACCGGGGTGAAGCGCCATTCCTCTTCCCGGCCGTTGGGCAGGGCGAAGTCGGCCACGTCGTGGCTGGTGAGCCGCTCGGCGCGGGAGGCCATGACCTGCGTGCCGTGGCTGTGGTGGCGGTCAACCTTGGAGGCGACGAGGTGTTCGCCTTCCTCGGTGAAACCGGAGATCGACGGTGCGCCGATGCGCGCCTTTTCGGTAGTTGCTTCGGCAGTCATTAACCGACGGATCCTTCCATCTGGAGTTCGATGAGGCGGTTGAGCTCGAGGGCGTATTCCATGGGCAGTTCGCGGGCGATCGGCTCGATGAAGCCGCGCACGATCATGGCCATGGCCTCGTCCTCGGGCATGCCGCGGGACATGAGGTAGAAGAGCTGCTCCTCGCTGACGCGGGAAACGGTGGCCTCGTGTCCCAACTGGACATCGTCCTCGCGGATGTCGATGTACGGGTAGGTGTCGGAGCGGGAGATGGTGTCCACCAGGAGAGCGTCGCAGCGCACGGTGTTGGCCGAGTGCTTGGCGCCTTCGCGGACCTGGACCAGGCCGCGGTAGGCGGCACGGCCGCCGCCCCTGGCAACGGACTTTGAGATGATGGAGCTCTTGGTGTTCGGCGCGATGTGCACCATCTTGGAGCCGGTGTCCTGGTGCTGGCCCTCGCCGGCAAACGCGATGGACAGGGTCTCGCCCTTGGCGTGCTCACCCACCAGGTAGACGGCCGGGTACTTCATGGTGACCTTGGAGCCGATGTTGCCGTCCACCCATTCCATGGTGGCGCCGGCTTCGCAGACAGCGCGCTTGGTCACCAGGTTGTACACGTTGTTGGACCAGTTCTGGATGGTGGTGTACCGGACGCGGGCGCCCTTCTTCACGATGATCTCCACGACGGCGGAGTGCAGCGAGTCCGAGGTGTAGATCGGCGCGGTGCAGCCTTCGATGTAGTGGACGTAGGAGTCCTCGTCGGCGATGATCAGCGTGCGCTCGAACTGGCCCATGTTTTCCGTGTTGATGCGGAAGTAGGCCTGCAGCGGGATGTCCACGTGGACGCCCTTGGGCACGTACACAAAGGAGCCGCCGGACCACACTGCGGTGTTCAGTGACGCGAACTTGTTGTCGCCCACGGGGATCACGGTGCCGAAGTACTCCTGGAAAATCTCCGGGTGTTCCTTCAGTGCGGTGTCGGTGTCCAGGAAGATGACGCCCTGGGCCTCGAGGTCCTCACGGATCTGGTGGTAGACCACCTCGGACTCGTACTGGGCGGCAACGCCGGAGACCAGGCGGCTGCGCTCGGCTTCCGGGATGCCCAGCTTCTCGTAGGTGTTGCGGATGTCTTCCGGGAGGTCTTCCCAGGTGGCTGCCTGCTTCTCGGTGGAGCGGACAAAGTACTTGATGTTGTCGAAGTCGATGCCGGAGAGGTCTGCACCCCAGGTGGGCATGGGCTTGCGGTCGAAGTACTTCAGGCCCTTGAGGCGGAGGTCGAGCATCCATTCCGGTTCGCTCTTCTTGGCCGAAATGTCCCGGACTACCTCTTCATCGAGACCACGCCGTGCATTGGCGCCGACGTCGTTCTTGTCGGCCCAGCCGTACTCGTAGTTGCCGATGCCGTGGAGCTCGGGATTCTTTTCCAGAATCTCCGAGATCACAGTGTTTTCGGCTACTGCTTTCTCTGATAGTTGGTCCGTCATCACGGCCTTTCTTGCTGATGGTTGATTACTTCGTCCAGGCCGGCGGGGGCTGCCGCCGGCGCGGGCGCCGGTTTGGCAGACAGCCTGCCTGTAGGTATGTGGGTGGTGCAGACGTGGCCGCCCCGCGCCAGGGTGGAGAGCCGGCGTACGTCCACTCCCACCAGCCTTGAGAAGACTTCGGTCTCGACGTCGCAGAACACCGGGAACCGGGCTGCCAGCTGCTGGATGGGGCAATGGCCCTGGCAGAGCTGCACGCTGGACAGCGCCGCCGGAAGCGGTGCCTTCGCTTCGATGGTTGCGGCGGAAGCGACGAAGTTGTCCCGGCTCAGTGCGGCTGAAAGTGCGATGGCACGGTCGCGGATATCCGGCCCGGCCTGTTCGATTTCGGGTGCGTACCGGCGCTCCATGTCCGCGAACCGCTCCTCGGCGAAGGCCCGCACCGCATCCGGGCCGGCAACCTTCTGCAGCTCCTGAAGCGCCAGTGCGGCAATGTCCAGGTAGTCATTGCCAAGGCTTGACTGGCCCTGGGAACTGAGGACGTAGCGGCGGGCCGGGCGGCCGGCACCCGCACCGGGCTTGGCAACCCGCTTGACTTCGATGACGCCGGCACGCGAGAGGTGGTCAAGATGGCGCCGGACTGCCGCTGGGGTGAAGCCCAGCATGTCTCCCAGTTCGGCGGCGCTGACCGGTCCGTGTTCCAGGACGGCAGCGAGGACCCGGTCCCGGGTGCGCTCGTCGGCATCAGCCACGGGGCTGGATGCGGCACGACCGGGCCCGGCCACGGGCACAGCGGTGGTGTTGGTCATGGAATACACAACACAATCATGTCGTAATTTAGTCCCGGGCTCCAGTAAGGGCAGGCTGACCTTGGGGCCTGAACCGATTATGACCAGGCCGCGATTCCCGCACCCAGACTCGGTAGCCGCGCCGGGTTGGCCGGGACAGCGCTAAATACTACATCCCGTAGAATACTGTGGTGCGATCCCCCCAGTCCCCCGTCCTGTCCATTCATGGGCTCATCAAGGACGTTGGCCCCTTGTCCAGTATGGACGGCAAGATGCTTCGGGTAGTCAGCGGTGTTTCCCTCGTTGCCGAACGCGGCCAGGTAACTGCCCTGCTCGGCGCCAACGGTGCCGGGAAGACAACAACCCTCGAATGCGCTCAGGGCCTGCAGAAACGTACCGGCGGCAGCATTTCGCTGCTGGGCGAGGACCCCGCGATGGCCGGCGCCGGGCTGCGCTCCCGCGTAGGTGTGATGCTCCAGGACGGCGGCCTCCCGCCGTCGGCCAGGCCCCTGCCGCTTTTGCGGCACATCGCCGGGCTCTACGCCCGCCCCTGGCCGCTCGAGGACCTGGTGGGCCGCCTTGGCATCGATACCTTCAGCCGCACCAGCGTCCGCAGGCTGTCCGGAGGCCAGAAGCAGCGGCTGGCGCTTGCCGCCGCCCTCATCGGCAGGCCGGAAGTACTGTTCCTTGACGAGCCCAGCGCCGGCCTGGACCCGCAGTCCCGCCAACTCGTGTTCGACCTGATCGCGGAGCTGCGTGATGGCGGCATGGGCATCATCCTGACCACCCACCTCATGGATGACGCCCAGCGCCTGGCGGACTATGTCTACATAATCGACGGCGGCCGCAACGTGGCCGAAGGAACTGTCCAGGAACTGTTGCAGCGCAGCCCGGCCACCGAACACGGCGCAGAGCACGTCCGGACGCTCGCGTTTGAAGCCCCGGCCGGACTGGACCTGGCCGCAGTGCTGCCGGACGACGTGGAATTTTCCGAAGCCCGTGCCGGCAGCTACACCGTGACCGGCGCGCTCACGCCGCGCCACCTGTCCGCGCTGGCGCAGTGGTGGGAAGCGAAGGGCATCATGCCGGCATCCCTGAGCCTTGAGGCGCGTAGCCTTGAAGACGTCTTTTTGGACATTTCAGGAAAGGACATCCGATGAGCGGGGCAGCATTGCAGGAGACGCAGCAGCCGGCGTCCCTGGCGCGCCGCGTCCTGCTCCAGGGCAAATACGAGGCACTGACCATGCTGCGGAACGGCGAGCAGCTGATCCTGGCAATCGTGCTCCCGCTGCTGGCACTGGTCGGCCTGACGGTGACCCCCTTCCTGGACGGCATGGGCTCCAGCCGCATCAACGTGGCCGTCCCGGGGATCCTGGCCCTGTGCGCCATGTCCACCGCCTTCACCGGGCAGGGCATCGCCACCGGTTTCGACCGCCGCTACGGCGTGCTCCGCTTCCTGTCCACCACTCCGCTGGGGCGGGGCGGCCTGATTGCCGGCAAGGTCCTTTCAGTCCTGGCCGTTTTGTGCATCCAAGTGGTGGTGGTGGGCCTTGTCGCCTTGGCCCTCGGCTGGCAGCCGACGGCGGCGGGCTGGTTCCCGGGGCTGGCCCTGCTTGCGCTGGGCGCGGCGGCGTTCACGGCGCTTGGGCTGCTGGTGGCCGGGACGGTCCGGCCGGAAGCCACGCTGGCCATCACCAACCTTCTGTGGATCCTTTTGGGAGCCATGGGCGGGATTGTGATCCCGGCCGAAAGGCTGCCTGCGGCCGCGCAAGCGGTGGTGCACTTCCTGCCTTCCGGCGCCTTGGGTGAATCGATGCGCGCCGCCTTCCTGGGCGGGGCCGTGAACGGCGGCGCCGCCCTTATCCTGCTGCTCTGGACGGTTATTGCCGGGGCTGCAGCCATCCGTTGGTTCAAGTGGAATTGAGATAATCGTGTCCACGGCTTCACGCCTTCCCCAGCTCGCCGGCCGCCTGGCCTCGCGGCTCCCACGCACCGTGGACGTCCGCATCCGCCGGCTCGCCGTAGCGTCCCTGATCGGCCAGACGCTTTTGGTGGTCACCGGCGGCGCCGTCCGGTTGACTGCATCAGGCCTGGGCTGCCCCACGTGGCCTCGCTGCACATCCGACTCGATTGTGAACACCCCGGAAATGGGCATCCACGGCTTCATCGAGTTCGGGAACCGGCTCCTGACCTTCGCGCTGGCTGCCGTGGCCGCCCTCATGCTGGTGTACCTGTGGAACCTGCGGAAGGAACGCAAGGACCTTTTCCTGCTGGCCCTCGGACTGCTCGCCAGCATTCCGGCGCAAGCGGTGATTGGCGGCATCACAGTCCTTACCAACCTCAACCCGTGGGTGGTGGGCCTGCACTTCCTCGTGTCGATGGCCCTCGTGGTGTTCGCCACCCTGCTGGTGAACCGCGCGTTCGGCCGCACCGGCCGCTTCCTTGCTGCCCGGCCCCCCGCACTGCCTGCCGTGCTGCGTCCGGTGACGGCCGCCGTCGCCCTTTTCTCCGCCGTCGCCGTGATGCTCGGCGTGGTGGTCACCGGCGCCGGTCCGCACGCCGGCGACGCCGATGCCCCCCGCAACAACCTGGACTGGGACCTGTTCTCCCACATCCACGCGGTTCCCGCCTATCTGGTCACCGCCGGTACCGTGGTGGCCCTGATACTGGTCTTCAGGCGCCGCATCACCGGCCCGTTCCGCACCGCCGTGCTGATGCTCCTGGGCGTCACCATCCTCCAGGCCATCATCGGCTTCACGCAGTACTACAACGGCATCCCGGCGCTGCTGGTTGCCGCCCACATGCTTGGCGCGGCGCTGCTGATGGCCGCCTCCACCAACGCCTGGGACATCGCCCACTCCAGCGCGGTGGAGACGCGCAGTTCCGTAAGGTAAACCGCTGCAACACGCTGCCCCCCGCGACAGATGGCAGGCGCCCCGGACCATTTGGGCCGGGGCGCCTGCCGTTTAACGGCTGCCGCCTGAGCTACCGGTCGGCCAGGGCCCGACCCTGCACCCCGGCGTCGAAGGATCCGTCCAGGTCCTCGATGCCGTCGGCCGTGATGCGCAGGACCTTCGCCGTGGCAATGTCGTAGAAGAGTCCTACGGCCTGCACCTTTCCGGCCGCCAGCGCCGGCCCGGCCACCGGATGCTCCTGCAACTTGGCCAGCTGTACAGCCACGTTGACCATGGCCAGCTGGTCCACGGTACTGTAGCCGTCTTGCGCGGCCTGCTTGCCCACCGGATGTCCGGCCAGGAGTTCCGCGTAGCTGGGGCGGGCGTGGTCCAGCCAGCCTGCGAATGCCGCGCCGAGGGAGCTGTTGTCAGCACCGTCAGCCTCTGCGAGCACCGCCTTCATGGCGCCGCAGTTGGAATGGCCGCAAATGACCAGGGACTGTACGCCAAGGCCGTTGACGGCAAAGGAAAGGGTGGCGTCGATCGAAGCCTCCTGGCCCGCGTCCCTGCATACCACGTTGCCGATGTTGCGCAGGGTGAGCAGGTCCCCCGGGCCGCTGCTGGTGATCAGGTTTGGATTGACGCGGGAATCCACACAGGCCACGAACAGGCTGTCCGGGTTCTGCGCGTCCGTCAGGTCATGGACAAGTGGGCGCACCTGGTGGGCGAACCGGCGGTGGTATTTATTGATACCCACCAGCAGCGGCACCTTGCGGGGCGGAAGGGGCAGTTCGGTGGCGTCCTCGCGCCGGGGAGCCTGGCGCGCAGCGTCCTGAAACACGGTGTTGCCATGCTCTTCAAGGATCACCGTGGCGCCCGTGGCCTGGTGCTGGAGCTGCCAGGCGAGCAGGGCCTCACGGAACGAGTGGTCCACATAGTCGGCGTTCAGCTCCACCACCACGTCGGCGCCGGCGGGAACAGACTGGAGGACTCCGCTCAGCTTCGGCAGCGCGAAGAAGCTGCACGAGCCGGCGATGGTCACACGCCAGGGCGACGACGGTGCCGCGGGGCGGTGCGCGCGGATGGGGGTGCGCAGGACGCGCCAGAGGACATGGGCAGCGGCGAGGGCCAGGCCAATCATCACCCCTTCGAGCAGGTTCAGGAACACCACGCACACCAGGGTCACCGCATAGATGGCCAGGTCCCCGGTCCGATGGCTGGTGCGGATATCCGCCAGCTTGATCAGCCGCGCGCCGATCACCACCAGCAAACCGGCCAGGACCGCCAGCGGGATCAACTGGATCAGTCCAGCAAAGAGGGCCGAAAACGCGAGGACCCACACGCCGTGCAGGATTGCGGACATGCGGGTGGCGGCGCCGGCCTCCACGTTGGTGGCGCTGCGGACAATGACGCCCGTCACGGGCAACCCGCCGAGTGAGCCCGAAACGATGTTCGCGGCGCTCTGGCCAATGAGCTCCCGGTTGAGGTTGGTCCGGGGGCCGGTCTGCATCTTGTCTACGGCCACGGCGGACAGGAGGGATTCGATGCTCGCGATCAGGGCCATGGTGAGCACTGCGAAGGCGAAGGCGCGCCAGTTCCCGTCAGGCAGTCGCGGCAGTGCGATGGCGTCAAAGATGGAGCCGTCCAGGGAAATGCGCTCAACACCTGGGGCAAAGGCCACGGCCAGTACGGTGCCTGCGGTGACCGCGGCAAGGGGGCCGGGCACACGCCGGACAGCGGCCGGCAGGAACTTCCAGCACAGGAGGATGGCCACGACGGCCAGACCCAGCAGGGCAGCATGCAGTTCCAGGTTGGTGATGGCCGCAGGCAAGGCCGTGAGGTTCTCGAACGCAGATCCGGCGGGCTCGGATCCGAGCAGCACGTGCAGCTGCTGCAGGATGATGGTGACGCCGATGCCCGCCAGCATGGCTTTGACCACCACGGGCGAGACGGCAAGGGCGGCGCGCCCCACCCGGCTGATCCCCAGGAGGAGCTGCACGACGCCGGCCGCTGCCGTGATGGCGCAGGTCACCTGCCAGCCGAATTCCTGGACCAGTCCGGCCACGACGACGGTCAGGCCGGCCGCAGGTCCGCTCACCTGCAGCGGAGAACCGCCAAGGCTTCCGGCCACGACTCCGCCAACGGCGGCGGCGATGAGGCCAGCCATGATGGGCGCCCCCGATGCTGCTGCAATGCCCAGGGAGAGCGGGAGGGCCACAAGGAACACCACCAGGGATGCCGGCAGGTCTTTGCTTAGGTGCGCAGTGAACAGGCGGCCGGCGAACGTGAAGCGGCGGCCGCCTCCCTTGCCACCCGGCGGGCTGTGGCTGGGAGCGGGAACGGTGGGGGGACGGGCATCCATGGAATTTCCTTTGCGTCAGGGGAAGGGGCAGCTCCACCGTAAGCAGCATGTCATCCTCAATGACAGCTAAAGTGATAGATATGACAAAAATGTCAAATCGTTCGCCGAGGCAACGGAATTAGGGCATCCATGGCTTCGCGCAGGGCCGGGCAGGACGAGCGGCGGCACGCGATGAACCATCGGCCCGACTGAGGGGGCGGGTCCGGTTAAACAGAGCAGCGGCCCCACACGAAGTGCGAAGCCGCTGGTCCAGTCCGGGCTGGGATGGCAGGGCTAGCCGATGATGGCATGCCCAATGAAGGGGTCCACCGCCAGGGCGATGAACAGCAGCGTCAGGTAGCTGATGGAGCCATGGAACACCTTCATGGCGCGCTTGTCAGGGATGTCCTCACGCTGGGCACGGCCGTACAGGGCGTGGGACTCATAGAGGAACCAGGCACCTGCAAGGATGGCGGTAAGGGTGTAGACCCAGCCGGCGCCGCCTGCCGGAATCATCAACAGCGAGCAGGCCACCATGGCCCAGGCATACAGGACCACCTGGACAGACACCACCTTGGCGCCGGCGATGGCGCCAAGCATGGGGACGTTGGCATTCCGGTAGTCCTCGCCGTAGCGCATGGACAGGGGCCAGTAGTGCGGCGGTGTCCACAGGAAGATCACCATGAACAGGATGACGGCCGGCCACTCCACGGAATTGGTCACGGCAGCCCACGCAATGAGCACCGGGAAGCAGCCCGCTGCGCCGCCCCACACGATGTTCTGCGCGGTGCGCCGCTTAAGGATCATGGTGTAGATGACCACGTAGAAGAAGATGGCTCCCAAGCCCAGCCAGGCTGACAACGGATTGGCGCCGAACCAGAGGATGGCGATTGCGGCCGCGCCAAGCAGCCAGGAGAACACCAGTGCCTCGCGCGGGGTGACTTCACCGGTGACCAGGGGCCTGTTTTCCGTACGGTGCATCAGCTTGTCGATGTCACGGTCGATGTAGCAGTTGAAAGCTCCGGCACTGCCAGCGGCGAAGGCTCCACCCACCAGGGTGGCAAGGATCAGCCCGATGGACGGGAAGCCGCGCTCCGCATAGATCATGGTGGGCAGAGTACTCACCAGGAGCAGCTCGATGACCCTCGGCTTGGTGAGGGCGAGATACGCCTTGGCCTTACGGGCAAACCCGGCGCCGGAGGCCCGGGATGCTTTCAGCGGCGTATCTGTTGTGCTCACGGTGGCAGTCACCCGTTCTGTGTGGCAGTTTGAGGCTGGCAGTGCAGCTCCGGTCTTGCGGCCCGAGCCCGGGCACGGCACTAAGGAAGGAAATGCATCAGGTGCGTGCAACAGTCGGGAAACCCCGGACGGCGTTGGATATGCACACCCGGCGTTGGCCTCCGAATATCATACCGCGCCCGGGGCGCTGTCCCGGCCCTGCCATATGCGCATTTGATCGCTCGCGGGCCCATTCGAGCAGATTAACTCACGACGTCGTGATGGTGATTCACAAAAGGGGAAATTGCGTCCAAAACGTGAGATTTGGCCCGCCCGGAGTATGGATAAGAGCTAAGCTGTCACCAGATCAGCACGCAGCAAGAAAGCGGTGGAAAACGCATTCCCGCTGCTGTCCGTGACTGAATGCAAGGATCAACGTTTCGATGGTGGACGGCTGGTACACACCGCAGCGGGCGCCATACACGCGCCCTCAATCGGATCCGGTGTACCGCCGCCGCCAGCACAGAGAGGGGCCCGGTTTTCGTGCCACATTTGGAAGAGCAAGAACTGTCATGGACCAGCTTGGACCAGAAGGCGGTGGACACCATCCGCGTCCTGGCTGCCGACGCCGTGGAGAAGGTGGGCAATGGACACCCGGGAACCGCCATGAGCCTGGCACCGGCTGCCTACCTCCTCTTCCAGAAGCTGATGCGCCACGATCCGCGCGATCCGCAGTGGCTGGGCCGTGACCGGTTCGTCCTGTCCCCCGGCCACACATCGCTGACCCTTTACATCCAGCTGTTCCTCTCCGGCTACGGGCTGGAACTGAAGGACCTCGAAGCGCTGCGCACCTGGGGCTCGTTGACCCCCGGCCACCCGGAGTACAAGCACACCGCCGGCGTGGAGATCACCACCGGCCCGCTGGGCCAGGGCCTGGCATCATCGGTTGGCTTTGCGTACTCCCAGCGCCGCCAGCGTGGCCTGTTTGACGCCGACGCTCCGGCCGGCCAGTCGCCGTTCGACCACACCATCTGGGTCATCGCCTCCGACGGCGACCTCCAGGAAGGCGTTACCGCCGAAGCCTCGTCGCTGGCCGGGCACCAGGAACTGGGCAACCTTGTGGTCATCTACGACGAGAACCACATCTCCATCGAAGACAACACCGACATCGCCTTCACCGAGGACGTCCTGAAGCGTTACGAAGCCTACGGCTGGCACACCCAGCGCGTGGACTGGACCCGCACCGGCGAATACAAGGAAGACGTCCAGGAGCTCTACAGCGCCCTGCTGGCCGCCAAGGCCGAGACCTCCAAGCCGTCCATCATCTCGCTGCGCACCATTATTGGCTACCCGGCCCCCAAGAAGCAGAACACCGGAAAGATCCACGGCTCGGCCCTGGGCGGCGATGAGGTTGCAGCGCTGAAGGAAGTCCTCGGCTTCGACCCCGCCAAGTCCTTCGAGGTGGACCAGGAGGTCCTCGACCACGCCCGCCAGGTGGTGGAACGCGGCGCCGCAGAGCGCAAGGAATGGGAAGAGTCCTTCACCGCGTGGCAGGAAGCCAACCCCGAAGGTGCCGCACTCCTGCAGCGCCTCGAGGCGCAGGAGCTGCCCCAGGGCGTCGACGCAGCCCTCCCGGTCTTCCCGGCCGGCAAGGACGTCTCCACCCGCGCGGCATCGGGCAAGGTCCTGAATGCACTCGGCCCGGTCCTGCCCGAACTGTGGGGCGGTTCGGCCGACCTCGCGGAGTCCAACAACACCACCATCGAGGACTCGCCGTCCTTCGTGCCCGCCTCCAAGCAGACCGATGCATGGTCCGGCAACCCCTACGGCCGCGTCCTGCACTTCGGCATCCGCGAGCATGCTGCCGCCTCGATCGTGAACGGCATCACCCTGGCCGGCAACACCCGCGCGTTCTCCGGCACCTTCCTGATCTTCTCTGATTATCAGCGCCCTGCCATCCGCCTCGGCGCCCTGATGGGTGTGCCGTCCCTTTACGTCTGGACCCACGACTCCATCGGGCTGGGCGAGGACGGTCCCACGCACCAGCCGGTTGAGCAGCTCGCCTCGCTGCGCGCCATCGTGGGCCTGGACGTCGTTCGCCCCGGCGACGCCAACGAAGTGGCAGCGGCATGGAAGACGATGCTGGAAAACCACGCCAACCCCGCAGGCATCGTCCTGACCCGCCAGAACATTCCTACCTGGGAACGCGGTGAGGGCGACGCCGACGGCGACACCTTCGCATCCACCGCGGGTGTGGCAAAGGGCGGCTACGTCCTGGCCGAAGCATCCAAGGACGGCGCCACCGTTCCGGCCGACGTCATCCTGATCGCCACCGGTTCCGAGGTCCAGCTCGCAGTCCAGGCACGCGAAGCACTGCAGGCCGAGGGCATCGCAGCCCGCGTCGTGTCCATGCCGTGCGTTGAATGGTTCAAGAAGCAGGACGCCGCCTACCGCGAATCCGTCCTGCCCGCCGCCGTCAAGGCACGCGTTTCGGTTGAAGCAGGACTGGCCCTGGGCTGGCGCGAATTCGTTGGCGACGCCGGCCGTTCCGTCAGCCTTGAGCACTACGGCGCTTCCGCCGACTACAAGCGGCTCTTCCAGGAGTTCGGCATCACGGCAGAAGCAGTTGCCGCCGCCGCCAAGGACTCCCTCGCCGCCACCCAGGCCTAAACCCAAACTTCAGGAGATACAGCAATGACTACTCCCACCCAGCAGCTCTCCGACGCCGGAGTCTCCATCTGGCTCGACGACCTTTCCCGCGGACGCCTGGAGACCGGCACCCTCCGCAAGCTCATCGAGGAAAAGAACGTGGTTGGTGTGACCACCAACCCGTCGATCTTCCACGCCGCCATCACCGCCGGCACCGATTACGACCAGATCATTGCCGGCAAGGCGGCAGAAGGTGCCAGCGTGGAGGACACGATCTTCGAGATCACCACCACCGACGTCGCTGACGCCTGCGACCTGTTCGCCCCCGTTGCCGCCGCCACCAAGGGCGTGGACGGGCGCGTTTCCATCGAAGTGGACCCGCGCCTCGCCTGGGACACCGCGGGAACCATCGCCGAGGCCAAGCACCTCTCCCAGCGCGTCAATAGGGACAACGTCCACATCAAGATCCCGGCAACCATCGAGGGCCTCGAAGCCATCACGGCAACCCTGGCCGAAGGCATCAGCGTCAACGTGACCCTGATCTTCTCCCTGGAGCGCTACCGCGCGGTGATCAACGCCTTCCAGTCCGGCCTGGAGCAGGCCAAGGAAAACGGCCACGACCTGTCCAAGATCCACTCCGTTGCCTCATTCTTCGTCTCCCGCGTGGACACCGAAATCGATAAGCGGCTCGACAAGATCGGCACCGACGAAGCCAAGGCCCTGAAAGGCAAGGCCGGTTTGGCAAACGCCCGCCTGGCCTACCAGGTCTATGAGGAACTCTTCGCCACCGAGCGCTGGGCCCTGCTGGCCGACGCCGGCGCACTCCCCCAGCGCCCGCTGTGGGCCTCCACCGGCGTCAAGGACCCGGCCTACCCGGACACCCTGTACGTCACTGAACTGGTCGCGCCCGGCGTCGTGAACACCATGCCGGAGAAGACCCTGGACGCCACGTACGACCACGGCGTGGTCACCGGCGACACCGTCAGGGGCACCTACGATGACGCCAACGCCACGCTCGACGCCCTGGAAAAGCTTGGCGTGTCCTACAACGAGGTCGTCGCGCTGCTCGAAACCGAAGGCCTGGACAAGTTCGTGGCCAGCTGGAAAGAACTGCTGGCCGACGTCGAAGGCGCCCTTGCCTCTGCACGGAAGGCTTCCTAACACCCATGAGCACTCTCAGCTACGACGCCACCGGCGCGGCGCAGAAGGCGCTTGAACAGCACCTTCCCGCCCTCGTGGAGGACCGGATTGCCACGCGGATTTTTGCCAAGGACCACACGCTGTGGGGTCCCGACGCGGAGTCCGAGTCGGCAATCCGCCTCGGATGGGTGGAGGCAGCCACAGTCTCCCAGCCCTTGGTCAAGGACATTCTGGAACTCCGTGATGCCCTGCGCGCCGAAGGAGTCAGCCGGATCGTGCTTTGCGGCATGGGCGGATCCTCCCTGGCCCCCGAGGTCATCGCAGGCACCGCCGGCGTCGAGCTGACCGTGCTGGACAGCACTGACCCGGACCAGGTCAGGGCTGCCCTCGCGGACCGGCTGGCCCAGACCGCCATCGTGGTCTCGTCCAAGTCCGGATCCACCCTGGAGACCGATTCCCAGCGGCGCATCTTCGAACAGGCCTTCACCGAGGCGGGCGTGGACGCCAAGAGCCGGATCATCATTGTCACGGACCCGGGCTCGCCGTTGGACAAGGCCTCCCGGGAGGCCGGCTACCGGGCCGTCTTCAACGCCGACCCCAACGTCGGCGGCCGCTACTCCGCCCTGACCGCCTTCGGCCTGGTCCCCTCCGGCCTGGCCGGCGTGGACATCCAGGCCTTCCTGGACGAAGCCGAGGAAGCTGCGGAAATCCTCAACGATGACGCCCCTGAGAACATCGGGCTGGCCCTGGGCACGGCCTTGGGTGGAACCAGCCCGCTGCGCAACAAGATCGTCATCGCCGAAGACGGCTCCGGCATTGTTGGCTTCGCCGACTGGGCCGAACAGCTCATTGCCGAATCGACCGGCAAGCTGGGCACCGGGATCCTTCCGGTAGTTGCGGGTCCCCAGGCGCCGGAAGTCACCTCTGGCGCGTCCGATGTCCTGGTGGTCCGGCTCGTGGCCGCAGACGCCGACGTCGAACTCGGCGAAAACCAGGTGGCCATCGCCGGTGGCCTGGCCACCCAGATGATGGTGTGGGAGTTCGCCACCGCCGTGGCCGGGCGCCTGCTGGGCATCAACCCCTTCGACCAGCCCGACGTCGAGGCCGCCAAGGTGGCTGCGCGCGGACTGCTGGACGCCCAGCCGGAACCCACACCGGCCGCCTTCGTTGACGGCGCCATTGAGGTGCGCGGAGGCGACTGGCTCGGCGACGCCGCCACAGCAGAAGGTGCCGTCAAGGCCCTGCTGGGTACACTCGGCTCCGACAGCTACCTGAGCGTCCAGGCCTACTTCGACCGGCTCGCCTTCGCCGGGCTTGAGGGCATCCGTGACGAACTGGCGGCGGCTACGGGCCGCCCGGTAACCTTTGGCTGGGGTCCGCGCTTCCTGCACTCCACCGGCCAGTTCCACAAGGGTGGACCGGCCATCGGCGTGTTTCTCCAGGTCACCGCAGCACCCGCCGAGGATCTGGCGATCCCGGACCGGCCGTTCACCTTCGGCGAGCTCATCGCCGCCCAGGCTGCAGGCGACGCCCAGGTACTGGGCGAACACGGCCGTCCCGTGCTGCGCCTCCACCTCACTGACCGTGCCGCCGGCGTGGCACAGCTGCAGGACATCGTCGCTGCACTGTCCACCCGCGCATCCGCAACCGAAAGCTAAGGCGCAAAAGCAACATGCCAGAAACTGAATACGGCCGAAAGGGCGCGGGCCGCCCGCGTAATCCGTTGCGTGATCCGCGGGACCGCCGTTTGAACCGGATTGCGGGTCCATCGTCGCTTGTGTTGTTTGGGGTGACGGGGGATCTTGCCCGGAAGAAACTGATGCCGGCGGTGTATGACTTGGCTAATCGTGGGTTGTTGCCGCCGAGTTTCGCGCTGGTGGGGTTCGCCCGGCGGGAGTGGGACAAGGAGGATTTCGCCGCTGAGGTGAAGGCCTCGGTCCAGGCCCACGCCCGGACGCCGTTTGATGAGGCGGTGTGGAACCAGCTCTCGGAGGGCATCCGGTTTGTCCAGGGCGAGTTCGACGACGACGCGGCATTCGAGCGGCTCGGCGAGACAATCAAGGAACTCGACGATGTCCGCGGCACCCGCGGGAACCACGCGTTCTACCTCTCGATCCCGCCCAAGGCGTTCGAGCAGGTCTGCCGGCAGCTGTCCAAGCATGGCCTGGCGCAGGCCGAGGGGGACAAGTGGCGGCGGGTGGTGATCGAGAAGCCGTTCGGGCATGACCTGGAATCGGCCCGGCAGCTGAATGACATTGTGGAGTCGGTGTTCCCTCCGGACGCGGTGTTCCGGATCGACCATTACCTGGGCAAGGAAACGGTGCAGAACATCCTGGCGCTGCGCTTTGCGAACCAGTTGTTCGAGCCGTTGTGGAACGCGAACTATGTGGACCATGTCCAGATCACTATGGCCGAGGACATCGGCACCGGCGGCCGGGCCGGGTATTACGACGGGGTCGGCGCGGCCCGGGACGTGATCCAAAACCATCTGCTGCAGTTGCTGGCGCTCACGGCGATGGAGGAGCCGATTTCGTTCAACGCCGATGACCTGCGCGCGGAGAAGGAAAAGGTCCTCGCCGCGGTCAAACTCCCCGAGGATTTGTCCACGCATTCGGCACGTGGGCAGTTCACCGGCGGGTGGCAGGGCGGGGAGCAGGTCCTGGGCTACCTGGAGGAGGAAGGCATCCCGGCGGACTCGACCACGGAAACCTACGCGGCAATACGGGTGGACATCCACACCAGGCGCTGGTCCGGCGTCCCGTTCTACCTGCGCGCCGGCAAGCGGCTGGGTCGGCGGGTGACGGAGATCGCGGTGGTGTTCAAACGCGCCCCCAACCTGCTCTTCCGCGACCACGGGGAGGACGATTTCGGGCAGAACGCCGTGGTCATCAGGGTCCAGCCCGACGAGGGCGTGACCATCCGGTTCGGCTCCAAGGTCCCCGGCACCCAGATGGAAGTCCGCGACGTGACCATGGACTTCGGCTACGGGCACTCCTTCACCGAATCCAGTCCTGAAGCCTATGAGCGGTTGATCCTGGACGTGTTGCTGGGTGAGCCGCCGCTGTTCCCGCGGCATGAGGAAGTGGAGCTGTCCTGGAAGATCCTTGACCCGTTCGAGGAGTACTGGGCGTCGCTGGACGAGCAGCCCGAACCCTACGCCCCCGGTTCCTGGGGGCCCGCCAGCGCTGATGAGCTGCTGGCCCGTGACGGACGAACCTGGAGAAGGCCATGATCGTTAACCTGCCCGATACCACCACGTCCAAGGTCTCCAAGAAACTCATGGCCCTGCGCCAGCAGGGCGGGGTGATCGCCCTGGGCCGGGTCCTGACCCTGGTGGTCGTCACGAAATCGGGGCTGGAGGAAGAAGCGATCGAGGCCGCCAACGACGCCTCCCGCGAACACCCCTGCCGGATCATCGTGCTCGCCGACGCCGGGAAGGACGCAGCGGACCGGCTGGACGCCCAGATCCGGGTCGGCGGGGACGCCGGGGCCTCCGAGGTTATCGTGCTGCGCGGCTACGGCCAGCTCGCCCACGAAAGTGAGTCCCTGGTCGCCGCGCTGCTGCTCCCCGACGCACCCATTGTGGCCTGGTGGCCGCATGGCGCCCCGGAGAACGCGTGTGAGACCTCCATTGGAGCGATCGCCCACCGCCGGATCACCGACTCCGCGAACGAGCCCGATCCCCAAGCCGCGCTCGAACGGATCCACCGGACCTACAAGGCCGGCGACACCGATCTCGCCTGGACCCGCCTCACCAACTGGCGTATCCAACTCGCCGCGGCCCTGGATGAAGTGGACTCCTCCCCGGTGACGGCCGTTGCCGTCGAAGGCGCCTCGGACTCACCCTCCACCATCCTGCTCGCGGCCTGGCTCACCCTGACCCTGGATGCCCCGGTGACGATCGTGGCGGACCCGGCCGGAACCGGGATCCGGCGCGTCCGGCTCACCCGACCCGGCGGCGACGTCCAGCTCTTCCGTCCGGGACTGTCCGTGGCGGAACTGACCCAGCCGGGCCAGCCGGCACAGCGGATCTCGCTCCCCCGCCGCAGCCTCCGCGACTGCCTCGCCGAAGAACTCCGCCGCCTGGACCCGGATGAAGTGTTTGGTGAAGTGATTACTATTGGACTGCCACGTACCAATCTAAGGAGCGTCCGACCCAGTGAGCGTTGACCCACGAGTAAGCATCCATCCTGATTCGTCCGTCCTCATGGCTGCCATCGCGGCCCGCCTGATCACCAAGCTCGTTGATGTGCAGGACAAGTACGGCGAAGCCACCGTGGTGCTCACCGGGGGAACCGTGGGAATCGGCACGCTGAAGGCCGTTGCGGACTCACCGGCGGCGCCCGCCGTCGACTGGTCCAAGGTGAACTTCTGGTGGGGTGACGAACGCTTTGTTGCTTCCGCCGATCCGGACCGCAATACGAAACAGGCCTTTGATGCGTTGCTCTCGCATATTCCGGTGGACCCGGAACGTGTCCACTCCCCTGGTTCGTCTGACGATTTCGGCACTCCCGAGGAGGCCGCGGATGATTACGCCCGGCAACTGAGGGAAGCGGCAGCAGCCGAGCATGCGGCCGACATGTCCGACGACCGGCCAGAGGAACCGTCAGCGCTCCCCCGGCTGGACGTGGTACTGCTCGGTGTTGGACCCGACGCCCACATTGCATCGCTCTTCCCGGAGCAGGCCGGGATACGGGAAAAGGGCCGCACGGTGGTGGGTGTCCGGAACTCCCCCAAGCCGCCGCCGCTGCGGATCTCCCTGACCCTTCCCGCCATCAACACGGCTTCCGAGGTGTGGATGGTGGTGGCCGGCGAGGACAAGGCCGGAGCAGTGGGGCTTGCCCTGGCTGGGGCCAACCCGGTGCAGGTGCCTGCCTCAGGCCCCCGCGGTACGTCCCGTACCCTGTGGTTAATTGACGAAAACGCAGCCTCACGTGTCCCGCAGCAGCTCGTCCGAAAGGACGCCGCGGGCGCGTAGCTTTTCCAGCGCTCCGGCCAGGACATCTTCGGCGTCCTGGCCGGAGCGCCGTTCTTTAACGTATTCCAGGTGGCTCTTGTAGCCGTCGTCGAACAGATCGTCCTGAGCCGCCACGTTCCCGTCGCGGGTAGCGGGGCCGCCACAGCGCCGGCAGTCCCACGTGCGGGGAATCTGGTCCTCCGGCATCTTCAGGAACACGGGCTGCGTCTCGTGGCCCTTGGCGCACCAGTACGACACCCTGATCCGTGGCAAGGGGCGCGAGGACGTGTCATTGGATTGAAGGCTGGACCCTGAGCCTGCTGTCACCCCGGCCCGGGTGCCGCGGAAGCCTGATGCTGGATGGACCATGGGAACTCCTGCTTCGAAGGGGACGCCGGCACCCGCAGCTTAAAACAAAACTGTGGCTGCCGATAACCGACAGCCACAGTTTAGATGTCAGGGCCGGGCGGCGGGAGTGCCGCAGGCCTCTATTCAGTTGCAGAGCTCAGGAGTCCCCGCCGCTGAACCGCATGATCAGGCCGAGTGCGATAATCACCAAGCCCCAGGTGACACCCAGGATGATGGTGAAGCGGTTGAGGTTACGTTCTGCCACGCCTGAAGAGCTGAGGCCTGAGCTCATGCCGCCACCGAACATATCGGACAAGCCGCCGCCGCGTCCCTTGTGCAGGAGGATCAGCAGCGTCAGAAGGAGGCTGGTGATGCCCAGGAGGATCTGCAGAATGACATGAAGAACGTCCACGACGGCCTTTCAGAAGTTGGAATTGCGGGAGTGTGTGCCGGTTGCGGGCTAGTCCGCGACCAGGTGGCTCTCGAACCTGACAATATTAGCAAACTCCGCCGGGTCAAGGCTGGCGCCGCCCACCAGGAGGCCGTCCACGTCGCGCTCCTGCAGGATGGCAGCAGCGTTATTGGCCTTGACTGACCCGCCGTACAACAGGCGGGTCTTTGCGGCCACGTCGGCGCCAAAGAGGCTTTCGAGTTCTGCCCGGATGGCGGCACACATCTCCTGCGCGTCTTCCGGGCCGGCCACCTCGCCCGTGCCGATGGCCCAGACCGGCTCATAGGCAACCACCAGTTCGGCGGCCTGTTCGTTGGTCAGCCCGGCCACTCCGGCCCGCAGCTGCTGCAGCGTGTTTTCAACATGGGTTCCGGCCTGGCGGATCTCCAGGCCCTCGCCGACGCAGAGTACGGGGATGATGCCGTGCTTGAACGCGGCCTTGACCTTGGCGTTGACGACGTCGTCGGATTCGTTGTGGATAGTGCGGCGTTCGCTGTGGCCCACCAGGACGTACTTGCAGCCGAGCTTGCTCAGGAACTGGCCCGAGATGTCACCCGTATAGGCTCCGGAATCGAACTGCGAGAGGTCCTGGGCGCCGTAGGCGATCTGCAGGTCATCGCCCTGGACCAGGGTCTGCACGCCGCGGAGGTCGGTGAACGGCGGGAAGACGGCCACCTCAACGCGGCTGTAGTCGTGCTTGGCGTCGGAGAGGGTCCATGCCAGCTTCTGCAGAAGGGTGATGCCCTGCACGTGGTCCATGTTCATTTTCCAGTTGCCCGCGATGAAGGGCTTGCGGTCGAAAGCGCCGTTCGTTGACGTAGTCACGTATTCTCCAAAAGGTTCTTGATATGTGTGCGGCCGGCAGGCTGCCGCGGGCAACCTGCCGGCCGGAGGACTGCGAGGCCCGTACTACCGGTCCAGGACGCTGAGGCCCGGGAGTTCCTTGCCTTCGAGGTATTCCAGGCTGGCACCGCCGCCCGTGGAGATGTGGCCGAACTGGTCGTCGGCGAACCCCAGGGTACGTACCGCTGCAGCGGAATCGCCGCCGCCCACCACGGTGAAGCCGTCGGTTTCGGTGAGGGCCTGGGCAATGGCGCGCGTGCCTGCCGAGAATGCCTCGAACTCGAAGACACCCATGGGGCCGTTCCAGAAGACAGTGCGTGCGCCCTTGATCCGGTCGGCAAAGGCGGCAGCGGTATCGGGTCCGATGTCCAGGCCGATGCCCTGGGCACCGAAGCTGCCGCCTTCAATGGCGTCGGCGGCGACCGTTTCGTGCGCGGCGTCGGCGGCAAACTTCTCCGCCACGACGACGTCCGTGGGAACCACGAATTCGGTTCCTGCGTCCGCGGCCCGCTTCAGGTAGTCCTGGACCACCGGGATCTGGTCCTGCTCGAGCAGGCTCGAGGCGACCTTGTGGCCCTGCGCTGCCAGGAACGTGAACAGCATGCCGCCGCCCACCAGGATGGTGTCAGCCTTGCCAATCAGGTTGGCGATGACCGCGAGCTTGTCCGAGACCTTGGAACCGCCGAGCACCACCACGTAAGGGCGCTGGGTGTCGGTGGTGAGCTTCCGGAGGACTTCCACCTCTGTGTGCACCAGGTCGCCCTGGTAGGACGGCAGCCGCGTGGCGACGTCGTAGACACTTGCGTGCTTGCGGTGGACGGCGCCGAAGGCATCGTCCACGTAAGCGCCGTTGCTGCCGGTCAGGGCCACCAGTTCATCGGCGAAGGCGCCGCGTTCGGCGTCGTCCTTGCTGGTTTCGCGGGCGTCGAAGCGGACGTTTTCGAGGACCAGGGCTTCGCCGTCCTGCAGGGATGCCGCGGCAGACTTGGCGGCATCACCGACGGTGTCGGCCGCAAGGGTCACCTTGAAGCCGGCCAGTTCGGCGAGCCGGTCCACTGCAGGACGCAGGGAGTACTTGTCCTCCGGAGCGCCCTTGGGGCGTCCAAGGTGGGCTGTTACCAGCACGCGGGCACCGGCGTCCGTGAGCTTTGCCAGCACTGGAAGTGAGGCCTTGATGCGGCCGTCGTCAGTGACTGTAGAGCCGTCGAGCGGCACATTCAGGTCACTTCGAACCAGAATGTACCGCCCGCGGACACCTTCAGCGATCAGTTCGTTGAGGGTGTGAGATGTCATGTGTCTAACCCTAGCCCAGCTTGGATGCCACGAGCTCCGTGAGGTCGACGAGGCGGTTGGAGTAGCCCCACTCGTTGTCATACCAGGAAACAACCTTGACCTGGTTGCCAATCACCTTGGTCAGGCCGGAGTCGAAGATCGAGGAGGCGGGGTCGCCCACGATGTCAGAGGAGACGATGGGCTCGTCCGTGTAGGTCAGGAAGCCCTGGAGCTCTTCGGATTCCGCAGCGCGCTTGAGGGCTGCGTTGACTTCCTCAACGGTGGTCTCGCGGGACACGGTGACGGTGAGGTCGGTGGCAGAGCCGGTGGGCACGGGGACGCGGATGGCGTACCCGTCCAGCTTGCCCTTGAGCTCCGGCAGCACCAGGCCGATGGCCTTGGCGGCACCGGTGGAGGTGGGAACCATGTTGATGGCCGCAGCGCGGGCCCGGCGCAGGTCCTTGTGGGGGCCGTCCTGGAGGTTCTGGTCGGCGGTATAGGCATGCACGGTGGTCATCAGGCCACGCTCGATGCCGAATTCGTCGTTGACCACCTTGGCCAGCGGGCCGAGGCAGTTGGTGGTGCAGGAGGCGTTGGAAATGATGTTGTGCTTGGCGTTGTCGTAGAGGTTGTGGTTGACACCCATCACGATGGTGATGTCCTCGTCCGAGGCCGGAGCGGAGATCAGGACCTTCTTGGCGCCGGCGGCGATGTGCTTCTGCGCGTCTGCAGCCTTGGTGAAGAAACCGGTGGATTCAATAACGATGTCCACGCCCAGTTCGCCCCAGGGGAGGTTGGCGGGATCGCGCTCGGCCAGGACCTTGACCACGTTGCCGTTGACGACGATGTTGCCATCCTTGACCTCGATGGTTTCCTTCAGGCGGCCGCCGACCGAGTCGTACTTGAACAGGTGCGCCAGGGCTTCGGGGCTGGTGAGGTCGTTGACTGCAACGATCTCCAGGTCCGCGCCTTGGGCAAGCGCTGCGCGGAAGTAGTTGCGGCCAATACGGCCAAAGCCGTTGATTCCAATACGGGTCGTCACTTTTACAGTCTCCTTGGTGCTTTGAGAAGCACTACTAGTTGAGCGGGCGTTGAAGCCAACTAACAGATCCCGCACGCCATTGGGCAGAGATGATTTACACGGAGGGCGACCAGCCTCATTGCTGAAGGCTAACCGCCTTCCGTGACCTATCTTACGTTTAACTGGGTCCGCCCCCGCAAGTGCGGGGGCGGACGGTCCACATCCCGGCCGGTTTAAGTCAGAATGTGAAGTTTGTTACATCGATGTATAGCGCCCGTCACTACGGGAGGGTGATGAGTCCCGTTGCGTTGGCGCGTGCTGCCTCGAAGCGCTGGGCAACATCTGCCCAGTTCACGATGTTCCAGAACGCCTTGACGTAGTCGGCCTTTACATTCACGTAGTCCAGGTAGAAGGCGTGCTCCCACATGTCCAGCATCAGCAGCGGGATGGTTCCCAGGGCGGTGTTGCCCTGCTGGTCGTAGAGCTGCTCGATGACCAGGTTTCCGCCGATGGGCTCGTAGGCCAGGAAACCCCAGCCCGATCCCTGCAGGCCAAGGGCTGCGGCGGAGAACTGGGCGCGGAAGGCGTCGAAGGAGCCGAACGCGTCATCGATTGCGGCAGCCAGCTCACCTTCGGGCTTGTCGCCGCCGTCCGGGGACAGGTTCTTCCAGAACACTGAGTGGTTGATGTGTCCGCCGGTGTGGAACGCCAAGTCCTTGGAGAGCCGGTTGATGTTGGCGAAGTCGCCCTTTTCACGTGCCTCGGCCAGCTGGGCCAGGGCGTTGTTGGCGCCTGCCACGTAGGTGGCGTGGTGCTTGCTGTGGTGCAGCTCCATGATCCGCGCGGAGATGTGCGGTTCAAGGGCGGCGTAGTCGTAGCTGAGTTCCGGCAATACGTACTCGGTCACAAAATCCTCCAATATCGTGGACCCGGAGGTCCGGTTTGGTAACGCTCGGATTGTGCATCCGGGCAGCTGGTGCCCGGAATTCTTTTTGATTCTATGGGGCGCCTACTCGTCCAGCATTTCAGGCGTCACATTGGCATCCGTTCCGGGAACGCCCAGGTCAAGCGCACGCTTGTCCGCCATGGCCAGCAGGCGGCGGATCCGTCCGGCGATGGCGTCCTTGGTCATGACGGGGTCGGCCAGCCGGCCCAGCTCGTCAAGGCTTGCCTGCTTGTGCGCCACCCGCAGTTCGCCCGCGTACTTCAGGTGGTCCGGAACGTCGTCGCCCAGGATCTCCAGCGCCCGCTCCACGCGTGCGCCGGCGGCCACGGCGGCCTGGGCGGAGCGCCGCAGGTTGGCGTCATCGAAGTTGGCCAGCCGGTTGGCTGTGGCCCTGACCTCCTTGCGCATGCGACGTTCCTCCCACACCATCAGCGCATCGTGGGCTCCCATGCGCGTCAGGAGTGCGGCGATGGTGTCCCCGTCGCGGATGACCACGCGGTCCACTCCCCTGACCTCCCGTGCTTTGGCCTGGATGTCCAGCCGGCGGGCGGCGCCCACCAGGGCAAGGGCGGATTCCGGCCCAGGGCAGGTGACCTCCAGCGACGACGAGCGGCCCGGTTCGGTCAGCGAACCGTGGGCCAGGAACGCGCCGCGCCATACGGCCTCGGCGTCAGCCGCTGAACCATTGACGACGGCGGATGGCAGCCCGCGCACGGGCCGGCCGCGCCCGTCCAGGAGGCCGGTCTGGCGGGCCAGTGCCTCGCCGTCACGGACCACGCGCACCACATAGCGGCTGGCGCGCCGCAGTCCACCGGCGGAGACCACGATGATTTCGCTCTGGTGGCCGTAGACCTCGGCGATGGCGGCACGGAGCCTGCGGGCAGTGGACGCCAGGTCCACTTCCGCTTCGATGACGATCCTGCCGGAGATGATGTGCAGTCCCCCGGCGAACCGGAGCATTGCGGAGACTTCAGCCTTGCGCACTGATGACTTCTTGATGTCCAGACGGGACAGTTCTTCCTTGACTGATGCTGTCAGTGCCATGGCACCTTCCTAACTGTTCCCGAAAATGTCCTGGTACGCCGTGGCCAGCCTGAGCGGCTCGTGGACGGGGCGGCGTCCCGACGCCCCTACTTTACCCAAGACAACTTCCGCCCCGAGCATGCCGGCAGCCTTCTCGAACTCCTGCCGGTCCGGCACCGACGCGGGATCGGCCAGGACCACGTCCACGCTGAACTCCGGAGCGTAGCGCCGAAGGACGTGCAGATGGTCCGCCGCCGTCATGCCAGTGGTTTCCTTGGTATCCATGGCGAGGTTCATGGTCAGGCAGCGCTTGGCCGGGGTACTGCACAGCGCCTGCCGCATCTCCGGCAGGAGCAGGTGCGGCAGGACCGATGTGTACCAGGAGCCCGGGCCCAGGACCACCCAGTCCGCCAGTTCGATGGCTGTCAGGGCGTCCGTGCAGGCCGGGGCTGCCTTGGGCAGGAGCCGGACTTCCTCCAGCGAGCCGGCCACGGCGCAGCGCGCCTGGCCGTGGATGGTCTGCAGGCTGATGGCACCATCCGGGGCGGCCACGCGCACGTCGCCTTCGATGGTGAGCGGGACGGTGGACATGGGCAGGACCTGCCCCCGGGCGCCGAGCAAGGCACCGGCCCACTTGAGCCCTGCGACGGCGTCACCCAGCAGTTCCCACAGTGTCACGATCAGCAGGTTGCCCATGGCATGCTCGTCCAGGGAGCCGCCCGGGCCTTTCCCGGCACGGAAGCGGTGCTGCATGACATCGCGCCACGTCCGTCCCCAGTCGGTGTCGTCGCAGAGCGCGGACAGTGCCATCCGGAGGTCCCCCGGCGGAAGGACGCCGTACTCCTCGCGCAGACGCCCGGACGAGCCGCCGTCGTCCGCTACCGTGACCACCGCGGTGAGTTCGGAGGTGAGCAGCCGCAGCGCCGACAGCGAGGCCGCCAGGCCGTGGCCGCCGCCCAAGGCCACCACGTTGGGACCCTTGTCCTGCTGTCCCGAGCCCTTACCAGCGGCCGGCGGCACCAGGGGCAGGGCTCCGGTGAACAGGGCCATTACTCGCGGCCCAGATCCCGGTGCGCGGTGGTCACCGTGACCCGCGGGTACTGTGCGAGTTTCTTGGAGAGCTCCACGGCCACGGCCACCGAGCGGTGCTTGCCGCCGGTGCAGCCGACCGCGATGGTGGCGTAGTGCTTGTTTTCCCTGCGGTACCCCTCCAGGACGGGCTCCAGGGCCAGGACGTAGCGGTCCACGAAGTTCTTGACGCCTTCGGCTTCCAGCACATAGTCGCTGACGTCCTTGTCCAGGCCGGTCTGCGGACGGAGCTGGGGCACCCAGTGCGGGTTTGGGATGAACCGGACATCGGCCACGTAGTTGGCATCCACCGGCAGGCCGTACTTGAAGCCGAAACTCATCACGTTGAGCCGCAGGGCAACAGGACCGGTTTCGCTGAAGAGCTCCGTGATGGCGGTGGCCAGGCCGTGGACGTTGTAGTTGGAGGTATCCAGGACGACGTCGGAGCTGTCGCGCAGTTCCTGCAGCAGCTCACGTTCGGCGGCAATACCGTCGAGGATGCGCCCGCCGCCCTGCAGCGGGTGTGGACGGCGCCCCTGTTCAAAGCGCCGGACCAGGACGTTGTCGCTGGCGTCGAGGAACAGGACCCGGAAAGTGACCCCGCTGGCGGCGAGTGCGTGCAGGGCAGAACGGATGTCGGCAAAAAGGCCTTTGCTGCGGACGTCGATAACCACTGCCAGCCGGGGAATGGACTGCGGTGCGTGCGAGACCAGTTCCGCGAGCGTGCCCAGCATCTGCGGCGGCAGGTTCTCCACGACGTACCAGCCGTGGTCCTCCAGGGCGTCGGCGGCCGTGCTTCGGCCGGCGCCGGACATTCCGGTGACCACCAGCAGCTCCGCTTCGACCGGTTTGACGGGTTCCATCCCGTCGTGCCCGGCCCCGGATTCCGCCGTCGTGTCTGCCATGAAGCCTGCCCCGTTTCCTCGTTGTCCCCGTGGGCAGCAGCGATGGCGCTGCCCCGTCCTTTACCCTAGCTAAGATTCAATGATTTCGCCGGTGGTCATGTTGATCGCCGGCACTGTGACTGCTTCGGGCCCATCCGCAGCGAAGTGGTTCACGATGGCACTGGCCAGTGCCGGGCCTATGCCTTTTGCCTCCGCGAGCTCTTCCGCGGTGGCAGCCTTGACGCCCTTCACCGAGCCGAAGTGCGCCAGCAAGGCCTTGCGCTTGGAGGCACCCAGGCCCGGAACGGCGTCCAGCGCCGAAACGGTCATGGCCTTGCCGCGCTTCTGGCGGTGGAACGTGATGGCGAAGCGGTGCGCCTCGTCTCGGATCCGCTGCAGCAGGTACAGCCCCTGGGAGGTGCGGGGCAGGATGACCGGGAAGTCGCTGTCCGGGAGCCACACTTCCTCAAGGCGCTTGGCCAGCCCCACCACGTACACATCATCGATGCCCAGGTCCTTCAGGGCGCGGGCCGCGGCGTTGACCTGGGGCTGGCCGCCGTCCACCACCACCAGGTTGGGCGGGTACGCGAATTTCGCCTTGGGCGCCGGGGTGGTGGTGTCCAGGGCGGCAGCTTCGGTTGCGGCCGCCTGGCCGGCCTCATCCTGGCCAGGCACTGCCAGGCCGTCCGCTGCCAACCCGTCCGCTGCAAGGACGGACTCATCCACTTGCGCGGACTTGTCCTGCAGGTAGTGACGGAACCGGCGGGTGAGGACGTCATGCATGGCCGCGGTGTCATCGGACGCTGCGGGACCCGTGATGGAGAACTTCCGGTAGTCGGACTTCTTGGGCAATCCGTCCTCCACCACCACCATGGAGGCCACCACGTTGGTGCCCTGCACGTGGGAGACGTCGAAGCACTCGATCCGCAGCAGCGGCACGGGCAGGTCCAGGGCTTCCTGCAGCTCCTGGAGGGCCTGGGACCGCACGGTGATGTCCCCCGCACGGCGGGTCTTGTGAAGCCTCAGCGCGTGCTCGGCGTTCTCGCGCACGGTGGACATCAGCGCCGCCTTGTCCCCCCGCTGGGGCACCCGGATGTCCACCTTGGCGCCGCGGATGCCGGCCAGCCACTTCGCCAGGTCCTCCATGTTGCTGGGCGCCACGGGCACCAGGACTTCGCGGGGCAGCCGGCCGTGGGTATCGCCGTCCTCGCCGTAAACCTGCTGGAGCAGGTGCTCAACCAAGTCAGGCGTGCTGAAGTCTTCCACCTTCTCCACCACCCAGCCGCGCTGGCCCCGGATCCTGCCGCCGCGGACGTGGAACACCTGGACGGCAGCTTCGAGTTCGTCCTCGTGCAGGGCGAAGACGTCGGCGTCGGTGTCCTCGGACAGGACCACCGCGTTCCGCTCGAAGACCTTGCGCAGCGCGGTGATGTCGTCCCGGAGCCTGGCGGCGTGCTCATAGTCGAGCTTCGCCACGGCGTCGCCCATTTGCTTCTCAAGCTTGTTGATGAACCTTGTGGCCTCGCCACCCATGAAGGCGCAGAAATCGTCGGCCAGTGCCCGGTGGTCCTGTGGCGAGATCCGGCCCACGCAGGGTGCTGAGCACTTGTCGATGTATCCCAGCAGGCACGGCCGCCCGCTGGCCTCGGCCCGCTTGAAGACGCCGGCGCTGCAGCTCCGGACAGGGAAGACGCGGAGCAGGGTGTCCATGGTTTCCCGGATGGCCCCGGCTGTGTAGGGGCCGAAGTAGCGGGTCCCCTTCCGCTTGTCACCGCGCATCACCTGGACCCGCGGGTACTTTTCGCCCATCGTCACGGCAAGGTAGGGATAGGTCTTGTCATCCCTGAACACCACATTGAACCGGGGCTTGAATTCCTTGATCCAGGTGTATTCCAGCTGCAGCGACTCCAGCTCGCTGCCCACCACCGTCCACTCGACGCTGCTGGCCGCATGAACCATCGCATAGGTCTTGGGCAGCAGCCCGGCCGGGTTGGCGAAATAGGAGTTCAGCCGGGACCGGAGGCTCTTGGCTTTGCCTACATAAATGACCCGGCCGTGCGGATCGCGGAACCGGTAGACGCCCGGGTTGGTGGGGATTTCACCGGTTTTGGGGCGGTAACTTGCTGGATTTGCCACCTATCAAGTCTACTGAGTCGCGCCGGGTCTCCTTGCCAGCCGGTTACTCCGCGGACTTGCTCTGGTTGTAGCTGGCAGAGCGTTCCTGGCCGCTGAGCTCGGCGATGGCGTCCATAATCCGGTCCGTGACCTCACGGCGGGCGGGCAGGGAGTGGTCCGGACCCGTCTTGTCGAAGTACAGCGGCTCCCCCACCTTCATGGTGAAGTGCTGCGGCCTGACCCCTTTTTCTCCGGCCCGCTGCAGCTTCTCGGTCCCGATCAGGCCCACGGGAATGACGGGGGCCCCGGTGGTGAGTGCCAGCCAACCGACACCGGTACGCCCCCGGTAAAGGATGCCGTCGCGGGAGCGCGTGCCTTCCGGGTAGATGCCGATGCCCCGGCCAGCCTCCAGGATGTCCAGCAGGGTCTTGAGGGCCTGCACGCTGGCGGCCTGTTCGCCGCGCTCCACCGGGATGGAGCCCACGGATTCGAAGAACGCCTTCATGACCTTGCCCTTGACGCCGCCGGTGGTGAAGTATTCGGCCTTGGCGAAGAAAGCGACGGGCCGCGGCATCAGCGCCTGGACGATCACGCTGTCGAAAAAGGACAGGTGGTTGGGGGCCACGATGAAGGGACCGTCGGAAGGGACGTTTTCGAGTCCGACGACGGTGGGCCGGCAGGTGCCGGCGATCAGGTTGCGGGTTGTCCAGCGGACGGCATCAAACATTTCCATCGTTGCTCACCCCGCTCATGGCCGCGGTGTGGACTGCCTGGAGCCGCTCGATGACCGAAACGAGTTCCTCGCCTGTATTAACGACTGCCACGGAGCCGGCTTCCTCCAGCTCACCGTCCGGAGCGAAGCCCCAGACCACCCCGATGCAGTCCAGTCCGTTGGCGATTGCACCGGAAACGTCCTGGGCGCGGTCCCCCACCATGATGGCGTGCTGCGTGTCCAGGTCCCGCAGGGCGGCGGCGATGATCTGCGTCTTGCCAAGCGGAACGCCTTCCACCCTTGCTTCGTCGTCGGCGGAGCCGTGGATGCCGTGGAAGAATCCATCGATGCCGTGGTGCGCCAGGACCTTGTGGGCAAGCCGCTGCGGCTTTTGGGTGGCAACGGCCACGGGGCGTCCATCCTCTGCGAACGATTCGAGGATTTCGCGGATGCCCGGGTACAGCCGGCTCTGGGCAATTCCCGTGGCGACGTAGTATTCGCGGTAGCGGCGGACCACCTCTTCCAGGCGGTCCGCCGGCACCTTTGCCACGTTGAGCAGTGAATCGCTCAGCTTGGGGCCGATCATGGAGTCAAGCAGGTCCTGGCCGGGAACGGGGAGCCCCAGCTCCCGGAGGGCCGACGCAATCCCCTCAGTAATTCCACCGGCCGGGTCGACAAGAGTGCCGTCCAGGTCAAAGATCACGGGCACTGTTGTTGAAGTCACCGGGTTAGTTTCTCACGACAGCAGGACTGCCTGAAACTCGCATTCCCTGCGAGGAATACTTCGCTTGTAATTCCCTCGCTCAGCCGAGTATTTCGGCGAGGAATTTCCCGGTATGGCTGGTGCTGGACTTCGCCACCTGCTCCGGCGTTCCCGCAGCCACAATCTGGCCCCCGCCGGAACCGCCGTCAGGCCCCAGGTCCACCAGCCAGTCTGCACTCTTGATGACGTCCAGGTTGTGCTCGATGGTGATCACCGTGTTGCCCTTGTCCACCAGTCCCTGCAGGACCATGAGCAGCTTGCGGATGTCTTCGAAGTGCAGGCCCGTGGTGGGCTCGTCCAGGACATAGATGCTGCGCCCGTTGGAGCGCTTCTGCAGTTCCGCGGCGAGCTTGACCCGTTGCGCTTCGCCGCCGGACAGCGTGGTGGCCGGCTGGCCCAGCCGCACGTAGCCCAGTCCTACGTCCACCAGGGTGTTCAGGTGACGTGCGATGGGTGAGAACGCCGCGAAGAATTCGGCGGCCTCTTCGATGGGCATGTTGAGGACATCCGCGATGGTTTTGCCCTTGTAGTGCACCTCCAGGGTTTCCCGGTTGTAGCGGGCCCCGTGGCACACCTCGCAGGGGACGTAAACGTCAGGCAGGAAGTTCATCTCGATCTTCAGCGTGCCGTCACCCGAGCACGCCTCGCAGCGGCCGCCCTTGACGTTGAAGGAGAAACGGCCGGGCAGGTAGCCGCGCACCTTGGCTTCGGTGGTTTCCGCGAAGAGCTTGCGGATGTTGTCGAAGACGCCGGTGTACGTGGCCGGATTGGACCGGGGGGTACGCCCGATGGGGCTCTGGTCGACGTGCACTACCTTGTCCAGGTGCTCCAGGCCCTGGACTGTCTTGTGCCGCCCGGCCACCTGCTTGGCGCCGTTGAGCTTGTTCGCCAGGACTTTGTAGAGGATTTCGTTCACCAGCGTGGACTTCCCCGAGCCACTCACTCCGGTCACCGCGGTGAAGAGGCCCAGGGGGAAGGCAGCGTCGACGTTCACGAGGTTGTTCTCCCGCGCGCCCACTACCTTGATCTCGCGCTTCTTGTCGTACTTGCGGCGCTTCTTGGGCACTTCGATGGCCTTGCGGCCGGACAAATAGTCACCGGTCAGGGATTCCGTGTTGGCCAGCAGTTCCTTGTAGGTGCCGGAGTGGACCACCTGGCCGCCGTGCTCGCCGGCGCCGGGCCCAATGTCCACGATCCAGTCGGCCACGTGGATGGTATCTTCGTCGTGCTCCACGACAATCAGGGTGTTACCCATGTCGCGGAGCCGGGTGAGGGTTTCGATCAGCCGGCGGTTGTCGCGCTGGTGGAGGCCGATGGAGGGTTCATCGAGGACGTAGAGGACACCCACCAGGCCGGACCCGATCTGGGTGGCCAGCCGGATGCGCTGGGCTTCGCCGCCGGACAGGGTGGCCGAGGGCCGTTCCAGGTTGAGGTACTCCAGCCCGACATCCAGGAGGAAGGTCAGCCGGGCCTGGATCTCCTTGAGGACCTGGTGGGCGATCTGGGCTTCGCGCCCGGTCAGCACCAGGTTGTTCAGGAATTCGGCACATTCCCGCATGGGGAGGGCGGCTACCTCGGCGATGGACTTGCCGTTGATGAGGACGGACAGGGAGGCGGGGTTGAGTCGGGCTCCGTTGCATGCGGGGCACGGAACCTGCCGCATGTACTCCTCGTAGCGGTCGCGCGCCCAGTCGGAATCGGTCTCGCCGTGCTTGCGGTGGACGTACTGGATGGCACCTTCGAACCCGGTGCTGTACTTGCGTTCACGGCCAAAGCGGTTGCGGTACTGCACCACCACTTTGTGGTCCTTGCCGTGCAGGACGGTCTGGCGCACGTCCTTGCCCAGCTTCTCCCACGGCGTGGTCATGGAGAAGCCCACTTCCTTGGCCAGGCCCTCCAGCAGCCGGTTCCAGTACTCGGTGGTGGCCGTTCCCATGGACCACGGCGCGATGGCGCCCTCGGACAGGGACAGTTCCGGGTTGGGAACGATGAGTTCCTCATCCACCTCAAGCCGGGTACCGATGCCGCTGCAGGCCGCGCAGGCGCCGAAGGGGTTGTTGAAGGAGAAGGAGCGGGGCTCGATCTCGTCGATGGCGAGGGGGTGCTCGTTGGGGCACGCCAGGTTTTCCGAGAACGCCCGGATCCGTTCGGGGGCGTCCGCATCAACGTCGACGAACTCCGCCAGGACACGTCCCTCGGCCAGTCCCAGGGCGGTCTCGATGGAGTCGGTCAGCCGCTGGCTGATCCCTTCCTTGACCACCAGGCGGTCCACCACCACCTCAATGGTGTGCTTGAACTGCTTGCCAAGCTTGGGCGGATCGCTCAGCTGGACCAGGTCGCCGTCCACCCGTGCCCGCGAGTAGCCCTTGGCGCTGAGGTCCTTGAAGAGGTCGACGAACTCGCCCTTGCGTCCGCGGACCACGGGGGCCAGGACCTGGAACCGGGTGCCTTCGTCGAGTTCCAAGAGCTGGTCGACAATCTGCTGCGGGGTTTGCTTGGACACCGGTTCACCGCAAACAGGGCAGTGCGGGCGGCCGACGCGTGCCCAAAGGAGGCGCATATAGTCGTAGATCTCGGTGATGGTGCCCACCGTGGAGCGCGGGTTCTTGCTGGTGGATTTCTGGTCAATGGAAACCGCCGGGGAGAGGCCTTCGATGAAATCAACATCGGGCTTGTCCACTTGGCCCAGGAACTGGCGCGCGTAGGCGGAGAGTGATTCGACGTAGCGCCGCTGGCCCTCGGCGAAGATGGTGTCGAACGCCAGGGAAGACTTGCCGGATCCGGAGAGTCCGGTGAAGACGATCATGGCGTCCCGCGGCAGGTCGAGGTCCACGTTGCGCAGGTTGTGCTCCCGCGCACCCTTCACCACGAGGCGGGAGAGGTCCGGGCGCTCCAGGGCCGCAGCGGAGGGGACGGCGAGGGAAGCGGAGGGGGCAGGGGTTTCTTCAGCTAAGGCTTTAGGCACCCCATAATGCTAATCGAAAACTTTTTCGAACACTGACCGTTCCGCCCTCAGGGAACATCGTAGGCGGCGGCCAGCAGCTTCACCGCTTCGGCGAAGCTGGCGCCCTGGGATTTTGCGACGGTGGCATATGCGGCCGCGGCGTCGGAGAGGTCTCCCAGCCGCTCATCGCGCGCACAAACCACGGTCCCGTTGCGTCCCCGGGTGGCAACGACGCCGGCCGCCTCCAGCTCCTTGTAGGCCCTGGCCACGGTGTGCGGGGCGACGTCGAGTTGTTCCGCGAGGGCCCGTACCGCGGGGAGCCTGGTGCCGGGCGCCAGTGCACCACTGTCCGCCAGATGGATGACCTGCAGCCGAAGCTGCTCGAAGAGCGCCACGCTGCTGGCCTGGTTGGGCCGCCAGGACCCCGGGAAGTCGGGAGCGGCCTTCACAGGCCGCCCTCCAGGACGCCGGCCTTGCCGTCCCGTTCTGCAAACTGGGCGTTGTACAGCCTGGCATAATAGCTGTTCGCTGCAAGGAGGCTTCCATGCGTGCCTTGCTCGACGATGCGTCCGTGGTCCATGACGAGAATTAGATCAGCGTTACGGATGGTGGACAAACGGTGGGCGATCACGAAACTTGTCCGCCCGCGGCGCAGCCGCTGCATCGCCTGTCGGATAAGCAGCTCAGTCCTGGAGTCCACCGAACTGGTTGCTTCATCCAGGACAAGTACGGAGCGCCCGGCGAGCTGGGCCCTGGCGATCGTGAGAAGCTGCCGCTGGCCCTGGCTGAGCGGCTCCCCGCCGTTTTCCAAAACAGTGTCGTAGCCGTGCGGCAGGGACCTGATGAAGTGGTCGGCATGGGTGGCCTCTGCGGCGGCGACAATGGCGGCTTCCGGAGCGTCGGGCCGGCCGTAGGCGATGTTGTCGCGGATGGTGCCCCCGAAAAGCCAGGAATCCTGCAGCACCACGGCAAACCGGGCACGAAGGTGGTCACGGGGGATGTCCGCGATGTCCGTTCCGCCCATGGTGATCCAGCCGGATGTGGGCTCCAGGAACCGCATCAGCAGGTTCACCACAGTGCTCTTGCCCGCGCCTGTATGCCCCACGATTGCCACCGACTGCCCCGGTTCCGCGGTGAAGGTGAGGTTACGGACCGCGGGGACGGATCCGGGGTACCCGAACGTGACGTCCTGGAAAGCGATGGGGCCCGCGGCCAGGGCGCCGGGCACGAGCCCGTCCCGTGCAGGAGGGTCCTGCTCGTGCAGGTCAGGCTCCGGCAGATCCTCATGTGCGTCCAGGAGCACGAATACCCTGCCCGCGGATGCCGCACAGGACTGCATGACGTTGAGGAGCCCCCCGATCTGGCCCACCGGCTGGGTGAACAAGCGGCTGAACTGGACGAAGGCCTGGACGCCCCCGATGGTCATGGCTCCCGCGATGACCTGCAGGGCTCCCACCACCGCAACTGCTATGTAGTTGAGGTTGGACATCAGCACCATCAACGGCTGGACCACGCCCGCCGAGTACTGCGCTTTGGCAGCCGCCCGTGCCAGGCGGCCGTTGCTCCGGCTGAAGACCTGCACCGCGTGTCCCTGCCGGCCGAAAGCCTTGATGACCTCGTGCCCGCTGATGAATTCCTCCACGTGGGCGTTAAGTTCGCCGGTCTCCTTCCATTGCGTGGCGAAGTGCTCCTGCGACCGCCTGGCCACCAGGAACGTAATCCAGGTGGAAATGGGAACGGTGGCAACGGCAATGGCTGCAAGCAGCGGCGAGATCCACAGCATCATGGCCAGCGAACCGAACAGCATCAGCACCGACACGATCAGCTGGGTCAGGACCTGGTTGAGGGCCTGCGCAATGTTGTCGATGTCGTTGGTGGCCCTGCTCAGGACGTCACCCCGGGAGCGTTCGCGGAAGTAGGTGGAGGGAAGGCGGTGGAGTTTGTCCTCGACCGAGGCACGCAGGCCGTACATGAGCCCTTGCACGGCGTGGGCTGTCAGTGCGCCCTGCACCCAGTTGAACAGGGAGGCGAAAACGTACATCATGGCCACGGCCGCCAGCAGGATTCCCAGGCCCTGGTCCAGGGAGCCTTCGAAGATGCCCTCCACCACCATGTCGGTGGCATCACCCAGGTACTTTGGGGCGGCAACGTTGAGGCCCGCGAACGCGCAGGTAGCCGCGACGGCTGCCAGCATCCGCAGCCGGAAGGGGCGCAGGAGGCCAAGGAGCCTGCCGGCAATCGGCCAGAACCCCTGCCCCGCTTCCCCGGCTTCCTCCCCGGCAGTCACAGCATGCCGTCCAACGCGAGCTGCGACTCGGCAATTTCCCGGTAGGTGGCTGAGGTTTCCAGCAGCTCCTGGTGCGTCCCCTGCGCAACGAGCCCGCCGTCGTCGAGCACCAAAACGAGGTCCGCGTCCTCCACGGCGGAAATGCGCTCGGCAACCAGGATGGTCGTTGCCGCGGCGAGCTGCTGGTCCAGGGCCTTCCGCAGCCGGGTGTCCGTGTCGTAGTCCAGGGCCGAAAAGCTGTCATCGAAGAGGTAAAGGGGCGCTTTGCGCAACAGGGCCCTGGCAATGCACAGCCTTTGCCGCTGCCCGCCCGACAGGCTGGCGCCGCCCTGGCCGACAGGGGTGGCGAGCCCCAGCGGGAGGTCACGCATAAAGCGCATGGTCTGTGCCGCCTCCAAAGTGGCCCAAAGTTCCTCGTCTGTGGCGTCGGGGGCGCCCATCCTCAGGTTGTCGGCGATGGTGCCGGTGAACAGGTGGGAATGCTGGGGCACGATGGCCATGGCGGCCGGGAGCTGGTCCAGGGGCAGGTTCCGGATGTCGTGGCCGGCCAGCGTAATCCGGCCTTCCGTGGGGTCAAGGAAACGCGGAACCAGGTTCAGCAGGGTGGTCTTGCCGCTGCCGGTGGAGCCGACGATCGCGGTGGTGCTACCGGGAGCAGCGGTAAAACTGATGCCGGCCAGCACGGGGGCTTCTGCACCCGGATAGGAAAAGCCCACGTCCTGGAACGTCAGCACCGCCGGCTGGGCCGGATCAAAACGGGGGTGGTCCAGCCGCGCGTGCGGCTGCGCTTCGCTGCTGACGGACGGCTCGGTGTCGAGGACCGCTTGGATCCGTTCAGCGCAGACGGCGGCGCGGGGCGCCGTCATTAGGACGTACATGGACATCATGATGGCGAGCAGGATCTGCATGATGTAGGCGATGAACGCAGTAAGCGCGCCGAGATTCATCAGTCCTGCCTGGATGCGGTGGCCGCCGAACCAGACGACCGCGACGGAACTGATGTTGACCACCAGCATGATCATCGGCAGCATCCCGGCCACCAGGAGCGCCGACTGCAGGTTGTTGGCCGTCAGGCCCGCATTGGTCTCCGCGAACCGACGCACTTCGTGGCCCTGCCGGACAAAGGCACGGATGACATCCACACCAATGATCTGCTCGCGGAGGATGCCACCGGACCGGTCCAGCAGGTCCTGGCCTTCCCGGTAGAGCGGAATCAACCGGCGGACGATCAGGTACATGATCAGCAGGAGCAGGGGCACGATGCCGATCACCACCACTGACAGCGCCACGTCCTGCTGCACAGCAAGCACGATCCCACCGATGCCCATGGCCGGGCCGGCAAAGAGCATGGTGAAGACCAGCACGGCAAAGGCCTGGACCTGCTGGACATCGTTGGTTGCACGGGTGGTCAGGCTTTGGGTTCCAAACAGGGCCACATCCTGCGTGGACAGCGACTGGATCCTGGTGAAGACCTCCGCCCGCAGGCGGTGCCCGATCCTCATGGCCACCACCGCTCCCAGGTAACCCGCGGCGATGGCGGAGGCGGCCTGCACCACCGCGATCACGGCCATGAGCACCCCGAGCCGCGAGATCACCTCCGGGTTCCCGGCGACGATGCCGTCATCGATGATGGCCGCGTTGACCGTGGGCAGCAGCAGGTTCGCCGCCGCCTGGACCAACTGGAGGAGGACGATCGCTCCGACGTGCGCGTATTGGCCTGCAAGCTGCCGCTTCATGAGTCCGACCAGCAAAATACCCCCTGTATGTGCGTTCGGCCGAAAAGGGGGCCAGCGGCTTGACCCCTAAACCACAGACGCCATTGTAAGCCACATCACTTTTCATTTCTGTCACGGCATGTGACGGGGGTGAAAACTATCCGTCGACATCCTTGCGGCCCACTGCGAAGATCCGGCGGAACGGGAAGACGGTGCCGTGGACGCCCTGGGGGTAGGCGTCCCGCAGGGCGGCGGCATACTCGGATTCGAAGCGCTTGGCGTCATCTTCGTGAAGGGCGGCCATGACCGGCCGGAGCGCCGTGCCCCTGACCCACTCCAGCACCGGGTCCTGGCCGTGGAGCAACTGCTGGTAGCTGGTTTCCCACGCGTCAGCCGCGAAACCGGCGTCGAGCAGGACGCCCAGGTAGTCTTCGGGCTCCCCCACCGTTTCCCCGCCCCGCAGCACCCCGTCCAGCTTGGACGCCCAGTTGTCCGAGGCTGCGAGTTCCCGCATCAGGGCGTGCGAAGGGGCGTTGAAGTTCCCGGGCACCTGCATGGCAAACCAGGCGCCGGGCCGGAGGGCGTCGAGCCACTTCCGCATCAGGTCCTGGTGCCCCGGGACCCACTGCAAGGCGGCATTGCTCACCACGACGTCCGTCGCGGGGGCCGGCATCCAGTCCACAATGTCCGCCTGCTCAAATGTCAGGGAAGGAATCTTCGCGGCCAGCGGGGCGGCCTTTGCCAGCATCTCCGCGGAAGAGTCCAGGCCCACCACCTTGGCGCCCGGCCAGCGCTCGACCAGTGTTGCCGTAAGGTTCCCGGGCCCGCAGCCAAGGTCCACCACCTGCGCGGGCCCCTCCGCGTGGATCCTTGCCGTGAGGTCGAAGAACGGCCTGTTCCGGTAGTCGTCAAACTCGACGTACTTTGCGGGGTCCCATTTCATGAATATCTCCAGGTTCTGACGCACACGGGCAAGCCGTAGCCTAACCCGGCAGGTACGCCTGGTCCCTCCGCAACGTGGCACTAAGGTTGAACTCAATGAAACTCGTTGACCAGCTGACCGATCTGTCCACTCCCAACCCGGCCGCCGCCGTCGATCCCGACGCCCTTTACACGCGGTTTGTGGAGTGGACGGAAAGCCGGGGCCTGTCGCTGTACCCAGCGCAGGACGAGGCCATCATGGAGCTGGCAACTGGCGCCAACGTCATCCTGGCGACGCCCACAGGCTCGGGCAAATCGCTGGTGGCCATCGCCGCGCACTTCCAGGCCATGGCCCAGGGCCGGCGCAGCTACTACACCGCCCCCATCAAAGCCCTGGTGTCCGAGAAATTCTTCGCACTTTGCGATATTTTCGGCGCCGAGAACGTGGGCATGATCACCGGTGACTCCGGGGTGAACCAGGACGCGCCCATCATCTGCTGCACGGCGGAAATCCTGGCCAACATCGCGCTGCGGGAGGGCCCGGCGGCGGAGCTCGGTGCCGTGATCATGGACGAGTTCCACTTCTACTCCGATCCGCAGCGCGGCTGGGCCTGGCAGGTGCCCCTCCTTGAGCTTCCGCAGGCCCAGTTCCTGCTGATGTCCGCCACGCTTGGCGACGTCACCAGGTTCGAGGAGGGACTGACCGCGCTGACCGGCCGCGCCACCACCACGGTGAGCTCGGCGGAGCGTCCCATTCCGCTGCATTACTACTACCACCAGACTCCCGTCCACGAGACCCTGGAGGAACTGCTGTCCACCCGGCAGGTGCCTGTCTACGTGGTGCACTTTAGCCAGCTCGAAGCGATTGACCGCGCCCAGAACCTGATGAGCATCAACGTGTGCACCCGGGAGGAAAAGGACAAGATCGCGGAGCTGATCGCCAACTTCCGGTTCGCCGCAGGGTTTGGGAAGACGCTGAACAGGCTGGTGCGCCACGGAATCGGCGTGCACCATGCCGGCATGCTGCCAAAGTACCGCCGGCTGGTGGAGCAGCTGGCCCAGGCGGGGCTGCTGAAGGTTATTTGCGGCACGGACACGCTGGGCGTGGGCATCAACGTGCCCATCCGGACGGTGCTGCTCACGGCCCTGAGCAAGTACGACGGCGTCCGCACCCGGCTGCTTAATTCGCGTGAGTTCCACCAGATTGCGGGCCGGGCAGGCCGGGCGGGTTATGACACCGCCGGGACGGTGGTGGTGCAGGCTCCCGAGCACGTGATCGAGAACGTGAAGGCGATGGCCAAGGCCACGGCCAAGTTCGGAGACGACCAAAAGAAGCTGCGCCAGGTGGTGAAAAAGAAACCGCCCGAGGGGTTCGTCTCCTGGGGCGAGCCGACGTTCAAGCGGCTCGTGGAGTCTGTGCCGGATCCGTTGACGTCGAGTTTCACGGTGACGCACGCCATGCTGATGAACCTGATGGAAAGGCCCGGGGATCCGTTCGCGGCGGCCAGGCGGCTGTTGACCGAGAACCATGAGCCACGCCCCTCGCAGCTGCGGCTGATGAAGAAGGCGCTGGGGATCTACCGGGAACTGCTGGCCGCCGAGGTGATCGAGCGGATTCCGCCGGAGGAACAGGGCCCCGATGGCCGCACTGTCCGGCTGACCGTGCACCTGCAGCCAAACTTCGCCCTGAACCAGCCGCTCTCCCCCTTCGCGCTTGCTGCGCTGGACCTCCTTGACCCGGAGTCGCCGTCGTACGCCCTGGATGTGGTGTCCGTGATCGAGGCGACCCTGGAGAAGCCCCGCCAGATTCTCTCCGCGCAGCAGAAGAAGGCCCGCGGCGAAGCGGTGGCCGCCATGAAGGCCGACGGCATCGACTACGACCAGCGGATGGCCATGCTGGATGAGGTGACCTATCCCCAGCCGCTTGCGGAGATCCTGGGTGAAGCGTTCGAGGTGTACCGGAAGGCCGCGCCATGGGTGGGAGACTTTGAGCTCGCGCCCAAGTCGATAGTCCGCGACATGTACGAACGGGCCATGAACTTCGGCGAATTCGTCCAGTTCTACGGCCTGGCCCGGTCCGAAGGGATTGTGCTGCGGTACCTCGCCGACGCCTTCAAGGCGCTGCGCCAGACCGTCCCGCAGGACATGCTCCGGGAGGACCTTGAAGACCTCGTCGCGTGGCTGGGCGAGCTGGTGCGGCAGGTGGACTCCAGCCTCCTGGATGAGTGGGAGGAGCTGGCTTCCGGCGCGGCCCCTACGCCGCACGACGCACCGCCGCCCCCGCCGCCGTCGCTCACGTCCAACATCCGCGCGTTCCGGGTGATGGTGCGCAACGAGATGTTCCGCCGCGTGGAGTTGTTCGCCGATGAGGATTCCGCGGCTTTGGGAGAGCTCGACGGCGGCTCCGGCTGGGGTGTCGAACGCTGGGAGGACGCGCTGGACGACTACTTCGACGAACACGACGACATCGGGACGGGTCCCGATGCGCGCGGCCCCGCCCTGCTGATGATCACCGAGGAACCGGGGACCTGGAAGGTCCGCCAGATCTTCGACGATCCGGCGGGCAACCACGACTGGGGGATCTCGGCGGAGGTGGACCTGGCAGAGTCGGATGCGACCGGAACGGCCATGGTCAGGATCACGGAGGTAAACCGCCTCTGACACCGGCCGCCTGCGTTCCCGGGCGCTCTCCAGCGACCTGCCGGGGCCGTGCCGGTGCCGGCGGTAAGCTCGAACCATGAGTGTAATCCGCCCCGCAACCCGGCACGACGTCCCCGCCATCCTCCGGATGATCCATGAACTGGCGCATTACGAGAAGGAACCCGACGCCGTCCGGAACACCCCGGAACTGCTGGAGCAGGCGCTCTTTGGCGACAACCCCCGCGTCTTCGCCGCCATGGCCGAAGATGATGCAGGCGACGTGCAGGGCTTCGCACTGTGGTTCCTGAACTACTCCACCTGGGAGGGCGTGCACGGGATCTACCTGGAGGACCTCTACGTCAGCCCGGAAGCCCGCGGCGACGGGCACGGCAAAGCGCTGCTGCAGCACCTTGCCGCAATCGCCGTCGAGAACGGTTACGCACGGGTGGAATGGAGCGTCCTGGACTGGAACGAACCCTCCATCAATTTCTACCGCCGCCTCGGTGCCCGCCCCATGGACGGCTGGTCCACCTTCCGGCTTACCGGCGAGGCGCTGGACCTGTTTGGCCGGGCAGCTTCCCTTCCGGCTCCCGCCCGTGGTTAACGTGCAGCGCGTCCCGGCCGCGGCGGTCCGGCACGAGGTAAGGGCAAGGCACGAATTCCGCGGCATGCGCACCGTGGAGCACTACTTCACCGTCCCGCTGGACTATTCGGAACCCTCCGGCGAGACCATCACCGTTTTCGCCCGCGAGTACGTCTCCGCGGCACACAGTGAGGAGGCGGCCAGCGGGCTGCCGTGGCTCCTGTTCCTGCAGGGCGGCCCCGGCGGACGCGGGAACAGATGGGCTTCCCTGGGCGGCTGGAGCAAAGCGGCCGCGCAGGACTTCCGGATCCTGATGCTGGACCAGCGCGGCACCGGGCTCTCCTCTCCCCTCGACCGCACCACCCTGCCTGGCCGCGGCTCCGCAGCCGCGCAGGCCGCCTACCTGGAGCATTTCAGGGCAGACTCGATCGTGGCGGACGCGGAGCTGATCCGCACGGCCCTTGGCTCCGAACCCTGGACCATCTACGGCCAAAGCTACGGCGGCTTTTGTGCCCTGACGTACCTGTCCTTCGCGCCGGAGGGACTGCGCGAAGTCCTCATCACCGGCGGCCTTGCACCGCTCACCGGCAGCGCGGACGACGTGTACCGGGCCACGTACCAGCGCGTGGCGGCGCGGAACGAGGAATACTTCAGCTGGTATCCGGAGGACCGGAAGAGGGTGGAACGGATCGCCCGCCACCTGCGCTCCACGACCGAGTTGATGCCCGACGGCGTGCCGCTGACCGTGGAACGGTTCCAGATGGCGGGGGCATTCCTGGGCGGCAACACCCGGGTGGACAGCCTGCACTACCTGCTGGAGGACGCCTTCGTGGAGACCGCCGGCGGGCCAAGGCTTTCGGACACGTTCCTGGACCAGCTCCAGGGCGTCGTGTCCCGCCGTTCCAACCCGATGTACGCCCTGATGCACGAATCCATCTATGGCCAGGGGCAGGCCACGAATTGGTCCGCCTGGCGGATGCTGGCCGAGAACCCGTGGTTCAGGCCGGACGCCGAGCCGCTGCTGCTGACTGGCGAGATGGTGTACCCGTGGTATTTCGAGCAGGACCCGGCCCTCCAGCCCCTGCGCGAGGTCGCGGAACTGCTGGCTTGCAGGCAGGACTGGCAGCCGCTTTACGACCTGAGCGTGCTTGCCGCCAACACTGTTCCCGTTGCGGCTGCGGTGTACTCCGACGACATCTACGTGGACCGGGACCTCTCCCTGCGCACTGCGGCAGCAGTGCAGGGCCTGCAGGTCTGGGAGACGACCGATTTCCATCATGACGGGATCGCCGACGACGGCGAAAGGATCTTCGCCCGCCTGCTGGGAATGGCGCGGTCAGGCGGCCGCTGACCGGCGGTGCGACGTCCGGGTGACGACGGCGGCGGCCAGGACTGCCGCGCCAATGGTTCCGCCCAGCAGGTTCAGACCCAAGTAACCGGCGTAGCCCAGGACCAGTCCCGACAACGCGCCGCCCAAAGCTCCCGCAGCGCCCATCAGCATGTCGGAGACGCCCTGCACCGCTACCCTGGCATCCCGCCCGACACTGTCCGCCAGCAGCGTGGACCCCGAGATGGTGGCCGCCGACCACCCCACGCCCAACAGGACGAGCCCGGCAGCCACGGCGGCAGTTGAGGACTGCCCGAATCCTGCAATCGCGACTGCTGCGACCAGCACCGAGAAACCGATCATGATGGTCTCGATCCGGCCTGCCCGGTCCGTCAGCCAGCCCATCACCGGGGAGAGCGCGAACATCCCGGCAATATGCAGTGAAATGGTGAAGCCGATGATGACCAGCACATCACCTTCGGCATGCCCTGCATGCGGACCGGGACCCTCCACCAAGTGCTGAAGGTGCAGCGGCGTCATGGACATCACGCCCACCATCACGGCATGGGCGGCGACGATTCCGGTCACGGCCAGCAGCGCCGTCCGGGAACTCCGGATGGCCTGCAGTCCGCGGCCAAGGGAGCCTGCGACGGTCTGCGGCGCGGCGTGGACATCCTGCCCGGGGACACCAGGCCCGGGAGCGCCCGAGTGCGGCGCATGAACCGCCGGAGCCGGCGGTTCATGGCCCGCGGGCTGATCCTTGTTGCTGTTGGCGGCAGCGAGTTCGCGTGCCAGCAGGAGCGGGTCCGGGCGGAGGCCGGCGAACACGAGCACGGTGGCGATCAGGAGCCCGGCCACGGAGATCACGAAAGGTCCTGCGATAGGCGGCAGGCCCAGTGCCGCTCCAACGGCCGTGCCGGGCTGGACGAGATTCGGCCCGGCAACGGCACCAACAGTCACTGCCCAGACGACGGTGGACAGTGCCCGGCCGCGGTGCCCGGCGGCAGCGAGATCGACTGCGGCGAACCTGGCCTGCAGGCTCGCCGCGGTTCCCACGCCGATCCCTGCTGCTCCCAGGACCAGCACGATGAAGGACCCGGAAATAACGGCCAGCACCATGAGCACCGCACCCGCCAGCGCGGCGGAGAGGCCGGCCACCTGGCCCACGCGGCGGCCGCGCCGTTCGGCCAGTGACGCCAGCGGCAGCGCTGCGGCGGCTGCCCCGAGCGTCATCACGGTGGCAACAGACCCGGCCCACGCACTGGACCCCGAAAGTTCGACGGCCAGGATGGAGCCGATGGACACGGTTGCTCCCGTCCCGAGTCCGCCGAACACTTGGGCCGCGCTCAAAAGCACAACGGTGCGCCGCTGCACTTGGAGCACGCCCTGATCCTTCACGGGTGTGCGGGCCATGTTTCGAGCATAGACCTGTCCCGGGGAGCCCTACAGGGGGTTTGAGCCGTTGCTGCTACCAACGTTTTAAGCGGGTAGTCCCGGCCGCCTGGGCGGCCGGGACTACCCGGATTGCTTCGTGCGGCGCAGCCCTATTCGGCGTCGCTGTGGCTCTTCCGGGCGTCTTCTTCAAGCCGGGGATCAACTTCGGCAACCTTGGCCTTGGAGCTGAGCAGGCTGGCGACCACGGCAATGACGATGGTGCCCACAATGACGGCGAGCGAGACGAAGGTGGGAATCTCCGGCGCCCACTCGATGTGCTGGCCACCGTTGATGAACGGCAGCTCGTTGACGTGCATGGCGTGCAGGACCAGCTTGACGCCAATGAACGCCAGGATGACCGACAGCGCGTGCTTGAGGTAGATCAGCCGGTTCATCAGGCCGCCGAGCAGGAAGTACAGCTGCCGCAGGCCCATCAGGGCGAAGAGGTTGGCGGTGAAGACAATGAAGGGACTCTGGGTCAGCCCGAAGATCGCCGGGATGGAGTCCACGGCGAACAGCAGGTCCGTCAGGCCGATCGTGATGAAGACGATCACCATGGGGGTGAAAACCTTCTTGCCGTTGACCACGGTCCGCAACTTGCCGCCGTCGAACTTCTCCGACATGGGGATGACCTTGCGGATTTTGGCAATCAGCGGATTCTCGCGGTCTTCTTCCTCTTCGCCTTCGTCCTGGGCCTGCTTCCAAGCCGTCCAGAGCAGGAAGGCGCCGAAGATATAGAACACCCAGCTGAACTGGTTGATGACGACGGCGCCCAGCAGGATGAAGATGCCGCGCAGGATGAGCGCGATGATGATGCCCACCATCAGCACTTCCTGCTGGTATTTCCGCGGGACGGAGAACCTGGCCATGATGATGATGAACACGAACAGGTTGTCAATGCTGAGGCTGTACTCCGTGACCCAGCCGGCAACGAACTGGCTGCCGAATTCAGGGCCGGTGAAAGCGAATATGGCGCCGGCAAAGGCCAGGGCGAGCGTGACGTAGAAGGCCACCCACAGTCCCGCCTCCTTCATGGACGGTTCGTGCGGCCGCCGCACCACCAAGAGGAGATCGATCACGAGAATCAGGCCGAGGACGGCAAATGAGCCAACCTCGAACCATACGGGCAAGTCGAGCACAGGGCAGCCTTTCGCAGGGTACACAAAATGGTGTAAGTCTCTCCGGCCTGCCTGCGCTCCCCGTGCTGCTGTGGCACTTGGTGCTGATGTGGTGGCCCGCTACGCCCGGCAGGGCAACTGTGCCCTGCGTGTTGACGATCGTAGCGCTTGGGATACTCCCCTACGTGCCTATAACTCTACCCCAGCCCGTCCGGGATGACGTCCCGGCGGACGCACCGGATAACGGTTTCCCAAAAACCATTGACCAGGCCTTATGCCGCTTGAAATAATCACGGGCAGTGAGAAAACGCTTTCTCATGTCGACCTAGTGTTCTTCCAGAAAGTCAAGGTTGGTCAATGAAGACTCCACTTCGCACCAGCATGGTGGCCAAGGCCTTTGCCACCGCCGCCACGGTAGCCCTGCTGGCTACCGGCTGCTCCTCCGCCTCCTCCAGCGACAGCGGCGGCAATGTCACCGTCCGCTTCACATGGTGGGGCAACGACCTGCGGAACAAACAGACGCAGCAGGTCATCGATGCCTTCCAGGCGTCGCATCCCAACATCAAGATCCAGGCCGAGCCGGGGGTGTGGAGCAGCTACTGGGACAAGCTTGCCACCACCACCGCCGCCAACGACTCCCCCGACGTGATCCAGATGGACCAGGCCTATATCGCAGAATACGGTGGCCGCGGGGCACTGCTGGACCTGTCAAAGCAGGGCAACATCGACACTTCCAAAATTGACCAGGACGCCCTGAAGTCCGGGCAGGTGGACGGCAAGCAGTACGGCCTTAGCACCGGCCAAAATGCCAAGGCCGTGATGATCAACACCAAGATGTTCCAGGACTACGGCGTCCCGATCCCGGATGACAAAACCTGGACCTGGGATGACTACACCAAGACCGCTGCCCAGATCGCCGCCGCTGCGGCGAAGTCCGGCCAGACCAACTACGGCAGTTCCTACTCGCTGACGGACTCTGACCTGAACACTTGGGCCATGCAGCACGGCGAGTCGCTGTACTCGGCGGACGGCGGCCTTGGCTTCAAGGAGGCCACGGCTACGTCCTTCTTCGAGAATGTGCTGAACCTGCGGAACAAGGGCGCAGCCGCTCCAGCCAACATCGCCGCGGAGGACATCAGCGCGCCGGTTGAACAAACCCTCTTCGCCACGGGCAAGACCGCCATGTCGTGGTGGTGGACCAACCAGGTCAACGCGCTCCAGTCCGCACTGAAGACTGAGGTAAAGATCCTGCGCGCACCCAGTTCCACCGGCAGCGCCAAGGACAACGGCATGTCCTACAAGCCGTCCATGTTCTGGTCTGTTTCCTCACGCAGCAAGCATCCCAAGGAAGCCGCCGAGGTGGTCAACTACCTGCTGAACAACCTGGACGCGGCCAAGACCATCCTGACGGAGCGCGGCTTCCCCACCAACTCGGAAGTCCAGACAGCGATCGACCCGCAGCTGACACCCGCGGACAAAGCCGCGGCGGCGTTCCTCAAGGACATCAAGCCGGATCTGAAAGGCGTCCCTCCCGTACCCCCCACCGGTTCTTCCGGGGTGCAGGCGCTGATCCAGCGGTACAGCAGCGATGTCCTTTTCGACCGCAGGTCACCTTCGGACGCAGCCAAGGGCCTTATGCAGGAAGCAAAGGACATGATCGACTCCGCCAGGAAGAAGTAGGCGGCCGGACCGGCCCATAGGTGAAAACGGCGGGCACCCCTGAGGGGTGCCCGCCGTTCCTGCTTAGGCAGTTGCCTGTACCCTGCCGGTTGCGGGAAGAGGTGCGGCCTAGGCGTGGCCCGCGGCCTGCATCTGGCGCAGTTCCTTCTTCAGCTCGCTGACCTCGTCGCGGATCCGGGCTGCCACCTCGAACTGCAGTTCGGCGGCCGCTCCGTGCATTTGTTCCGTCAGCTGCTCGATCAGGCCCACCAGGTCCTCGGCAGGGGCCGCCGCCAGCCCATCGGCCCGGACCGTGGCGGCACCCTTCTTGGCTGCCTTGGCACCGGGTTTGGTTGCCCCGGTGATCCCGCGCTTGCCCTTGCCGTAGTCGAAGCTGCCCAACAGCGCATCGGTGTCGGCGTCTTCCTTGGCCAGCTGGTCCGTGATGTCGGCAATCTTCTTCCGCAGCGGCTGCGGATCCACGCCGTGCTCCTTGTTATAGGCCACCTGGATGGCGCGCCGCCGGTTGGTCTCGTCGATGGCGTTGGCCATGGAGTCAGTGATGCGGTCCGCGTACATGTGCACCTCGCCGGACACGTTGCGGGCGGCACGCCCGATGGTCTGGATGAGCGACGTGGACGAGCGCAGGAAGCCTTCCTTGTCCGCATCCAGGATGCTGACCAGGGAGACCTCGGGAAGGTCGAGGCCTTCACGGAGCAGGTTGATGCCCACCAGGACGTCAAAGGACCCCATCCGCAGTTCGCGCAGCAACTCCACCCGCCGCAGGGTATCCACGTCGGAGTGGAGGTACTCCACCTTGACGCCGTGGCCCAGGAGATAGTCGGTCAGGTCCTCGGCCATGCGCTTGGTCAAGGTGGTCACCAGGACCCGTTCATTCCTCTCCACCCTCGTCTTGATTTCACCGAGCAGGTCATCGATCTGGCCCTTGGTGGGCTTGACCACCACCTCCGGATCGACAAGGCCCGTGGGCCGGATGATCTGCTGGACGAAGCCGTCGGCCTTGCCCAGCTCATACTTGCCCGGAGTAGCGGAAAGGTAGACGGTCTGGCCTACCCGTTCCAGGAATTCGTCCCACTTCAGCGGCCGGTTGTCCATGGCGGACGGCAGCCGGAAACCAAAATCCACCAGGTTCCGCTTCCGCGACATGTCGCCTTCGTACATCGCCCCGATCTGGGGAATGGTGACGTGGGACTCATCCACCACCAGCAGGAAGTCGTCCGGGAAATAGTCCAGGAGGCAATGCGGGGCAGTGCCCGGCCCGCGCCCGTCAATGTGGGACGAATAGTTCTCGATGCCGTTGCAGAAGCCCATCTGCTGCATCATTTCAAGGTCGTACGTGGTGCGCATGCGCAGGCGCTGTGCTTCCACCAACTTGTTCTGGCTTTCCAGCACCTTCAGCCGGTCTGCCAGTTCATCCTCGATCCGCTTGATGGCGCGCGCCATCCGTTCCGGCCCGGCAACATAGTGCGAGGCCGGGAACACGTACATCTCCTCTTCGTCGCGAATAACCTGGCCGGTAAGCGGGTGAAGGGTCTGGATGTTCTCGATCTCGTCGCCAAAGAACTCGATCCGGATAGCCAGTTCCTCGTACATCGGGATGATTTCCACGGTATCGCCACGCACCCGGAAGGTTCCCCGGTGGAAGTCCATGTCGTTGCGCGAGTATTGCATGGCGACGAACTTCCGCAGGAGGTCGTCCCGGTTCATCTCGGCGCCCTTGCGGAGCGTGACCATTCCGGCGATGTATTCCTCCGGCGTGCCCAGACCGTAAATGCAGGAGACGGTGGCCACCACCACCACATCGCGGCGGGTCAGCAGGGCGTTCGTGGCCGAGTGCCGGAGCCGTTCGACTTCCTCATTGATCGAGGAGTCCTTCTCGATGAAGGTGTCCGTCTGGGCCACGTAGGCTTCGGGCTGGTAGTAGTCGTAGTAGGAGACGAAGTACTCCACCGCGTTGTTGGGCAGGAGTTCGCGGAACTCGTTGGCCAGCTGCGCGGCGAGGGTCTTGTTCTGCACCATCACCAGGGTGGGGCGCTGCACCTGCTCAATGAGCCAGGCGGTGGTGGCGCTTTTACCGGTGCCCGTGGCACCGAGCAGCACCACGTCCTTTTCACCGTTGTTGATGCGCTCGGTCAGCTCCGCGATGGCTGCGGGCTGGTCCCCTGCGGGCTTGAATTCGCTGATGACTTCGAAGGGCGCTACAACACGTTTGACTTCCTGCGCAAGGCTCATGGATCTAATTTACAACCGGGCAGTGACACTGGACGTCCCCGTCCGTTACAGGCGAACACCATCCCTGCGCCGGGCCGGCGTCAGGACGGGTACGACGGCGGTTCCCACCCGGTTGCCTCAGCCCACGCCGACATCCGCGGCCAGGCAACGTCAGTGAACCAAGGTTCCTTGGCGTCGGCGTACGGCTTGGTGGTGGGCGAACCGGCGAAACGGGCTGCGAGGTCCGCCTTGTGGTCGCCGTAAAGCTTCAGCGCGGAGGGCTCGCTCCGCAGCCAGTCCCGGAACATCAGCGCGTAACGCCAGCCCGCCGAGCCGGGGGCACGGACATGCACATTCACGGCACGGCACGGGTCAGCGTTGGCGTGGAACCGCTTCAACCATGCCGACTGGTCGGGATCGCCGGGCTTCGGGGAGTCGGCCTCCACTCCACGGACGGCCGGAAAACCGGCAGCGGCCAGCATCGGGGCAAGCTTTTCAGCGGCTTCCAAATCCCGCACTGCCACCTGCAGGTCGATGACGTCCTTCGCGGCCAGGCCGGGAACGGAAGTGGAGCCGACGTGGTCCACCGCCAGGATGAGGTCCGGCGCGGCTGCAGCAATCCTCGCTGCGATCCTGCTTGCCTCCTCCGCCCACTCCGTACGGTACGGCTCCAGGACCGCTCCGCCGGGTCGCGGTGCGCGTTTCCCTTCCACGAGGTTGTGGGCGAACGGCACCAGGCGTCGGTCCCAAAGCGCGTCCACCTGGTCCAGCAGCTGCTGCACGGTCCCTGAGTTGTCCAGGACGACGTCGGCGGCGGCCAGCCGCTCTTCCCTGGTGGCCTGGGCGGCAATGCGGGAAAGTGCCGCCTCCGCGGTCATCCCCCGCAACTCCTGCATGCGGTGCAGCCGCACATCGTCGGGGGCGTCCACCACTACGACCAGGTGGAAGGCGGCGCCCTGCCCGGTCTCCACCAACAGGGGAATGTCTTGGACAACGACGGCGTCATCGGCGGCGGCAGCCGTGATGGCCGCGGCACGGGCGCGCACCAGGGGATGGACGATGGCATTCAGCGCAGCCAAGCGTTCCGGATTGCCGAACACCGCCTCGCCCAGCCGGGGCCGGTTGAGCCGCCCGTCGCCGTCGAGCATCCCTGCGCCGAACTCCGCGACGATGCGATCCAGCCCCTCGGTCCGGGGCTCAACCACCTCACGGGCCAGGGCATCCGCGTCCACCAATACGGCGCCGCGTTCCACCAGCCGTGCGGCCACCACCGATTTCCCAGAGGCGATCCCGCCCGTCAACCCAATCTTCAGCACCCTCCCACCCTACTGAACCGACACGGGCCGGAACCGTACGGCATGCTCTTATTGCACCGGCAACTGCAATCCCTGCTCCTGGGCGAACTTCATGATGTTGGGCATCATGAGCTCTGTTTGCCGCTTTGCTTCTTCTGTGGGCGTGAAGGCCAAATACTCGCTGCCTGCAAACGAAAGGGGTGTGTGTCCGGGCTCGATGACGAACGCATCCCCTGCTTCGAAAATTTCTTCGCTGCCATCGGCCAGCCGGACTCCGAACCTTCCTTTAAGTACGTAGCCCACATGGTGTGCCTGGCACTGGTCGTTCGGGGCACCTTTGAAGAAGAGCGCCTGGTCCATGTCGATGAAGTTGTTCTCCATGCTGACAGTCCAACCTGCAACCTCATGTTCATACGCGTCCACGTATCCCGGCAACACCTGATGTGACGAAGCGGTGGCCCTCGATACCTTCGGCATGGTCTTTCCCTTTCCTGCGGTGAATTGGTCCCGCCCGCCCCAGCCATCGGACACTGGCCATGCTAGTTACCGGGCGCGGCTGCCGGTTAGGGACGATCGTCCCATGGATCGCCGACCCCGCAGCCTCCCCATAGACTGAAACGGTGTTGAAACCGGGGGAACCATCAGCAGACAACGCAGACAGCCGGGCCACGTCCTACACCACACTGGCAGCTGGGCAGGATTTCCGGCACGAGCTTGAGGTCAAGCGCTCGCGATTCATCACCGTGCTCCGCCGCGCCGGCACCGAGGACGAAGCCCGCGACCTGGTGGCAGGCCTTCGCCGCGAGTTCCATGACGCCCGCCACCACTGCTCGGCGTTTGTTATTGGCCCCGACCGGACCGTCCAGCGGTCGAGCGACGACGGCGAACCTGCGGGGACCGCCGGCATCCCCATGCTCGAAGCCCTCCTGAAGAGGGAAACCGCCCCAGGGGTGACGGACCTCAGCGACGTCAGTGCCGTCGTCGTACGTTACTTTGGCGGGGTCCTGCTTGGTGCAGGAGGGCTGGTCCGGGCGTACTCTGAATCAGTCTCCGCGTCCCTGGACCTCGCACCGCTGGTCCGGCGCAGCAGGCGGCGCGTATGTTCCACCGCCGTGCCCCACGCCGCAGCGGGGCGGCTGGAGAACGACCTGCGTGCGGCCGGCATGGTCATGGCGGAAACCACCTACCAGGACCGGCATACCGTGCTCCGGGTTGCCGTACCCGACGACGCTGACGCCATCGCCGCCGCAACGGAGCGGGTCCTGCAGCTCACGGCAGGGTCCGCCACGCTTACTCCCGACGGAACGGAATGGGTGGATGAACACCATGACTGACGTGACCCTTGTGGACGTTGACCGGGCGGTGGCGGACCAACTGCTGGAGCTGGCCAAGCGTGACGCCTCCCCCGATGAGGTGGCTCCCCCGGTGGGCGGCCCCGGCTGGAACCTCGAGCGGACCGCCTGGTTCTTCAGCTACCATCACGCTGCAGCCGACGGGCTGGAGGGCCCCGCCGCGGAAAAGTCCTGGGCAGTCTATAGCGGCGGCCACATTGCCGGTTCCGTACGCCTCAAGCGCAACCCTGGCGCCGGCGTCCCGTCGGCGGAAACCGGCATCTGGCTTGGCCGCAGCTTCCGTTCCCGGGGCGTTGGCAGCGCCGCCTTGGACCTAGTGCTGGCGGAGGCCCGCCGGGCCGGACTGAAGCGCGTCACTGCCCGCACCCTCGTCGGAAACCAGGGCGCCCAAAGGCTGCTGGCGGCCGCGGGCGCGGAACTGACGCAGGATGACGGGAGGGTCCTGGCCGTCTTCGAGCTTTAGCGCCGCCAGGCGGGAACACCGGCAGCACCTTGCGGGATGACAGGCCCATTTCCGGCAGTCGTCCAGCGCCTTAAACAACAGACCCCCTGCCTTGTGGGCAGGGGGTCTGTTGCTGTCAGCCCGGGAGTCCGGGCCGGCGGCAATTAGTTGCCGGTCAGCTTCTCACGCAGGGCAGCAAGTGCCTCGTCCGAAGCCAGGGTGCCGGCACCGGAATCGGTGGCAGCAGGCTCCGAGGAGTAGCTGGTGGTGCCGGAATCGCTGTCACCGGACGTTGCAGCTGCAGCGTCGTCGGCAGCGTGCTGGGCAACCTGCTTCTTGTGTGCTTCCCAGCGGGCCTGGGCGTCAGCGTACTGCTGCTCCCAAGCTGCGCGCTGGTTCTCGTAGCCCTCGAGCCATTCGTTGGACTCGGGGTCGAAGCCCTCGGGGTACTTGTAGTTGCCCTCTTCGTCGTACTCTGCGGCCATGCCGTACAGGGCGGGATCGAATTCGGTGCTGTCGGCGTCGACGCCCTCGTTGGCCTGCTTGAGGGACAGCGAGATGCGGCGGCGTTCCAGGTCGATGTCGATGACCTTGACGAACAGTTCGTCGCCAACAGAGACAACCTGTTCGGCCAGTTCGACGTGGCGGACAGCCAGCTCGGAGATGTGGACCAGGCCTTCGATGCCGTCTTCGACGCGGACGAACGCACCGAACGGAACCAGCTTGGTGACCTTACCCGGAACAACCTGGCCCAGGGCGTGGGTGCGGGCGAAGGTCTGCCACGGATCTTCCTGCGTAGCCTTGAGCGACAGGGAGACGCGCTCGCGGTCCAGGTCGACCTCGAGGACCTCGACGGTGACTTCCTGGCCAACTTCGACAACCTCGGACGGGTGGTCGATGTGCTTCCAGGACAGCTCGGAAACGTGAACCAGGCCGTCTACGCCGCCCAGGTCCACGAAGGCACCGAAGTTGACGATGGAGGAAACGACGCCGGGACGGACCTGGCCCTTTTCCAGCTTGTTAAGGAAGGTGGAGCGGACCTCGGACTGGGTCTGCTCGAGCCATGCACGGCGGGACAGGACCACGTTGTTGCGGTTCTTGTCCAGCTCGATGATCTTGGCTTCGATCTGCTGGCCGATGTACGGAGCCAGGTCGCGCACACGGCGCATCTCGACCAGGGATGCGGGCAGGAAGCCGCGCAGGCCGATGTCGAGGATAAGACCACCCTTGACAACCTCGATGACGGTACCGGTGACGACACCGTCTTCTTCCTTGACCTTCTCGATGTCGCCCCAGGCACGCTCGTACTGAGCACGCTTCTTGGAGAGGATCAGGCGGCCTTCTTTGTCTTCCTTGGTGAGCACCAGGGCTTCGACCTGATCGCCGACGGAGACAACGTCCCCGGGATCAACGTCGTGCTTGATGGACAGCTCACGGGAGGGGATGACACCTTCGGTCTTGTAACCGATGTCGAGCAGGACTTCATCGCGGTCGACCTTGACGACGGTACCTTCGACGAGATCTCCGTCGTTGAAGTACTTGATGGTGGCGTCGACAGCTGCGAGGAAGTCCTCAGCGGTACCGATGTCGTTAATCGCGACTACGGGGGTACCGGGCTTCTCGGTGGAGGTGATGGTCATGTAGTAGGGGCTCCGTTGTGGATAGTTAGTCGGTCAGGCAAAACCGGCGCGCCCGCGTTATGGAACGCAGGCGCGATTCGCGGTGGATCCAAATGGATCCTCCGGGTCATCCTGATTTGTGGATTGCTTTTCAACGCTGCCCTCGAGGGGCAGCAAGTGCGTGCACGTGGTACACGCCCGTTTATTCTAGTCGCTGCCGGCAATGCGGGTCAAAGCGGAAGCGGGGCAGGCCGGCAGCGGATTAGAAGTGCGTCAGGCAGTGGGTGGGCCGCTCCACCGCAAACAGCTGCTGCGCTTTGAAGGCTGCGCCCGGAGTTGCCTCGCAGAGGGCACCTGCCGCCTTCAGCGTCACGGGGCTGATCCCGCCCAGGTAGATGGAGGACAGCGCCGAAACGTCCAGTGCCAGGTCTGCTTTCCCCGCTGCAACACGTTCGACGGCGGCCTCGCCGCCCTGGACGTCCAGCGCGAAAGTTCCACCAGTGAGGCCCAGTGGGTCCCCCACTTCGAGGACCAGCCGTCCGTCCGCAGGGTAGCGCCGGGCGGCCAGGGCCTGCTGGATGTCGAGGATCCGGAGCCAGAGCATGTCGCGGCTGTCCGAGGCGTCGATGCACCGCGGGTCCACCAGCGCCCAGGCCAAGGGATCGTCCACCGGGGCCTCGTTCCAGGACACACGTTCCACGAGGTCGATGGCGCCAAGGTATTGCCACAGTTCCAGATAGGCATGATCCGTGGCGGCAACGAGGTCCACGACCTCCACGGTGGCGGGCGTAGTCTCCCAGCCGGCGAACTTGTAGGAGACGTAGCCGTCCACGCCGCCGTCCGGGCCGTAGTGCAGAGCCGCCTTGATGGCGGGGTCCTCCTTGCCGTCACGGCCCATCGACCCCGAAGCGAGCAGCCAGTACCACTCCTGGCGCCCGAGGGAGCCGGGGGTGTGGCGGTGCACGCGGTCGAAGACTTTAGGGGCAACGTCGAGCAGGACCCTCGGGTCCGCCACCTCCACGGTTCCCGTTGCGTGGTGGCGCAGGCTGAACCGGGCCGTGGTGTCCACCTTGACGGTCCGCTCGAGGCTGGCCACGCCGTAACCAAACCGCCCGTAGATGCTCCCTTCGGAGGCGGTAAGGGCGGCCACCGCGATGCCGTCGTCCTTGGCTGCCTGCAGATCCCCGATCATCATGCGCCGCAGCAGGCCGCGGCGGCGGTGCGAAGTCCGGACGGTGACGGCGGTAACCATCTGGGCTTCCAGCATCCGGCCAAAACCTATGTTGAGGGTTTTGCGGAACGTCCCGAAAGTAGCCACGGGCACCTCGGCCGGGAGCGAGTGCTCTGCCGGTGTTCCGGTCTGGTAGGCGCCGGTGAAGATCCTGCGGTCGACCTCGTAGGTGGCCATGGACCGCGCCACGTGCTCCGGGGTGCGGGTGGAGTCATGGAAGCCGAAGCCCACCGCCCTGCCCCAGGTTTCGGCTTCGGCGTACCCGTCTTTGCCTTTGGACACGGCAGGAAAGCGCCGGATTTCATAGTTTCCGCTCAGATCACCCATTTACCCGAGCCTAGCCAATGGATCCGGCGCCTGACCAGCAAAAACAGCGTCGCATATCGCCGGCGTCCGCGGCGGAGCTAGTGGCCAGCGTCGTACCAGCTGGGTCCCACGCCGATCTGGACTTCCAGGGGGACGCTGAGGTCCGCGGCAGCGGCCATCTGCTCGGTCACCAGTTTCTCCACGGCAGGCCGCTCCCCTGCCGCCACCTCCAGGACCAGTTCGTCGTGGACCTGGAGCAGCATGCGGGACTTCAGGCCCTGGGCCTGGAGTTCGGCATGGACTCCGAGCATGGCGCGTTTGATAATGTCCGCGGCCGAACCCTGGATGGGGCTGTTCAGCGCGATGCGTTCAGCGTTCTCACGCAACTGCCGGTCGGTGCTGGTGAGGTCCGGCAGGTAGCGGCGGCGTCCCTCGATGGTGGCCGTGTACCCATCAACCCTGGCCTGGTCCACCACGCCCCGGAGGTAGTCGCGCACGGCGCCGAAGCGGTCGAAGTAGTCCTTCATGAGGGTACGGGCCTCATCAACGGAAATTTCCAGCTGCTTGGACAGGCCGAAGGAGGTCAATCCGTAGGCAAGGCCGTAGGACATCGCCTTGACCTTGGAGCGCATGGCGCTGGTGACCTGGTCCGTGGGGACATGGAAGATGTTGGAGCCGACGAACCGGTGCAGGTCCTCGCCGTCCTTGTACGCCTGGATCAGCCCAGCGTCCCCGGAGAGGTGGGCCATGATGCGCATCTCGATCTGGGAGTAGTCGGCGGAGAGAAGGCATTCGTAGCCATCGCTGACGACGAAGATCCCGCGGACCCGCCGGCCTTCCTCGCTGCGGATGGGGATGTTCTGCAGGTTGGGGTTGTTGGACGAGATCCGGCCCGTGGCGGCAACGTTTTGCGCGTAGGTGGTGTGGATGCGGCCGTCTTCCGCCACGGACTTCTTCAGCGACTCGATCATCTGCCGCAGCTTGGCGGCCTCACGGTGCGCCATGAGCTGGACCAGGAACTCGTGCCCGGTCTTTTCCAGGAGGTTCTTCAGCGACGCGGCGTCCGTGGTGTAACCGGACTTGATCTTCTTGGTCTTGGGCAGCTGCAGTTCGTCGAACAGGACGGTCTGCAGCTGTTTGGGCGAGCCCAGGTTGACCTCGTGCCCAATGGCGGCGAAGGCCTGTTCCTGGGCCTGGTCGATCACCCTGGCAAGGTCGGCCAACTGGTCGTCCATCTTGTCCATGTCGACGGCGATGCCCGCGAGTTCCATGTCCGCCAGGACGCGGCTGACCGGCAGCTCAAGGGTGGACAGCAGCTCCTCCGCCTTGCGGCTCTTGAGTTCGTCCTCGAAGTAGCGGCTCAGGGCCAGTACGACGGCGCCGGCCTGGACGAGCGAATCGGCCGCGGCGTTGTCATCGCCGTCGAAGGACAGTTCCAGCTGCCCGGCTTTGGCAGTGGCAGCGGGAATTCCCACGTTGAGGTGGTGCTGGGCGAGCTCGGCGAGTTCATAGGTGCGGCGGTCCGGCTGGATGAGATAGCCGGAGATGGAGGTGTCGTCCACCACGCCCTCCAGTTCCAGGCCGCGGGCCGTCAGCGCCTTGAGCGCGGCCTTGAAACCGTGCATGACCTTGGGCGCTTCAGGATCGCGCAGCCATGCCGCGAGCACGTTCTCGGTCTCCGCGTCCTGGTTTGAGAGGTCGACGTAGACCGCGGCGTCGCCGCGGACGATGGCCAGCGCAGCGGCGTCCTCGCCGATGCGGCCCGGGACGAGGTCGACGGCGAGGGCGGAGCGCTGGCCGGCGCCTGCGGCCAGGAAGGCGGCCAGTCCGGCGGCGTCGGCAGGGGCGGTGTATTCCGGGGTGTCGATGCTTTCGCGTTCGGCGGCGGGGGTGCCTGCGTCGCCGTAGAGGGCGAACAGGCGACCGCGGATGGCCTTGAACTCAAGCTGGTCGAAGAGGTCCTCCAGGGCAGCCTGGTCCGGGCGCGGCTCGTGGAGGTCCTCCAGTGTGACGGGGAGGTTGAGGTCGGTGTGGAGCTGGTTCAGCCGCCGGTTGCGCTTGACGTTCTCGATGTTCTCCCGGAGGGCGTCGCCCACCTTCCCGCCAATGGCGTCGAGGTGTTCCAGGACGCCTTCCAGGCCGCCGTACTGGTTGATCCACTTGGCCGCCGTCTTGGGGCCAACGCCGGGCACGCCCGGAAGGTTGTCCGCCGTCTCCCCCACCAGCGCTGCGAGATCGGAGTAGCGGGACGGACTGACGAAGTACTTTGCTTCGATGGCCGCGGCGTCCATCCGGGGGATGTCGCTGACACCCTTCCGCGGGTACAGGACGAAGACGTTGTCCGTGATCAGCTGGAAGGCGTCCCGGTCGCCGGAGACGAGCAGCACCTCGTAGCCTGCCTTCTCCCCCATGGCGGCAAGGGTGGCCAGGATGTCGTCGGCTTCGTAGCCCGGCATCTTGATGGTCTTGATGCCCCAGGCTTCCATGACCTGGGCGATGAGGTCGATCTGGCCGCTCATCTCGCGCGGTGTTTCGTTCCGGCCACCCTTGTATTCGCTGTACTCGGTCTTCCGGTGCGTGGATTCGTCCGAGACGTCGAAAGCGACCGCGATGTGGGTGGGCTGCTGCTCCTTGATGAGGTTGATCAGCATGGAGGTGAAGCCGTGGATGGCGTTGGTGTGCTGGCCGTTGGAGGTGGAGAACTTGTCCGCGGGCAGGGCGAAGAATGCACGGAACGCCATGGAGTGGCCGTCCAGGACCAGCAGCCGCGGCTGGTCGGTAATGGGAATGACGGGCGCTTCGGTAGCTGAAACAGACCCTCCGGCAGCGGGGGCGGCGCTCTTGGCAGCAGGCTTTGGGGCGGCGGAGCGGGACTGCGGGGCAGCCCCCTCATCGATGGCCTGGGACGGGAAGGGAGCCGGTTTGGTTGTTTCACTCACAGGTGCCAGCCTAGTTGCCATGACAGACAATTTCACGCCGGGCGCTTTCGCCGAAGAGCTGGCAGCTGCCGGTATTCCCGACCACATGCACGGCTGGCTGGGGAGGTTCGGCGTCGGCGCACTGGTGGTGAAGATGGGCATCCATTTCCTGGAGATGAGCCCTGAACGCACCGTTGCCACCATGCCCGTGGAGGGCAACACCCAGGTGGCGGGGATCCTGCATGGCGGCGCGCACGTGGTGCTGGCGGAAACCTTGGGCTCCTTCGCCGCGGGAATGCATGCCGGACCGGACCGCCACGCCGTGGGCATCGAGGTCAGTGCCACGCACCACCGGTCCATCGCCGAGGGCTTGGTGACGGGCACGTGCACCGCCATTCACCTGGGACGCACATTGACCACCCACGAGATCGTCATGACGGACGGGCAGGGACGGCGCCTGTCAACCGCCAGGATCACCAATATGCTCCGGGATAACGTCGCCTGAGTCAGGCCCAGGGCCTTCGGGCTCAGGCCTGCGGGCCGGAAGCCGAGGGCAGCAGGTAGCGCAGCTCGACGATCCCCCTGCCCAGGGTGCGGGAGGCAGCCAACTCAAGTGCCGGCGTCGGGCCCTTCATGGGCAGCAGCCGCTTCCCTGCGCCCAGCACCACCGGAATGACGGAGAGGATGATTTCATCCAGCAGGCCTGCGTCGGCGAACTGGGCCGCGAGGTTGCCGCCGCCAACCACCCAGATGTTCCTGTCCCCGGCGGCACGCCGGAAGTCCGCAATGAATTCCTGGACGTCACCGCGGACAAAGGTGATGTCGGCACCCTCCGGCGCACGGTATTCGTGGTGGGTGAACACGTAGCTGGGCGTACCGTTGTACGGCCACTTGCCCGGCTCGTGCTCCTGCAACCAGCCGAAGGTTTCCCCGCCCATGACGATGCAGCCAACCCCGGACATGAAGTCGTTGTAGCTGTCCGCGCCGCCCTCGAAACCGTCAAACTGCAACAGCCAGCCCAGGTCGTCTGTGGTGGTGGCGATGAAGCCGTCAAGGGATGCGGCAACAAAGTACTGGATGCGTGGCATGGGCCCAGCCTAGCGAGCCGGCGCAACCCCGCCAATCAGCGGGCCCGGCCACCGGCCCGGCAGTGGTGCGTGGAGAAGGGCAGTGCTACTTCGAGAAGTACGGGATGATCAGGTACAGCCCGAAGAGGACTGCCACGCCACACAACCCAAAGCAGATGTAGGCGAAGGAGCGCTTGACGCCGGGGGACGCCTGCTGGGCGTCAGCGGCAATCGCTGTGAACCGGACACCCAGCGAGTAGAGGGTCACCACGATTGCCGCGGACACGAGGGTGGCGCCTGCAACGGTCAGGAGTTCCAACCACTTCATCGTTGAGTCTCCTTGCGGTCGGTTGCTTTTGCTCTTGCTTCTGCCCTGGCTTTTGCGTCGGCCTTGGCTTTCGCTTTGGCTTCGGCCCGGGCCTTCTTCTTTGCGAAGCGGACGGCCTGGCCGGCTTCCTCCACCTCGACGGCGTTCTGGTGGCTCACGGAGGACTTTCGTGAGTAGAAGAACATGAACAGGACAGCCGCGCTGCCCGCGACGGCGGCGATGAGGACGCCCACGGCGCCGGTCTTCACCAGGAGGGCGGTCAGTGCGCCGACAACCCCTGCGGCCGGGAGGGTGAAGAGCCAGCCCAGCGCGATCTTGCCCACCATGTTCCAGCGGACGGTGGTCCCGCGGCGGCCCATTCCCGAGCCGATCACGGAGCCGGAGGCCACCTGCGTAGTGGAAAGGGCGAAGCCCAGGTGCGAGGACGCGAGGATGGCGGACGCGGTGCTGGTCTCCGCCGCAAAGCCCTGGGCGGGCTTGACCTCGGTCAGGCCCGAGCCCATGGTGCGGATGATGCGCCAGCCGCCGGCGTAAGTACCGATGGCGATGGCCAGGGCGCAGGCCGAGATCACCCAGAGCTGGGGGCCGGAGCCGGGGGCCTGGGTTCCGGCGGCGATCAGGACCAGGGTGATGATGCCCATGGTCTTCTGGGCGTCGTTGGTGCCGTGGGCCAGGGCCACCAGGCTGGAGGTGAAGATCTGCCCGGTGCGGAACCCGCCGCGCTTCTGGGTGAGCTTGGTGCCCGTCTCGGGATCGTGGCGGGAGGTCAGGGCGTAGGCCAGGCGCGTGCAGACATAGGCGGCGAGGCCGGCAATGACAGGAGCGAAAACAGCGGGAAGGATGACCTTCTGGAGCAGGGTTTCAAGGTTGACGGAGTTGAAACCCGCGCCGACGATGGCTGCGCCGATGAGTCCGCCGAACAGCGCGTGCGACGAACTGGACGGCAGGCCCTTGAGCCAGGTGATCATGTTCCACAGGACGGCACCCATCAGCCCGGCGAAGATGATCTCCGGGGTGATCTGGACGCCGCCGGATCCCTCCCTGATGATGCCGCCGGAGATTGTCTTGGCAACCTCGGTGGAAAGGAATGCGCCCACGAGGTTCAGCACCGCCGCCAGGGCGACGGCCGTCTTGGGCTTGATGGCACCCGTCGCGATGGGCGTTGCCATGGCGTTCGCGGTGTCGTGGAAGCCGTTCGTGAAGTCGAAAAATAGTGCCAGTGCGATGACCAGCGCCACCATGAAGGTGATATCCACCTGTTGCCCAATCTGCAGAGTCGACGGTCAGCAGTTTCACTTACCAGGCTGCCTTGCACAGCATAGTTCACCAGCTGTTTGCGTGGAATGACTTGCGGCGCGGGCACAACCGGCGGGAAACCCTAACGATCGTACGCGTCCCGGGCATGAGGTCAAAACACGGGTTGGAGCAGGAAAGACCGGAGCCGGTCCAGTTCCGGAGGCGTTATTCCGCGCCGGGGATGCGGCGAGACGGTCAGGATGCGGCGGCCAAGGATCCGGGCCCACTGCTGTGCTTCAGCCTCGAAGGCCAGTTGGTCGTCCACCCAGGCCACGGCGTCCGGGCCCGTTTTTTCAACATCCGCCTGGATGGCCCGGAGCTTCCACCAGCCGGTCCCGCCGGCGGCCCCGTCCGCGGCGAGGTACGGCCAGTTCCGGCCGGCAAGTCCGACGGCGGGACACAGGTATTGCGGGGCCAGTTCCTCCCAGCTGGTGAGCCAGACGCACCGCAGCCAGGGCGTCCGGGCCAGGGTGTTGAGCCCGGTCACGAGTTCGGCAGCGAAGGCCACCGGCAGCAGCCCGACGTTGGCGCGCCGCCATTCAGAGCCCCAGCCGGTTACGCCGTCCGGGCCGAACGGACAGACCACCCCGTCGACGTCCAAATAGAGCGTGCGCCACACACTGCACCTGCAGGGACTCAGCCCTGGTGGAACTGGGGCGGCCGTGGCCCGGCATCCAGTTCCGGCGCAATCTTCTCTTCGAGGGCCGCCACCGTGACATCGGGCAGGACGATGAGGCCGTCCAGCTCATGACGCGCCCGCTTGTAGGCGGCTTGACGTTCGGCCGGGGTGGCAGCGTCGTTCTCGGCGATGATCAGCAGTTTGCGTGCCGTGGCCAGCCGTTCGCGTTCGGGCCCGCTGAACTTGCTGTCCCGGACGCGCCGGGCTTCCCGCTCGGCCACGTCAAGCGCCACCGCAAAGTTGTTGACCGCCTGCCGGTACGCGTCAAGGCCGGCCACCGACCGGAGGTCTTCGGCTGAGGCGGGCCGCTGGCCGTCCGCTTCCCGCTTGGCCCGAAGGAAGGCTACCGTGAGCAGTTCGCGGACGTCCGTCATCATCGGGAAATCGATCAGCTTGCCCACGTCCAGCTCATAGTCGAGCCACCGCCGATTGGTCGCGTCGTGCGTCGCCATCAGCGCCTGCACCTCGCCCACGGAGGCCCTTTCGGCTTCCAGCGCCTGGTTCCTGAGCTTGTACAGTTCAACCCGGCGCCGGTGCCGGCGTTCGCCTGCCTGCCGCCAGCCGCTTGCCCAGCGACCGGCGAACGCCATCAGCGGAAATACCATCCACCACTTGTCGGAGAGAAACTCCATGAGGGGGCTCACCCGTTAATCCTCCCAGCCCGCGGGCCCGGCCTCAAGAAGCAAGGGAAGATCCACCACCCGGCGGGACAGGGAGGTCAGGGGGCCGGAGTCACCTGCGCGGCGTTGACGTTGACCAGCCAGGACACTCCGAACCGGTCGGTGCACATGCCAAAAACATCTCCCCACGGAGCCCTTTCCATGGGAACTGTCACTGCTCCCCCGTCGGCGCTGAGCTTCTGGTAGTAGCCGCGAAGCTCCACCTCATCGTCCCCGCTGAGGGAAATGGATATGGAGGAGCCAGGGTGGTATTGCATGCTGTTGGGGGTGTCCGCGCCCATGAGTACCAGGCCCTGGGTGGTGGCCAGCATGGCATGCATGATCTTCTCCGCTTCCGCCGGGTCTTCGCCGGCCTGGAAGTCGCCGAAGGTGCTGAGCGTCAGTTCGCCGCCGAACACGGACTGGTAGAAGTTCATCGCCTCGCGGGCATTATCGCGGAAGCTCAGGTAGGGATTGAGGACTGTTGGCATGGGAGGGTCTCCTTCGAAGGGGCCGGAACCGCATCGGCCGGAACTGGGGCAGACACCATCCTGCCCCATGCTGTGACGGCCCGGAAGGGAAACACTCCCCTGTTCACGGCACGAAGCGGTAACCGGCGCCGGCTTCGGTCAGCAGGTGCCGGGGATTGCCTGGATCGTCCTCCAGCTTCCTCCGCAACTGGGCCATGTACACACGGAGGTAGTTGGCTTCCTTGCCGTAGGACGGTCCCCAGACTTCGGCCAGCAACTGCTGCTGCGAGATGAGCCGCGACGGATTGCGGACCAGGATTTCCAGGATGTTCCACTCCGTGGGGGTGAGCCGCACGGGCTGCCCGGAACGCAGGACCTGCCGGGCCAGGAGGTCAACGGTAAAGCCGGCGGAGCTGACCAAGGGGTGTGTCTTGGCCTGCGGCACCCTCCGCAGCAGCGCACGCAGCCGCGCCAGCAGCTCATCGAGGCCAAAGGGCTTGGTGATGTAGTCGTCGGCGCCGGCATCAAGGGCGCCCACCTTGTCCGGGGATCCATGGCGGGCGGACAGGACCAGGACGGGCACGGCGCTCCAGCGGCGCAGGTTCCTCAGGACCTCGGTCCCGTCCATGTCCGGCAGGCCCAGGTCCAGGACCAGCACGTCCGGCGCGGACCGGGAGGCCGCCGCGAGCGCGGAAGCACCGTCCACGGCCGTGTCCACCGCGTAGCCGTGCGCGGCGAGCGTGATCCGGAGGGCCTTCAACAGGTGCGGATCGTCATCGATGACCAGGACCCTCGCCTTGGCCTGCCGGGCACTGCCAGGGGTGCCGCCGTCGTTCCCCCTCATGGCTGCGCCCCGGCAGCCGTGTGAATGCTGGGGCTGCCGCCGGCGGGGGCGCTGGCCGGTATGCCGGTAGAGAGGGGCAGGCGGATCACCATGGTCAGGCCGCCGCCCGGGGTTTCCCTGGCGGTGAGCGTTCCCCGCATCGACTGGACGAAGCCCTGCGCCACCGAGAGTCCCAGTCCGATCCCGGTGGACGTGGATGTGTCGTCGAGCCGCTGGAACGGACGGAACATCTCCACCACGTTGCGGGCCGGAACGCCGGGGCCGTGGTCAATGATCTGCAACTCTCCACAGGGATGACCGTCCAGGACACTGCCGCCGGCACCGCCTGCCACCACCACAGCCGTGCCCGCGGCATACTTCAGCGCGTTTTCCAGGATGTTGGCCACCGCCCTCTCCAGCAGGCCGGCATCGGCATCCACCGGGGGCATGTTGGCCGGCAGCGCCACCCTCACCGCTCCCCGGGGCAGGCCCCGTAAAGCAGCTTCAACGGCCTCGGACCAGCGGACCGGGCCCAGCAGCGGTTCCACCGATTGCGCGGTGATCCGCGACATGTCCAGGAGGTTGGCCACCAGCAGGTCCAGCCTGTCCGTGCACTCATCGATGGTCTCCAACAGGTCATGCTGCTCCGCCGGGGTGTAGGAGACGCCGTGCTGCAGGAGCCCGCCGGCAGCCAGCTTGATCCCGGCCAGGGGCGTACGGAGGTCGTGGGACACTGCCCGGAGGATGGCAGTGCGCATGGCGTTTCCCTCCGCGAGGCGGAGCATTTCGGTGCGGGTGGCTGCCAGCTGGCGGCGCTCGAGCTGTGCTTTGACGTGGACCGCGAAAGCGGCCAGCAGCCTGCGCCCGGACGGTGGAACCTCACGCCCCAGCAGCACCAGCGAGGTTTCCTCATCCACCTGCTCAACGGTGGTAGCGGGAGTTCCGGTGCCGGGAACCCCGGCCAGGGGCCCCCGCAGCCGGTCCGCGGCATCCCCGGCTGCGGCAACCACCTGCCAGCCGCCCAGCCCAACGTCCGATCCGGCGTCGTTCTTCACTGCCGTGCCCGGCCCGTCACTGCCCCCGGCGGACGCGTGCCCATCGGTACCGGGTCCGGCGCCGGGCCGGGCCAGGACAGCGGCGCCGGTGGCGCCGAAAACGTTCACCGCTTCAGCCAAAAGCCCCTTCAGGTTGTCCTCGTCCCGGGACGCCGCGAGGGCCAGATCGGCCAGGGTGGCTGCTTCGGCCCGTGCCGTGGCAGCCTCCTTGGACCGCCGGGCAGACCGGTCCACCACCCCTGCCACCGCAACGGCAACCCCGGCGAACACGGCCAGCGACAGGACGTCCTGCGGGTCGTGGATGGCAAGATCCCGCAGCGGCGGCGTGGAAAAGTAGTTGACCAGCACGCTGCTCCATAATGCTCCCGCAATCGCGGGCCAGAGGCCCCCCACCAGGGCGACGGCCACCGCGCCGGCCAGCTGCAGCAGTGCCGCCGTGGCCACGCTGTGGTCAAAGACTGCCAGCAGCAGTTGCAGCCCGGCCGGAAGCGCGGCGGCGAGCGCAAACCCGATCATCACCCTGCGGCGCCCCAATGCGGTCCGCTGCCCGGCGCCCCTGGACAGGGATGGCCGGGACACCACCGGCCGGGACACCACCTGGACATCGATGTCCCCGGCACCGCGCACCACCTTCGCTTCCACGCTGCCGCCGGACAGGACGGCAAACCTGCGGCGGCTCTGCCCTACCAGGATGTGCGTGGCATCGTGCGCGCGGGCATAGTCGAGCAGGGCCCCGGCGACGTCGCCGGACGAAAGCGCGTGATAGCTGCCGCCGAGCCCTGCGACGAGCTGCCGCTGGGCCTCCAGCGCATGCGGCGACTCGCCCTGCGCGCCGGACGGGGTCCGGACGTGGACGGCAAGGACGTCACCTTCGCCCGCCCGCTCCAGGAGCTTCCCGGCGCGGCGCACCAGGAGGTCTCCCTCGCCGCTGCCGTTAAGGCCGATGACGATGCGTTCCCTAGCCATGAGGCACATTCTCCCACCAATGGGCAGGGCAGGTGCCCTCCTCCGCCGCGCCGGCCGGCGGCGGAGGAGGGGTGCGGTGCGGCCCGCGGGAACGTAGGCTCGGGGCATGGCCCGATTCTTTGATGTCCACCCCCACGACCCCCAGCCCCGCGCCATTGCGCAGGCGGTGAAGATCATCCGCGACGGCGGCCTGATCGCCTACCCCACCGACTCCTGCTACGCGCTGGGCGCGCAGATGGGCAACCGCGAGGCCCTGGACCGGATCAGGAGCATCCGGCACCTGGATGACAAGCACCACTTCACGCTGGTCTGCCGGGACTTCGCCCAGCTGGGGCAGTTCGTGAACATCAGTAATGACGTGTTCCGGAGCATCAAGGCCGTCACCCCCGGCAGCTACACGTTCATCCTGCCCGCCACCAGGGAAGTTCCCAAGCGCCTGCTCCATCCCAAGAAGAAGACCGTGGGCGTGCGTATCCCGGACAACCGCGTGGTGCAGGCGCTGCTGGCCGAACTGGGCGAGCCGCTGCTGTCCAGCACACTGCTGCTGCCGGATGAGGAGGAACCGCTGACCGTGGGCTGGGAGATCAAGGAGCGGCTGGACCACCAGGTGGATGCCGTCATCGACGCCGGGGACTGCGGCGCCGAGCCCACCACCGTGGTGGACTTCTCCAGCGGGGTCGCCGAGATTGTCCGGCGCGGCATGGGCGATCCGTCCAGGTTCGAATAACCCACACAGGAGTATCCGCAGGGAGCCGTCGCGGGGCACTTTGCCGCCGGCCGCCGTCGTAAGTTACGACGGCGGCCGGGGGGCCGTGTCAACGTGCCCCGTTACGGGAGGGCGGCTTAGTCCTGCTTGCGTGCCCTGCTGGGCTGGACCCGCGGCGGTTCACCCGGCATCTTGGGGTAGTCCGGCGGAAAGGGCAACTCGCCCAGGCCAGCCTTGCAGTCGCGGTCCCACCACTCCAGCAGAGTATCGATGGTGCCGGGGCTTGCACTGAAATCCGCCCAGGGATCGCCCACCGCCTTCAGCCGTCCGGGGACGGTGAGGATGGTGAAGTTTTTCGGGTCGGCGTGCTCCAGTTCGTCCCATGTAATGGGGCATGAGACTGGGGCGTGCGGAAGCGCCCGCGGGCTGTAGGCGCCGGCGATGGTGCGGTCGCGGTTGGCCTGGTTGAAGTCCAGGAACACGCGCCGGCCCCGTTCTTCCTTCCACCAGGCAGTGGTCACTTTGTCCGGGATGCGCCGCTCCACTTCCCGGGCAGCGGCGATGACTGCATGCCTGACGTCCAGGAACTCGCGGGTGGGTTCGATGGGCGCATAGACGTGGAGTCCGCGGTTTCCGGAAGTCTTGATGAAGCAGGTCAGCCCGGCCTCGGCGAGGACCTCCTTCAGCACCAGGGCGGCGGGGACGGCGTCATCGAAGTCGGTGCCGGGCTGCGGGTCGAGGTCGATGCGCAGCTGGTCCGGGTTGTCGGTGTTTTCTGCGCGCGAAGGCCAGGGGTGGAACACCACCGTGTTCATCTGGACGGCCCAGACGGCGGCCGCGGGCTCATCGAACACCAGCTGCGGGTGGGACCGGGCACTGGGGTAGACCACTTTGACTGAGCGGATGAAGTCCGGCGTGCCCTTGGGCGGGTTCTTGGAGAAGAACTGTTCACCGTCGATGTTGCCGGAAAATCTTTGCAGCGCCAACGGCCGGTCCCCGTTGGCGGCGATGAACGCCTCCCCCACATCGCAGATGTAGTTCACCAGGTCCAGCTTGGTGAGGCCCAGGTCCGGCCACAGGACCCGGCTGGGACTGGAAATCCGCATCTCCCGCGGACCGTGGGGACCCTGCACTGTGATGGTGGTCTGTTCACTCGCCATGGGGACAACGTACACCCCGGCGCAGGCCGGGACCGGCACATCCGGCAGGGCTCCGGCATGATGGACCCATGCCAGCTTCCGAACAGCAGCTCACCATCACCGCAGGTGACGCCACCTTTTCCGCCGTCTATGCCCGCCCCGCGGAGCCCACCGCAACCGTGGTGGTGGCACACGGCGCAGGCGCGGGCATGGAGCACCCGTTCCTCCGCGGCTTCAGTGAAGCCCTCAACCGCCTGGGCCTGGCCACCCTGCGCTTCAACTTCCCTTACCGGGAGGCAGGGCGGAAGTTTCCCGACCGCCCTCCCGCGGCGATTGCCGCCTGGCGGGCCGCGATGGCTGCGGCCCGGTCACAGGCTGAAGCGCATGCTGACCGCGGCCCGGTGTGGGCTGCCGGCAAGTCGTTCGGCGGACGAATGGCCTCCATGGCCGTGGCCGAGGGGATGAACGCCGCAGGCCTGGTGTACCTGGGCTACCCCCTGCACGCTCCGGGGAAACCCGATAAGCTCCGGGACGAACACCTGTACGGGCTTACCACGCCCATGCTGTTCCTGCAGGGGACCCGGGACACCTTTGCCACCGCCGACATCCTGTCGGACGTCGTGTCCCGGATCGGGCCCAGTGCCGTCCTGCAGTGGGTTGAAGGCGGTGACCACTCGTTCGCGGTGGCGGGCAAGAAGCGCCCCGCCGACGAGGTGGGGGCGTCCTTGGCCGCCCCGGTCGCCGACTTCATTGCAGCGCACTCCTAAGGGTCCTCGGCCAGCCACTACCTGCGCTGCTTGGTCCGTGCCGTGGCCGGGGCGGACCAGGGGTCTTCCGGCCACGGATGCTTGGGGTAGCGGCCCCGCATTTCCGCACGTACCTGGCTGTACGGTCCCGACCAGAATGAGGTGAGGTCATCGGTGACGGCGAGGGGGCGGCGGGCCGGCGAAAGCAGGTGGAACAGCACCGGCACCCTGCCTCCCAGCAGCCTCGGGGATTCGGCCAGGCCGAAGCACTCCTGCAGTTTCACCGCCACCACCGGGGCAGCCGCGCCGTCACCGGGCTCCGGGTAGTCAATCCGGACTTTGGCGCCGCTGGGCACGTCAAGTCCTTCCGGGGCGAGCTCGTCCAGCCGGGCGGCTTCGGGCCACGGCAGCAGACGGCGCAGGGGCTGGGCCAGGTCAAGGGAACCCACGGACTTGCCGGCGGCGAGCTCTTCCAGCTCCGGCCCCAGCCAGTCTTCCAGCCGCGACAGCAGTGCACTGTCCGACATATCGGGCCAGGGCGCTCCCAGCCCGCGATGCAGGAAGGCGAGCCTGCGCCTCAGTACGGACGCCGACGCTGACCATGCCAGCGTCGAGAGCCCCCCGGACTGAAGCGCCGCCGCCACGGCCCTCCTGCCCTGCTCTGCCGTGGGGCGGACCGGCGTGGCGGACAGCACGATGGCCCCGAGCCGCCTGGTCCTTCGCGCACTCACCCGGCCGCCACGGAATTCGGTGTCCACCGTCTCGGCCAGCAGGTTCGCCGCGGCCCTTTCGGCCATCGCCGCCGAAAGGGGTGCAGCCGCGCGGATCACGGCGCCGGTTCCGGCAGTGTCCCGGCCCTCCGTCCGGGACACTTCCGCCACGGCCACCCATTCCTCCCCCGACAGGCTGCTGCCAACGGGCAGGCCGGCCCTGGTACCGGATGTAAGTAAGTACTGCCCGGCGCCCCCGCTGGCGGGAACGCGGCGGGCCACCCGGTCCGGAAAGGCGAGGGCGACGACGGCCCCTACAGCTTCGCCGCCGGTGGCAGGTATGGCAGGGCCTGCCACGGCAGCGGTTTTTTGCCGCCGGGCCAGGCCAGCCAGGCGCTTGGCCTCTTCTGCCCAGCGGCGGCCCGCGGGGCCCGGGTCGGCACGGAGCTGGGCGAGGAGGCGGGGCAGGTCGGCTCCGGGGGCACGGTTGTCCCCGGAGAGCGCCGCCACCACCTCGGCGGCGAGCTGCTGGCCATGGGAGGCGCCGCCGTCGAGCAATGCCCGGGCCAACCGGGGATCGGCGGGTATCCCGGCAAGGGCGCGCCCCGCCTTCGTCACCTGGCCGTCGTCGGACACGGCGCCCAGCTCGCGGAGCACCTCGACGGCGTCCTCCATGGCCAGCCGCGGGGGTGCATCCGGAAGGGCGAGCCCCCTTCCGCCCGGGGCACCCCAGCAGGCCAGTGTGAGGGCGGCACTTGTCAGGTCGGCCACATTGATTTCCGGCGTCACGTGGGCGGGGGCCGCCCCGTATGCCTGCTGCGAATAGCAGCGGACCACCGTTCCCGGCCCTTGCCGCGCGGCGCGGCCGGCACGCTGGTCGGCGGATGCGCGGGAGCAGGAGACCGTCACCAGCCCGCTCATGCCCCGGCCGGAGTCCCGCCGCGGCTCGCGCGCGAGCCCGGAGTCGATGACCAGCCGGACGCCGGGCACCGTCAGGGAAGACTCGGCAAGATCGGTGGAGACGATGATCCGCGGCGGGTCACCCGGACCGCGTCCCGACACCGCCCTGTCCTGCTCCGCCGCGCCCACCTGGCCGTGGAGTTCGAGGACGTCCACGGTGCGGCCAATGCGGGTACGCAGCGCTGCTGCAACGTGGGAAACCTCCCGGGCGCCAGGGAGGAACACGAGGGCGTCCACTGACTGGCCGGCGGCGATGGCGCGGGCGTGGGCGTCCGCCGCTGCCGCGGCCACATGGTCCAGGAAGGAACGGCTCACCCCCCTGGCGTCCAGCCGCGCCCCTGGCGCCGGGACCCACTGGACCTCCAACGCATGGTTCACGGACGGACAGTCGACCACGGGTGCCGGCACGCCGCCGTCGGAATCCCCCAGCAACCCGGCGAACCTTGGCGCGTCCAGCGTTGCAGACATGGCGACGACGGCGAGGTCGCCCCTGAGCGCCCGGACCTCCGCGAGCATGCCCACCAGGAGGTCGGTTTCCAGCCCACGTTCGTGCACCTCGTCCAGGACGACGGCGGCGGTCCCGTCAAGCCCGGGATCGGCCAGCAGGCGGTGGAGCAGGATGCCCGGGGTGACAAATTCGACCCGGGTGCCGGGGCCTGCCTGGCGTTCCCCGCGGACGGTGTAGCCGACGCGGCCTTCCCCCCGCCCCCTTCCGTCCAGGACGGAGAGCCGGCGGGCAGCGGCCCGGGCGGCAACACGGCGCGGCTGGGTGACGACGACGCGCCCGCGCCGGCCGTACAGATTCGCCAGCAGCGGCGGGACGAGCGTGGTCTTTCCTGTTCCGGGCGGCGCCTGCACCACAGCTGCGCCGGGTGAGCTGCCGCTTTCCAGTACGCTGCGCAATGCGGACAGGGAACCTTCGAAGGCAAGCCCGGCGCCGATGGCCGCAAGGTCGAAGTCGTCGGCGGGCAGAGGGCCCTCAAGGGGAGTCATCCGTCTATTCTGCCCTGCCGTGTGGCACCCCACCGTTGGGGTCAGGGCTTTCCTTGCCCCTTGCCCTTGTTCTTGTCCTTGGCTTCTTTGGCAGTGTCCGACCGCTGGTCGCCGGGAACATCCGCGGCCGGTGCAGGGGCGGGAGCAACGGCAGGCACCGCCGGTTCCACGGGAGCGGGGACGGGTTCACTTTGGTCCGTGTCGGCAAGGGGGGCGCTGTCGGAGGGAGCAGGAGCGGCTGCACTGGGTTCCGGCGCGGGAGGTGCTGCGGCGGCCGCCACTTTCGTGGCGAGGTCCGACTTTACTGCCGAGAGCGCGGTCTCGATGCCGCGGTAGCGTGCGGCGGAGAGGCGGCCCGCTGCCGCCGCGTCACCCAGGTCTTTCTCGAGTGCCTGCAGGGCGGCCAGTGCCCCGTCCATCCTGTTCTCCGCGGCCGCCTGGCTGATGCTCAGTACGCGGATCTGGAAGCCCCGGAGGACGTTTTCGTCGGCGTCCGCAGAGCGGATGCCTGCCGCACCAACCACCAACGCCGCGGCAACCAGGGTGCAGCACAGGGCGATCAGGCCACGGAGCCTCCGGCGGCGCGCTGGCGCAGGGTTTGCCCCGGCTGCCTCAGCGGTGTGTCCGGGTGCCGTGGCCGGTTCCCCCTCACGCGGCATGCCGGCCCCGCATCGGCATGGGAGCGGTGGAGCGAACAGGCAGCACGGTGACGGTGGCCGCGGCCGTGGTCTTGTCTGCGGGGGCAGTACGCCGGGCCAGGAGGATCCGGACAGCCGTCCGCAGGATGGTGGCGATCAACAGGCCGATGCCCACTCCGAGGAGCACATGGCCCGCAAGATAGTGCTGGGCAGCTCCCGGGCCACCCTCAGCGGCAACCGCCGCCCCGCCAACGGTCAGCATCAGTGACAGGGCCGTACCGAAAATTGCGCCCATGGCTCCTGCTCCCATCCCATTTAATCAGCAAGCTTACTAGTAATGCTCAGTAAGCTTACTACCTGATGGGCCTGAAGCAAGAGTACGGAAGGCCGGCGTTCCCGCGCGCGGAGCGGAAGCCTTACGCCCATCGATGGGCAGGCCCGGTCAGCCCGCCGCTTCGAGCAGGCTCTCCGCCGGAGCGAGGCCGGCGTAACGGCCCTTGTAGAAGAGCAGCGGTTCGGCGTCGTGCCGCGCGTGGAGGTGCCGCACCGCGGCCACCACGATGGTGTGGTCGCCGCCGTCGTACTCTGCGTGGAGCTCGCAGTCGATCCAGGCGAGCGCATCATCGAGCACGGGATTTCCCAGCGGCGAGGAGGTGTGGCTGACGCCGGCAAACTTATCTGCTCCCGAGCGGGCGAACTGCCCCGCGAGGTGCTGGTGTTCTGCCGGGAGGATATTGACGGTGAAGGAACCGGCCTTCCGCAGCACCGGCCACGTGGTTGAGGTGCGCGCCGGGCTGAACGTGATTAGGGCAGGATCCAACGACAGGGATGCGAAGGACTGGCAGGTAAAACCGGCGGGCCCGTCCGGAGTGGAACTGGTAATTACGGTCAGGCCACTGGCGAATGTTCCGAAAATATCGCGCAGGCGGCGCGGGGCAAGATCTGAAGTGACTGTCATGGAAATGGCCTCTCATCTGGATCGTTACCTCACCAAACCACCCCGACCAGGCCTGTTCAAGCGGCCTGAAACGCGCAGACTCGGACCGCAATCCAGCGTCACGCCCGTACATCCGGCGTCATCCGCACTGGTCCACCTGGATCCTGCCGTGTCCCTGGATGACGCAACACATGACGGTTCTCGTCGCGGCCATTCGCGCCGTTCGCGCCGGGCTAGCCGCGCTGGTCCAGCGCGGCCAGCAGCCGCCGGACCGATCCGCCCAGGTTCCAGTCGGCGGCAAGCCGCTCGAGTTCGGCGCGCCGCTCGCCGCTCACGGGTTGCAGCAGGGCGCCGGCTTCGTCAAGGGTGGGAAGTTCCAGGTCCCGCACCAGGCGGACGACGGCGGGGGCTGCTTCAAGGTACGCGGCGGCGGCAGCCAGCTTGGCCTGGACAGGACCGGATACCCCGCCGTCGGGCTCTTCCGCCGCTGCCAGCAGGCGTTCCAGGGTGCCGTGCTTGAGCAGCAGGGACGAAGCCGTCTTCTCACCAATTCCCGCTACGCCGGGCAGGCCGTCGGAGGCATCCCCGCGCAAGGTTGCATAATCGGCGTACTGCTGCGGCAGGACCTTGTACTTGGCCACCACGCTTTCTTCCGTGATGACTTCGAGGTTCTTCATACCGCGGGCGGTGTAGATCACCCGGACGCCGCGCTCGTCATCGCAGACCTGGAAAAGGTCACGGTCGCCCGTGACGACGTCCACCGGAAAGGCAGACTGGCTCGCATAGGTCCCCACGACGTCGTCGGCTTCATGGTGAGCCGCGCCGACGATTGCGATGCCGGCCAGCTCCAGCACCCTGCGGATCATGGGCAGCTGCGCTTCGAGCCCCTCCGGGACCACCTCAACGTCCGTGCCATCCGGTACAGTCCGGGCCACCCGGTGGGCCTTGTAGGTGGGAAGCAGGTCCACTCGCCATTGGGGCCGCCAGTCATCGTCCCAGCAAGCCACAAGATGGGTGGCCTGGTAGTCGATGGTGAGCCGGGCGATCATGTCCAGCAGTCCGCGGACGGCGTTGACCGGCGTTCCGTCCGGATGGCGGATGGTGTCCGGCAGGCCGTAGAAGGCACGGAAGTAGAGGGAGGCAGTGTCGAGCAGCATGAGGCGCTGGGGCATACCTTGATCCTGACACGGAACGGCTCCGTACGGCAGCAGGCGGGTCCCGTGCCTGAAGCGGCCGCCCAGGGATGACCACCTGGTTCAGAGGCGTTGACCCCCGGGGAGGCATGGGCGAAGATAGCGGAATACGCTTTCCTACTCGAACCAGGAGTGCCATGCCCGCGGACCCGATCACAATCAACGACAACGGCGCATGGTGCTGGTTCCAGGACGAGCGGGCCCTGGTCGATCCCGTTACCAACACCCTGCTGGCGGGTTCCGTGGCTGCCCCCGACGGCCCCGGCGGCGAAAGCCGGGGCGGCAACATCGAAATTGCCGTCCTGGACCTGGCCACCGGCCAGAGCACGGTGCACGTCCTGCACCAGAGGCTGGAGCCCGACGACCACAATGCGCCCGCGCTGCTGATCAGGCCGGACGGCCGGTACCTGGCCATGTACGCGAAGCACAAGACAGACAACTTTTCCCGCTGGCGAATCTCCACGCGACCCCACGACGCCTCTGAATGGGGCCCGGAAGAATGCTTCGACTGGACGGAACTGGCGGCCGGCCGCGGCGCCACCTACTCCAACCTGCACCGCCTGGACGCGGAATCCCGGGTATACAACTTTGTCCGGGCCATCAACGACGACCCCACGATGATGGTCTCGGAGGACGACGGCAGCAGCTGGAGTTACGGTGGCAAGCTCTTTACCCGGCCTAAAATCGGCTACGTCAACGGCTACACCCGCTATTTCGGCAACGGCACCGACCGTATCGACCTCATCACCACGGACCACCACCCCCGCGACTTCAACAACAGCATCTATCACGGCTTCATCCGGGACAACGCGCTGCACGATGGACAGGGCCAGGTGGTTTCCAAGCCCTTGCTCGGCTCCCCCGGCATCAACCAGAGCTCCCTCACCACGGTTTTCCACGCAGGCACCGAACTCGGCGGGGACATCTGCACCCACGGCTGGACCGTCGACGTCCGCGGCCAGGGCTCCCAGCTGGCCGCCATCATCAGCTGCCGGGCGAACGACGTCAACGGCGCCCTTGGGCGGGAGCAGGCGCTCGACGTCGATGACCACCGCCTGCTCTACGCCCGCTTCGACGGGATGCGCTGGCAGTTGCACCATCTCGCAGCGGCCGGCCCGGCCCTGCTCCCCCACGAACAGGACTACACCGGGCTGGGTGCGGTGGACCCCTACGACCTGGACCGGGTGTACATCTCCGCTCCGGCCGATCCCCGGACCGGTGATGCCACCGCAAATTACGAGCTCTACACCGGCCGGACCCAGGACGGCGGCGCCACGTGGGAGTGGGAGGCAGTGACAGCCAACTCCGGCGTGGACAACCTTCGTCCGATGGTGCCGCCCGGAGACGCCGCGGTGCATGCGGTTTGCTGGTTCCGCGGCAGCATGCGCTCCTCGCAGGCCTACCGGACCGAAGTCGTGGTGCTTCCACGGTGACCTGACGCCGGGGGCTTTACCCCTGCCCGGCCCCTTGCGGCGTGTCGATCACGCGCGGGATGTACTCGAGCAGCTGGAGGCGCCCGTCAAAGGTCCTGCTGTCCACCATCTCCAGGGCAACGTCAGGGTAGCCCTCATAGATCCATTCGCTTCCGGTACGGCCGGTGATCAGGGGGAAGACAACCAGGCGAAACCGGTCCACCAGGCCGGCTGTAACCAGGGACCGGCAAAGGCTGAGGCTGCCCAGGGTACTCAAAGGCCCCGCAGAGGCCTGTTTCATCTGCCTGACGGCCTCAACGGCGTCCCCGGCCACCAGTTGGGAGTTCGGCCACCGGAGGGGTGTTTTTAAACTGGAGGAAAACACCACCTTGGGGACGGCAGCGAGGCCCGTCAGCGATGCGGCTTCCTCCGCGGAGAACCCTTCACCCCCGGCCGCTGCGTCCTCCGACATGCCGGACATGAGGCGGTAGGTGTTGGCCCCCATCAGATAGGTCCGCTCCTTACGGGCCTCCTGCTTGAGCCAGGCCAGGTATTCCGGCCCTTCCAGGCCCCACCAGCCCGGCCAACCCTCCCCAGTGGCACAGCCGTCCAGGGTGACGATCAGGTCCACCATCAACTGGCCCACCGCCGGTCAGAACCAATCGCCGTCGGCGTAGGCGCTGCGGACATGGGCGCGCAGGTACTCGCCCACCACTGCGGCGCCCAGATCGCCCACCTCGGGGGCCACCACCCGGCCATCCACACGGTGCGCCATCCGCTGGATGAAGCGTTCCAGGCCGGGGTCGTTCCCCAAGCGGAAAAAGGTGGTCTGCGCCCCCATGCGGCCAAGCCGGTCCAGTTCCCCGATGGTGGCCCGGATGGTTTCCGCATCGGGCGGCCAGTTGAACCAGGAGTCCCCGTCAGGCAGCAGATGCGCGGTGGGTTCGCCGTCGGTAACCACCAGCAGGACCGGCTGCATGGACGGGTGCTGGCGGAAGAAGCGGCCCGCCAGCAGCAGGCCGTGGTGCAGGTTGGTGCCCTGTTCGCGCAGGGCCGGCAAAGCCGTCAGTTCCCCGATGTCCATGGACTGCGCGTAGCGGCCGAACGTGATCAGCTGCAGCCGGTCCCCCCGGAAACGGGTGGATACCAGGTGGTGCAGCGCGAGCGCCGTCCGCTTCATGGGAACCCACCGCCCCTCGGCAGCCATGGAGAAGGACACGTCCACCAGCAGGGCAACGGCGGCTTGGGTCCGGGCTTCCGTCTCCGCTACTTCGATGTCGTCCACGGCGAGGCGCAGTCCGCGGGCCGGGTCACCGCCGTCGGCCATGGTCCGTCGGATGGCGTTGGTCATGGTGCGGGTGACGTCCCAGGGCTCGGCGTCGCCGAACTCCCACTGCCGGCTGGACCCGGTCTGTTCGCCCGCAGCCCCTGCCATCCTGGTGTCCCGGCTGCCCTGCCGCCCGGACAGCTGCCTGGCAGCGTCACGCAGCAGCGACTTTCCAAGCCGGCGCATGGCCTGCGGGGACAGCCGAAGGTCGCCGTCCGCTCCGCGCCGCAGATAGCCGCTGTCCTGCATCGCCCGCTCAATCTCCGCAAGCGTCCTTGCGCTTACCGCGGCGCTCTCCCCGAGCTGGCGCGCAAGGGCATCCAGGTCCAGGTCGTCCAGCCGGGAGCCGTTGTAGCTTTGTGACAGCTGTTCGGACAGTTCGTCGAGTTCGGCGATGTCCTGGAGCACCCCGGTGCCATCACCCAGGCCCAGGCCTTCCTGTCCTTCGAAGCGTTCCGATCCGTTCCAGTCCTCCCCGGGCCGCAGTGCCTGCAGGGTGGCGTCGAGTTCGTTGAGCTGGGCCATGAGTTCGGGTGAGCCGAAGGCCTGGGCGGACAGCCGCATCAGCTCATCACGCTGCTCCGGGGACATTGACTGCAAGAGCCGCTGGGCCGCGGGCGCGCGCTGTGCCAGGGCATCCACCAGTTCCTCAACCGACTGCGGGTTCTCCGGAAAGTACTGGCCGTGCTTGGCCATGAATTCCTGGAAGTCCGAGTCTGTGTCTTCGCCCCGCCGGTGTTTGCCCAGCAGCTCGTTAAGGTCCCGGAGCATGGCGCTCACGGCCTCGCGGTCTTCATCGGTGGCGCTCTCCAGCGCCTGCTTCATCCCGGCGAACCGCTGCTCCAGGACTTCCCGGCCCAGCAGGTCCTTGATCTGTTCGTAAGCCTCGCGGGCTGCACTTGACTGCCAGTCGTAGGATGCGAGCTCGTTGACGGCCGCGGCGGTGGATGGCGGGAGGTTCTGCAGCTGCATTTCCCGGAAGGCACGGTCGGTGTTGTCCATCATGGCGTCCCGGGCCAGTTGCTTGCGTTCTTCCAGCACGGCGGTGTCCAGGAGTTTCTTCACTTCGTCCAGGGTGCCGTCCAGCCGGTGCCGGCCAAGCAGGTCGCGCCGCCGCTGCTGGACGCGCCGGGCAAGGTCGTCCAGCCCGTCGCGGTTCCGGCCGCCCCTGCGCAGGAACTCCTGCAGGGCGTGGCGCGGCGAGTAGCCTGCCATGACGTCCTCGGCGACGGCGTCGAGCGCCTCGGCCAGGTCCACCGGCGGGGCGAGCGGGTCCGGGCCGCCCGTGTACCGGCCGTACCTGGCGGACCGTTTGTGGATAGCCATGGTGCCTCCTGGGCTTAGCCGTAAATGGTTTCCTCGTCGTCGGACTCCTTGGAGATCCGCCGGCCCAGGTACAGGCCTTCCAAGGCGAGTTCGACGGCGGCGGCCCGCTGGCCGTCGTTCACCGCACCGAGGCGCCGGCCAATTTCCTCGTAGAGGCCGGAGCCGTTCAGCGACGGCAGGTTGCCAAGGAACTCCCGGGCTGTGACCTGCTCGCCGGTGCTGACGGTCCGGTGGCCATCGAGGGCGTTCACGAGCGGGCCCATGTCCAGCCCCTGGAAATGGGCCCTGACCGCCTCGGCTGTGGCGGTGCGCAGCAGGTGGTCAAGGACGCCCTGCTCACGCCCTTCCTCGCCCGATTCGAATTCAATCTTCCCGGTGAGCACCTCCACGGCGGGTTCCAGGTCGATGATCCTGGCGACGGCTTGGTCCTCACCCCGCAGGCTGGCCCGCCGCAGGGCCGCGGCGGCGATGGTCTCTGCCCCGGCAATGGCAAACCGGGCGGAAACACCGGACGTCTGGTTGATCGCCGGCGACTGCCGCAGCGCCCTGGTGTAGCGGGCCAGGATCTCCAGGATGAACGGCGGGACATCCGCCACCAGGCGGCCCTCCTGCCGGATGACCGAGACCTCGTCTTCCAGTTCGATCGGGTAGTGCGTGCGGATCTCCGCGCCGAAGCGGTCCTTCAGCGGCGTGATGATCCGGCCGCGGTTGGTGTAGTCCTCAGGGTTGGCGGAGGCGACCACCAACACGTCCAGCGGCAGCCGCAGCACGTAGCCGCGAATCTGGATGTCCCGCTCCTCCATGACGTTGAGCATGGCCACCTGGATGCGTTCGGCAAGGTCCGGCAGTTCGTTGATGGCGATGATGCCGCGGTTCGAGCGCGGAATGAGCCCGTAGTGGATGGTCTCCGGGTCCCCCAGCCGGCGGCCTTCGGCTACGCGCATCGGGTCCACGTCACCGATGAGGTCTGCCACCGAGGTGTCCGGCGTTGCCAGTTTCTCGACATAGCGCTCCGAACGGTGCCGCCATGCAACCCGCAGCCGGTCCCCTTCGGTCACCGCGCGGGTCCGGGACTGTTCGGTGATCGGTTCGAACGGATGCTCGTTGAGCTCCGAATCCTCAATCACGGGCGACCATTCGTCCAGCAGCCCGGCCAGGGTGCGGAGCAGGCGGGTCTTGCCCTGGCCGCGCTCGCCCAGCAGGACAATGTCATGGCCTGCGATCAGTGCCCGCTCCAGCTGGGGAATCACCGTCCTGCTGAAGCCATAGAGGCCTGGCCAGGGGTCGCGTCCTTCCGCCAGGGCGGCGAGGAGATTGTCGCGGATTTCGTGGCGAAGGTCCTTGAGGACGTAGCCTGCCGCACGGAGTTCACCAACGGTGTAGATATCGGGGCGATCAGTCACCTCTCTACCGTAAGCCCCGCCCTGCGGCTAATCGAGAGATTCCTCCAGATTCCCAAACGGCTGCCCGTACCGCTTGCCGCTCCCAGCGCCTAGCAGGCTCGGCACGGGGTCCCCTCGCGGCTACCGCTTGCCGCTCCCCGCGCCTCGCAGGCTCGGCACGGGGTCCCCTCGCGGCTACGCTTAGACGCAATGACACAGAGCACATTGATCCTTTTAGTCCGGCACGGCCAGACACCCACCACTGGTACCGTCCTGCCCGGCCGGGCCCCGGGGCTGCACCTTTCCGAGCGGGGACGTGCCCAGGCCGACGCCGTGGCTGAGCGCCTTTCCGGCCTGCCCGTGCACGCGGTCTATTCCTCGCCCCTCGAGCGGGCACGGGAGACGGCGGAGCCTACTGCGGTCCGTGCCGGGGTCACCGTCAGCGAGGACGCCGGCCTCCTGGAATGCGATTTCGGCGACTGGACCGGTGCCGCGCTCGCCGGCCTGACGGGTTTGCCGGAGTGGCAAACCGTCCAGCACAACCCGTCCGCTTTCCGTTTCCCCAATGGCGAGGGGTTCTCCGGAATGCAGGCCCGGATTGTCGGCAGCCTGGACGCACTCCGGGCCGCGCACCCGGGTGCCGTCGTCGTCTGTTTCTCCCACGCGGACCCCATCAAAGCGGCCGTGGCGCACGCGCTGGGCACCCACCTGGACCTCTTCCAGCGGATCATGATCAGCCCGGCGTCGGTCTCGGCGATCTCCTACACCGACGGCCAGGCACCCGCCGTGCTCACGGTGAATTCGATGTCCGAACCCCTCAGCGGGCTGAGGGCGCAGTGATCGGACGTGCATTAGCGTGGGGCCTGCGGTGTCCGGGCGGGAACTGACACTCCTCACGGAGGGCCGCGTGGAGTTGCTGGGCCGCATCATGAGCGGCAGCAATGCCACCTTCCTCGTGGAGCTTTCGTGCGGGGAAGACTCCAACTGGGCAGTCTATAAACCCGTTGCGGGGGAACGTCCGCTCGCAGATTTCGACGCCGGCCTGCACCGCCGGGAGCGGGCCGCGTACCTGCTCAGTGAGGCACTGGGATGGGGAATCGTCCCGCCGACGGTGGTCCGCACGGATGCACCGCTGGGGGTGGGGTCCCTGCAGTGGTTCATCGAGGGCGACCTCGAGGAGCACTACTTCACACTTTTCGCCGACTCCCCCGAAACGCATCCGGAGCTTGCCCGGATGGCCTTGTTCGATTACGTGGCGAACAATACCGACCGGAAAAGCGGCCACGTGCTGCGCGGCACCGACGGCCACATCTGGGGGATCGACCACGGCCTGTGCTTCTCGGCCGCGTTCAAGCTGCGGACGGTGATCTGGGACTTCGCCGGCGACCCCGTTCCTGATGCCCTGCTCGAGGACATCAGCCCCTTGGCCGCCGCGGTGCCGCCCGACCTCGCTGCGTTGCTTGACGAAGCCGAGGTGGCCGCACTCCAGCGCAGGGTCCAACGCATGCTGCAGGAAAAGGTCCTCCCCGTGGACCGCACGGGCATGCGCTACCCCTGGCCCTTGGTCTAGATGCTTTGATCCAGATGGTTCCGGCCAGGCCTCTCCGGTCCTGGCCGTGGGACTAGGCGGCAGGCCTGCGCGGGTCCTGGCGCCCTTCCATGGCGGCCGCTGCCGCCGGGGCTGCCTGCTCAAGGTAGGCGCCGATGTGGTCCAGCAAGTAGTGCTGCCCCTGGACGGTTGGATGGTCGCCGTCGGGACCGATCAGATCGTCGAAGTCATCGCTGATCCAGCCCTCGGCAATCGGGTCCACGAACTCCCCGCCGGCCTGCTGGGCGGCGGCCTTGAGCTGGTCGCTGATGTCCACCAGCCCCGGGTCCGGGGTTGCCGTGTAGGAAGGCGGGCCCACCACGATGATTCTGGCATCAGGGGCCAGGGTCTCCGCCCGGTCCATTGCGGCAAGGGCAGCGCTGCCTATGTCAGCGGGCGCGTACCCCAGGTCGTTCTCGGATCCGAAGAAGACCACAATGCCCGTGTCCGGGGTGACGAAGTCTTCGACCTGGGTGCCGAAGGTTCCGTTGTAGTCACCCAGGCTGAGGTAGCCGCTTCCGTCCTCGGCGGCGTTGACCACTTCCAGGCCGGCCACTTCCGGGTCTTTCCGCATGAGCGCCGGCCATGCCTGCTGTGGAGAGGTACCGTGGCCTGTGCTCAGTGAGTCCCCGACCACCACCACGCGGACAGGAGGCGCCGCCGTGGCGGATGGCTGGGTCTGGGCCGTGCTTCCCGATGTGACGGCCAGGAGGAGGGCAACAGCTCCCGCCGCGAGAACGCGCCCGGGGTGCTCGAAAAGCAAGAAATTGTGCCGCATGGGTGCTGCCTCCTCCCTGGAAATGCGTGGCGGCAGCTGGCTCGCTGCCGCCGATCTGTCCTTTGTCGTGTCCCATCGTAGGCAATTGTGGGAACACTGTAGGGCGAAGGTGACCAGAATCAACAGGATGCACAGCGACTGCACAGGAAGTCTTAGGGCATTAGGTAGCCCCTCGGCCGGGTTTGGGGGCAGGGGTCCACGGCCACCCCGGCTGCGCTTGGGCAGCTACCCTTGACCCGTGCAGCAGCAATCCACGTGGAACCCCGCCGCCAGCCTTTCCGAGCAGGCACCTGGCATCTACTTCGCCGAAGGGCCGGCCGCCAACTGGATCGTGGTCCGGGACGGGACGGGCTTCATCCTCATCGACAGCGGCTACCCCGCCGACCGCCGCCACGTCCTTGCCTCACTCCGCTATCTGGGCCTGGAACCTGCCGACGCCCTTGCGCTGCTGGTCACGCACGGCCATGTGGACCACACCGGCTCCGCGGCGTACTTCGCCGAGGCGTTCGGAACCCCGGTGCTGTGCGCCCCCGAAGAACTGGCCCACGTGCAGGGAACGGAAAAGCACCAGGCCACCCTTGGTCAGGTGCTCAGGCGTGCATGGCGGCCGCGCGTCCTGCGCTGGATGGTTCATGCCATAAAAGCCGGTGCGCTGGCGGCGAAGCCTGCGGCCGGAGCACAGGGGTGGGACGCGGCCACGCTCCGGTCCCTGCCGGGCAACCCCGTCGCCGTCTCACTGCCCGGCCATACCCCGGGCAACGCGGCAATCCTCCTTCCGGAGGCGGGCGTCATCGCAGTTGGTGATTCGTTCGTCACCGGCCACCCGATCAGCCGGACTGCAGGGCCGCAGATGCTGCACCGGATGTATCACACAGACCCTGCAGAGGCGGTGGCCGCCCTGCGGAAACTGGAGGGAACGGATGCCACTGTCATCCTCCCCGGCCACGGGCCCGCGCTGCACCTCCCGTTGGGCGCGGCTCTGGACGCCCTCGGCCGGGGCGCCCGGGAACGCTCATCCTGGCGGGCCGTCCGGGGCGGGTTCAGAACTTTCCGTAGCGCCCCCGCGCCATGGAGTACACGCCGTAGCAGATGAGCCCGGCCGCGATGGCGGCGAGAAGGAACACGCCGTAAGGCTGTGAGCCGAGGGTTTTCAGTCCACCGTCCAAACCTGAGGATTTGGACGGGTCAGCGGTGGCGGCCGCCACGATGATCAGGACACCGACGACGGCGAGCACCACACCTTTGGCTGTGTAGCCGACAGTTCCGAGCCACTCGACCGCCGTGCGGGCGCTGCCCGGATCCTGCAGGTCCTTCATGAACTTCCGGGAAACACCCCGGTAGGCATAAAAGATGCCGGCGCCGGCGATCGCCAGCCCCACCGCAACCACAAGCACCATCCCGGCCGGTGCCCCCATCAGCTTTGCCGTGAAGTCGCTGGCCGACTGGCTGGAGTTCTTGCTGCCGCCCGAGGCAAAGACGGCAAAGGTGAAGGCCAGGAAACCAAACACGACGGCCTTGCCCACGGCGGTGGCCGCCTCTTTGACCTTCTTTTTGGATTCAGCCCCGCTACGGGCACCATAGAACGCTTCACTGAGCATCCACAGGGCGAGTGCGCCGCAGGCCACGGCGCCGGCCCACAGCAGGATGCCGCCGCCGGGCTTGGCTGCCAGCGTTCCGATCGCGCCCGACTGGTCGGCCTCGCCGCCCTGGCCGCGGGCCAGTTGCAGGGCAATGACGCCGATCAGGATATGGACCAGGCCGATGAAGACAAATCCTGCCCGGGCCAACATGCGGACCACCGGGCTGCGGCTGGCGGATGCGGCCTCCGATACTGCCCTGTTAGCTCCCTGCGACGCGTTGCCCATGGCCGGCCCTTCCCAAATATGTAGTTGGTTCTTCTCTTCCCGGTCAGCCTCCCCGCCTGCCAGCGTCGCGGAATGATTCAGTGTAAATCCGCCCGTGCCGGCCCAACAGGTGCAAAGAAATTCCCGGCCATCCACGGATCGGCACTACAGTCGAAGCGGTGCATGCCAAACAGAACCCTGACGAACTGACCGCCCCGACCCTACCGTCCGTTGCGGCCGGCAATGCCGAAGACGGGTTCGTCCGGGTGCGTGGGGCCCGCGAAAACAACCTGCGGAACGTGAGCGTGGACGTGCCACGGGATGCGATCGTGGCGTTCACCGGTGTCTCCGGCTCCGGCAAGTCGTCCCTCGCGTTCGGCACCATCTACGCGGAAGCGCAGCGCAGGTTCTTCGAATCGGTGGCACCCTATGCCCGGCGGCTCATCCAGCAGGGGCACAACCCCAAGGTGGAACAGGTTACCGGGCTGCCGCCCGCCGTCGCCCTCCAGCAGCGCCGGGGCACGGCCACCTCCCGCTCCACCGTTGGCACCGTCACCACCTTGTCCAATTCGCTGCGCATGCTCTTCTCGCGTGCAGGCACCTACCCTGCCGGCGCCCCTTCGCTGGACTCGGACGCCTTCTCCCCCAACACTGCGGCCGGCGCCTGCCCGGAATGCCACGGCCTGGGTACTGCCCACACCGTCAGTGAAGCATCGCTGGTTCCAGACCCGTCCCTGAGCATCCGTGATGGCGCCATCGCGGCCTGGCCCGGCGCCTGGCAGGGCAAGAACCTGCGCGACATCCTGTCCCACCTGGGCTACGACGTCGACACCCCCTGGCATCAGCTTCCCCGGAAGCAGCGCGACTGGATCCTGTTCACCGAAGAACAGCCTGTGGTGGAAGTGACGCCGCAGCGGGACCGCGTGGCCAAGCCCTACAAAGGCCGGTTCTGGAGCGCCAAGAGCTACGTGATGCACACGCTGCTCGACTCCAAGAGCCCTGCAATGCGGGAGAAAGTGCTGCGGTTCATGGAGACGGGACCGTGCCCCCGCTGCGGCGGGACAGGACTCCGGCCCGAGGCTCTGGCGGTCACCTTCGCCGGCCACACCATTTCCGGGCTTAACGCCGTGCCCATGGCCAAACTGGCGGAGCTTATCCGCCCCACCACGGAACTGGCCGCTGCGGGAACCGCCTCCCGAAGGCAGTCCTCCGAGTCCAACGAAGTGGCCGTGGCCATCACCCGGGACCTGCTGCAGCGCATCAACGTGCTGCTGGAGCTTGGCTTGGGCTACCTGGCGCTTGGCCGGCCCACGCCAACGCTTTCGCCCGGCGAAATGCAGCGGCTCCGGATTGCCACGCAGCTGCGCTCCGGGCTTTTCGGCGTGATCTACGTGCTCGATGAACCGTCCGCAGGCCTGCATCCGGCAGACGCCGAACCCCTAGTTGCCGTGCTGGACCAGCTCAAATCGTCCGGGAATTCCGTGTTCGTGGTGGAGCACAACATGGACCTGGTCCGCCGCGCGGACTGGCTGGTGGACGTGGGACCCCGTGCGGGCGAAGACGGCGGAGAGGTGCTGTACAGCGGCCCGGTGCAGGGCCTCAAGGCAGTGCCGGAGTCCGTGACGCGGCCGTTCCTTTTCCAGGAGGGAGAGCTCCGGGGGGAACGGCAAGCGGCAACGGGCGACGGCGGCGCTGACGCCGGCAGGGGTGGGCCCCGGCAGCCCGCGGGCTGGCTTGAGCTGCGCGATGTGAGCCGCCACAACCTGCGGAACCTGGACGCGGCTTTTCCACTCGGCGTCCTGACGGCGGTCACCGGTGTGTCCGGTTCCGGGAAGTCCACCCTGGTCAGCCAGGTCCTGGCCGGCGTGGCCGGCGCGGCACTGCGCACGGTGACCGGGCCTGCCGCCGATGAGCCGGAACCGGACCAGGCCGAAGACAACAATGGGCCCCTGAGCGTCGGCACCGTGAGCGGGCTGGAAGGGATCGACCGCCTGGTCAAGGTGGACCAAAGGCCGATCGGCCGCACTCCGCGCTCCAACCTCGCCACCTACACCGGGCTGTTCGACGCCGTCCGGAAGGAGTTCGCTGCCACTGAGGCTGCCAGGAGCCGGGGGTTCGGGCCCGGCCGTTTCTCGTTCAATGTGCCCGGCGGGCGCTGCGAGACCTGCCAGGGCGAAGGGTTCGTGGCCGTGGAACTGCTCTTCCTGCCCGGCAGCTACGGTCCGTGCCCGGAATGCCACGGCTCGCGCTACAACCCGGAGACCCTGGAGGTCACGTACCACGGCAGGAACATCGCCGAGGTACTGGGCATGACGGTCGACGCCGCCGCCGGTTTCCTGACGGGAGTTCCCACCGCGGCACGTTCCCTGCAGACGCTGCAGGAAGTGGGGCTGGGCTACCTCCGGCTGGGCCAGCCCGCCACCGAACTCTCCGGCGGCGAGGCGCAGCGGATCAAGCTGGCCACGGAGCTGCAGCGCGCCCGGCGCGGGCACACGCTGTACCTCCTGGATGAGCCCACCACGGGACTGCACCCCGCGGACGTTCAGCTCCTGATGGCGCAGCTCAACCGGCTGGTGGACTCCGGAAACACCGTGGTCCTGGTGGAACATGCGATGGATGTGGTGGCCGCCGCCGACTGGGTGATGGACCTGGGGCCCGCCGGTGGTGACGCCGGCGGGGAGATCGTCGCCGCCGGTGACCCGGCCGCCGTCGCGCGTTCCGTTGACAGCCGCACCGCGCCCTACCTGGCTGCCGCACTTCAGGCCCGCCACGCAGCCCGGCACGGGTAGCCGCCGGCCCCTTGCCCTCCTCCGCGCCGGGCGCGTATCACTGAGGAATGCGTTTACAACGCGGTGCCCTTCCCCGGGACGTGCTTCAGGGCCGCGTAGCGGTGGTGACCGGATCGTCCCGCGGGCTCGGCTTTGCCATGGCACGGGCTCTGGGCCTGCACGGCGCAACGGTGGTGCTGGCGTCCAGGTCGGACGACGGCGTTGCTGCCGCCGTCGGGCGCCTGCGGGCTGAAGGCATCGCGGCGTCAGGACGGCGGTGCGACACCGGAGAGCCAGGGGACGTGGAGGTGCTCCGGGACGAGGCCACCAGCCGGGGGACGTTGGACATTTGGGTCAATAACCCAGGCGTGTCCGGCGTGTTCGGGCCGACGGCGTCCACGCCCGTGGCTGACTTCACGCAAGTGGTGCGAACCAACATCCTGGGGACTTTCCACGGCGCCCGGGTGGCGTTGCCGGTGTTCCTTGCCCAAGGCCACGGCGACCTGGTCAACCTGTACGGCCAGGGCGACCGCGGGCCCGTCGCGCTCCAGAACGCCTATGCCTCCAGCAAGCGGTGGGTCCGCCAGTTCACGGAGACGCTGCGGCTGGAAACCAAAGGCACCGGCGTCCGGGTGCACGGCATGAATCCCGGCCTGGTGCAGACCGATCTCCTGGGGCGGGTGACCTCCCAGCCCGGGTACCAGCACCGCCTCGGCGCCCTGCCGGTGGTCGTCGGGCTGTGGGGCCAGACGGCGGACGATGCCGCATGGCCCATCGTGGACCTGGTGACCTCGGATAAGGCGGAATTCCGGTTCCTGACCAAGCGGAGGCTGGTGACGTACGGGCTGCGCAACGTCCTGCACGGGCGCCTGCGCGACAGGCACCGGATGGCCCTGGACGTCACCGTCCTGGAACAGCCGCAGCAACCGCTTCCGGGGTGCGCCCCTCGTACCGGGGCAAGTCCTGACGGAAGTGCTACACGTTCTTTCGCTGACGGGCCAGGAAGCCCTTGACGCGGCCCTGGAACTCAACGGGATCCACTGCAGGCCCCGGTGTTGCCCGACGACCGGCGTCCGTCACCAGGCCCAGACCCTCGTTGACGGCTGCCTTTGATGCCCGCAGGGACGCCGCCGAAGCTCCCCGCCAATTATCGAGGATCGCTTCCAGCAGCGCATCCGCGTCATCGTCGGGAGCCAGGGTGGTGACCAGGCCCATGGACCAGGCTTGGTGGGCGGTCAGCATACGGCCGCCAAACAGAAGGTCCTTGGTCCGCGACGGGCCTATGCGCAGTGCCATGCGGTTGGCGAAGGTGGCTGGAACCAGCAGTCCGAGGCGCGCCACAGGCATCCCGATGCGGGCCGACGGGGTGAGCAGCTGCAGGTCGCAGGCGAGAGCCAGCTGGCAGCCCCCGCCGGCCGCTACTCCCTCCACAATGGCCACGGTAGGTACTGGCAGGTCCTCGAGCGCCTGCAGGGCGGACTCGATCACATCGAACGTCCGGCTGACCTCCGTGTCCGTCCGGCCCTCCCATTCGCGCACGTCAAAGCCTGAGCAGAACACTCCTCCCCTGCCCCGCACTACCACCGCACGCAGGGACGGGCTGGCTGCCAGCCCATTGACTGCATGCCCCAGCTCCTGCCACTCGGCGTAACCGAGGGCATTGAGCCGTTGCCCGCTGCCAAAGGACAGCGTCGCGACAGCTCCCGCTTCTTCAACACTTACTGACGCCATACGTCGGCTGCCCTTTCCTGCACCCCGGTGGAGACTGATCCGTGGACCACCACCCCGAACACCAGGACGCAGTCGCCGATACGCAGGGTCTGGTGAAGTGAACACTCCAGAACTGCCGGGGACTCCTTGACGCGGGGCGGCCGGACCACGGCGCTGGGCTCGCGGGTGAGGCCCGCGGCATCAAACTCGCTCACGTCGGAACGGAAATTCGTGCCGGTGGCGTTGACCTCCTGGATCAGCGCGGCCGGAGCAAGGTTCACAACGAACTCCCCCGTCGCCTCGATGTTCCGCAAGGAGTCCTTTTCCCCCACGGAGGTGAACTGGATGATCGGAGGGTCCACCGAGGCGACAGTGAAGAACGCGCGAGGTTGTCCACGCCTGCCGGTGACGTGCTCGAAACCCAGGCGATGGGCCGTGGAACAACTACGGAGGTCAGGAACTTGTAGAACTCCCGCGGCCCCAGCTGGCCGGGGTCAAAGTCTGATCGCATTCGTCCTACAGGTTCCTGGGCGTCGCGGCGGCAGCGGCGTCCTTGGCCAGCGCCCCCTTTGCCCTGGGCAGGAAGATCAGGGCAAGCATGGCGATGATGCAGCAGAGGATGATGTAGAGCGAGATCGACGTCGAGTTGCCGTAGTTTGCCAGCAACGCCGCCGCAATCAGGGGCGCGGGACCACCGGCGATCACGCTGGCCAGCTGGTATCCCAGTCCGGCACCGGTGTAACGGATGTCCGTGTCGAAGCTTTCGGCGATCAGGGCAGCCTGCGGGCCGTACTGGATGTCGTGCAGGATCAGGCTGACCACCACCGCAACGCCGACCCACAGTGCGTCCCGGGTGTTCAGCAGCCCAAAGTAGGGAAATGCAAACAGCGCCGTGAGCACGATGCCGGTTCCGTAGACGCGCCGGCGGCCGAAACGGTCTGAAAGGCGCCCGAAGAGGGGCACGCTGATCAGCCCCAAGGCTGCTGCAATCAGCGTGTCATCGAGGATGGAGTTGCTGTCCAGCTTCAGCTGCTTGGTGGCGTACGTGATCACGAAGGTAATGAACAGGTAGAAAGGTGCCTGTTCCGAAGTGCGCACCAGTGCGGAGAGCAGGATCTCCTTGGGCTGCCTCCGGATCACCTCGATGATCGGAGCCCTTACCACCTTGTTGGACTGCCGGACGGCGTCGAACTCGGGGCTTTCAATGACGCGCAGGCGAACGAACAGGCCTACACCGATCAGGATGATGCTCAGAATGAAGGGGATCCGCCAGCCATAGGCGACAAATCCCTCAGCGCCGGTGGCGGCAGTAGTCAGCCGGACGACGCCGGTGGACAGGACCAATCCCAGCGGCACCCCGATCTGCGGCCAGGAAGCGGACAAGCCCCGCCGGGCCTGGTCGCCCCATTCCATGCTCAGCAGGACCGACCCGCCCCACTCGCCGCCAACGCCGATGCCCTGGATGATGCGGAGCAGTACCAGCAGGACCGGCGCGGCGACGCCGATGCTTTGGTACGTCGGGAGGCAGCCAATTAGCACGGTTCCGAAGGCCATGAGGAAAAGCGTGGCCATGAGCGTTGTCTTGCGGCCGATCCGGTCACCGAAGTGGCCGAAGATGGCCGCACCGATGGGCCGGGCCACAAAGCCGACAAACTGTGTGCCGAAAGCTGCAAGCACACCGGCGAAGGCCACTTGGCCCGGGAAGAACAACTGGGGAAACACCAGGGCAGCGGCAGTTCCATAAAGGAAAAAGTCGTACCACTCGATCGTTGTACCCACGACACTTGCCACGGTGGCCCGCCTTACGGCCTGCTCCCGGGTCACTCCTTGAATACTCATCATCACTCCATTGGTCAGATGTAGTAGGGCGCCGGCCTGGCTTCAAAATCGGACAGATGGGGGTTCCGAAATCAGGCCCACTGGACCCGCAATGCGGTTCTCCAACCCATGGTGCGGGTCCTCGTTGCCTATGTCAACAATTAACTTCACCTGGCGCGGCGCCATAGAATAACCACTCACACCCCGGAAGATCGCTGAGATAAGGGACAAAGGCGTTGGCGTCAGAGCGAAGCAGCGGATCCGCGCAGCCCCTCCTGGTGCTGCGCAAAGTCAGCGAGATCCTGAACTGCTTTTCCATTGAGTTCCCGGAACCTACGCTCCAGCAAATCGTCCGGCAGACGGGGCTGCCGTCGAGTACATGCCAGCGGCTGGTGCAGAACATGGTGCGGGAAGGGTTCCTTGACCGCGACGGAGACCGCTACCGGATCGGGTTGCGCCTGGTCCAGTGGGCCACCCCCGGCACCTTCGGCCTGGATGTGGTCCGTTTGGTCCATCCCTTCCTCCAGGAACTGCGCGACAAGACCGGAGAGACGGCCTGCCTGTACATGCGTGACGGCGCCTTCCGCACTGTGGTTGCGGTGGCCGAAACCCGTCACGTGGTGATGCGGCCCTTCCTGGTGGGGCAGGTCATGCCGATGCATGCCGGGGCGCCGGGAAAGATCTTCCTTGCCTTCGATCCCGAAGCCCGTGAGGCAATCCAGGACACGGAGCTGACCAGCTACACCTCGGCGACCCCGGATACGTGGGAGAAACTCGACAGCCAGGTCAGCGAGGCGAAAGCTGCGGGCTTCTACGCAGCCTTTGGGGAGCGGAACTCAGACGTGGGCTCCATCAGCGCCCCGGTCTTCAACCACGCCGGGCGCCTCGCTGCGGTCCTGGGCGTCGGTTTTCCCACCCAGCGCGTAAGTCCGGACGACGTCGGGCGGCTGGGTCCGGCGGTCGCGGACGCCGCGAGGGCGGCCAGCGCTGCCCTCGGCTACCTGGAGAAAAGCCCTCCCTCCTGACCTGGTCCCGCCCCGGTTGCCGGACCCGACAACGGACGCCAGGTGCCGTCGTCGTTAGCCATTTTCCGTTGCCGCAGGCAAATGTCGGCCCAGCTCTGGACTCCTGCGCGGGGCCGAATCAAACTGTCTACAACAGCTGGCCGAAAACGCCTGAATCGAGGGCACTTCAGCGGTGCGGTAAAAGGACGGCTGCACTTATTGGGGCTTGACCGTGATGCCTGTTCACGGCATTGAAAGGATCTGGTTATGCCGGACTTTGCACCGTTCTTCCCGCTTATTGCCATTGTTTTGGGGGTTCTTTTTGCCATCGCCTTTATCTGGGTGGCCACCAAGCTGATGTGGAAAGTAGCTGAACCTAATGAGGCCCTCATCATCTCCGGACTCACGCGCGGAACGCTGGAAACCCGGGAAGGAATGGACTTCAAGATTGTCACCGGCAAAGGCGCCTTGGTCCTGCCCGGCCTCCAGACGGTGCGGCCGCTGTCGCTGACGTTGAATGAAACCGAGCTCAAGGTTTCCTGCGTTACGTCCCAGGGCATCCAGGTCGTCGTGGAGGGCGTGGTTATTTACAAAATCGGTGATGCCCCGCCATTTATCGCCAATGCGGCCCGCCGTTTCCTGGGCCAGCAGCCAAAAATGGAAAGCCAGGTCTATAACGTCTTCGAGGGCCATCTGCGCTCCATCATCGGCAGCATGACGGTGGAGGAGATCATCCGTGAGCGGGACAAGCTCGCTTCCCAAGTCCGCAGCGCCAGTGGCGTGGAGATGGAGAAGCTGGGGCTGGTGGTGGACTCCCTGCAGATCAAGGACCTCCAGGACCCAACGGGCTACATCCAGAACATCGCCAAGCCGCATATCGCCCAGGTGAAGATGGAGGCCCGCATTGCGGAGGCCACCCGCAACCGGGAAGCTGCGGAGAAGGAGGCAGAGGCGGCAGCGTTGATTGCGGACGCGCAGAGTGCTTCCGCAATCAGGCAGTCCGTGGCGCAGGCCAACGCCGAGCGCGCCAGGGCAAACGCTTCCCAGGCCGGCCCGCTGGCCGAAGCGACGGCACGGCAGCAGGTGGTGGTCCAGGAAACGGAGGTGGCCAAGCTCGAGGCCGACCGCGAAGAGCAGAAGCTCCAAACCATTGTCAGGAAGCCGGCGGACGCCAAGGCCTATGCCACAAGGACCGAAGCGGAGGGCAAGAAGGCCGCGGACATCAGCGCCGCGGAGGCATTGGCCCGCCGAACGGAACTGGAAGCCCAGGCCAACGCACGGCGGACGGAGCTGCTGGCCCAGGCCAATGCCACCGCAGCCGCTGCCACTGCCGGTGCCACCAAGGTCACCGGCGAGGCCGAAGCCGCCGCCACCAGGGCCAAGGGAGATGCCGCGGCCTCCGCGATCAAGGCCAAGGCACTGGCCGAGGCAGACGGCATCAAGGCGCGCGCCGAAGCACTGGGCACCAACCAGGACGCAGTCATATCCCAGCAGCTTGCCGAGAACATGCCCGCCATCATTGCTGCGGCGGCGGAACCTTTCTCCCATGTCGGCAACATGACCGTCCTGAACGGCGGAGAGGGCGTCAACCAGATGCTGGGCGGAATCCTGGCCCAGGCCGGCGACTACCTCCCCGCCCTCGCGTCAGCGCTGCGCAAGGGTGAAGACGCCAAGCGCCCCGCGCGGGCACAGGGCTCCTAGCGGGTTTGGGGAACCCTGGATGCGCAAAAACGTTGACCGCAGCCTGACTGGAAAGATTGGCCGGGTGACCGGGCGGGTTGGCCCGGGCACCATCGGCGAAGTCATGCTGCCCTATCTCGGCGGCATCATGGCCTTCCACGCCCACCCATTCGACAAAGCCAGCGACTTTCCGGTGGGTGCTGAAGTGCTGGTGATCTACTTCGACCCTCCGCAAACCGTGTATGTGGATGAACTGCCGGACGTGCTCAAGCACTAAGTTGGGGGCTCCCCCGGACCTGTCGTGGCTCGCTACCGGCCGCCCTCCATCTTGCGGCTGCGCTGCTCCTGGGCCATCGGCCCGTAGGGGTAGACGCCGGTTTCGGGCTGGCTGGCCTGAGTGAGGCGGGAGATTTCCTCCGCGGTGAGTTCCAGTTCGGCGGCGGCCAAGTTGTCCGCCAGCTGCTCCGTGGTGCGGGCGCCCAGGATCACCGAGGTCACTGCAGGCCGGTCCGCCAGCCACGCCAGCGCCACCTGGGAATGGCTGACACCGTGGGCAGAAGCAATGTCCGCAACGGCGTCGAGAACTGCCCACGTCCGCGGGTTCTCGTTGCGCGCCTTCCAGGCCTCCATGCCGCGTTCGGGGTTTTCGCCGAGGCGGGTTGCACCGGACGGGCGCTGGTCCCGCTGGTACTTGCCGGACAGCCAGCCGCCGCCCAGCGGTGACCAGGGCAGCAGGCCGATACCGGCGTCGAGCGCGGCCGGAACGATCTCGAACTCGATGTCCCGGACCAGCAGGCTGTACTGCGGCTGGAGGCTTACGGGCGGGTTCCAGCCTTGGCTGCGGGCCACGTGCACGGCCTTGGTGAGCTGCCAGCCCAGGAAGTTGGAGAAACCGTAGTAGGCGATTTTTCCGCTTGCCACGGCATCGTCCAGGAAGCGGAGGGTTTCCTCCAGCGGGGTGATCGGGTCCCATGCGTGCATCTGGTAAAGATCGACCTGTTCCACGCCAAGGCGGCGGAGGGAATTATCCAGGGCCCGCGCCAGGCGACGGCGGGACGTCCCGACGTCGTTCGGTGCCGTCCCCATGGGGAAGCGCCCCTTGGTGGCGACCACGGCGCTGTCCCTGGCCTCGGGCCGTTTGGCCAGCCACCGTCCGATGATTTCCTCCGACACTCCGGCGCTGTACACGTCCGCGGTGTCAATGAAGTTGCCGCCGGCCTCGAAGTAGCTGTCCAGGATGGCATGGGAGGTTTCCTCTGTCGCCTCTGCGCCGAAGGTCATGGTGCCCAGCGCATAGCTGGTGACGATGGTGCCGCTGTTTCCTAGGGTTCGGTACTGCATGGGTGTCCTCGCGATCAGTTGGTGTCGGGCGGAAAGGTGCGCGCGGCCGCGTCCGTGGTGGTGGTGCGGATCCGGTACAGGCTGGTGGTTGCGGTGAGGTAGAGGTCCTGCCCGTCGGGGCCGCCAAAGCACAGGTTGGATACGGTTTCCGGCACGGCGATGGTCTCCAGGAGATCGGAGGACGGCGAATAGACGCGGACCGAAGGGCCGGCTGAAGTCCAGATCCTGCCTTCGACGTCGATCCTCAAGCCGTCCGCCGGGTACCCGTCTTCCAATTCCAAAGTGCCTGTCCGGGGTCCGCAGGTACCATCGCCAACACTGTAGCTGGCGATTCGCAGGGGGACGCCGTAACGGGGACCGGCGGTGTCGGCGACGTAGAGGACCGTCTCGTCAGGTGAGAAGGCCAGCCCGTTGGGGTGCACCAGGTCCGTGATGACAGCACTGAGTCTCCCCGTGGCCGGATCGAAGCGGAAGACGTTGCAGCCGCCGTATTCCTGCTCACCCTCGTGCCCCTCCTTCGTCCCCGGAAGAATGCCGTACGGCGGGTCGGTGAACCAGATGCTGGAGTCACGGGCCACCACCACATCGTTGGGTGAGTTCAGCCGGCGGCCCTCGAAGGAGTCCACCAGGCCCGTCACGGTCCCTTCACTGTCCCGCTCCACCCGGCGCCGGCCGTGGCTGCACTGCACCACTCTCCCGTCGGCGTCGAGGGTGCGGCCGTTGGTGTATTCGACGCCGACGGCATACTCCCGGGTGGCACCGCTGGCCGGGCTGAATTCCAGGATGCGGTCATTCGGGATGTCACTCCAGCGCACCGTCTGCGACGAAGGAACCCACAGAGGTCCTTCGGCCCAGACCAAGCCCGTGAAAAGGCACTCAAGTGAGCCGGTCGTGAAGTCGCTAACCATTGGAGCTCCTTTGCGGTCCAGGGTTCCGCCGAGGCGTGCCCGGACACGACAGGCCCCGGCGGCGGCACAGGCACCACCCTAGCCGCAAGCATCGTACCGGTGACCTTACCGCGCCGGATCCTGCAGGATATGTTTCGGATACAATCGGCTGTCGGCGAGCCTCACTCGCCTCGATTCCCCCTGCAGGGCGGAGATTGACAGCGTTGTACGGAGGGAAAGCAATGAGGCACGCCGCGGTTAAGCGACGCCAGGGGCACGTCCGGGCCGGCCATGGCCCCAGGCCGGACATCCAGGGCCTCCGGGCGCTGGCCGTGGGGATCGTGGTGATCTACCATCTTCGCCCGGAAGCCCTCCCGGGCGGATTCGTAGGAGTCGACGTGTTCTTCGTCGTCTCGGGTTTCCTCATCATTGGCTCCCTTGCAAGGGAAGCCGCCAGAAACGCGTCCATCTCCGTCCTTGATTTCTACACCCGGCGCATCCGGAGGCTGTTCCCGGCGTCGGCAGTTGTTTTGGTCGCAGTCCTGGCCGGCGCTGTCCTGCTGCTTGCCCCCAGCCGCTGGCAGAACATCTCCTCCGATGTCCTGTTTTCGCTGCTCCAGGTACAAAACTGGCACCAGGCCCTTTCCGCCGTTTCCTATGCGGGTGCCACGCAGGAAGTGTCTCCCCTGCAGCACTTCTGGTCCCTCGCCGTCGAGGAGCAGTTCTACCTCGTCATCCCGTTCTTCTTCCTTGGCCTGGTCGCCGCCGCCCACGCTGCAGGGCAAAAGGCCGGCCGGTTCATTGTCCCGGCCTTATCCGTAACTGCCTTGGCATCGTTCATTTACAGCATCTACCTGAGCGGCCACGAGCACACCATCGCGTACTTTGCCACCACCACCAGGATCTGGGAACTCGCCGTCGGCGGACTCGCTGCCCTACTCCCGACCCTGCTGAAGGGCTCCGCCCGCCTTGCCTCACTCAGCGGCTGGCTGGGCGTCTCCGCCATCGTTGTGCCCGCCTTCCTCTTCAGCACCGATATGGCCTTCCCGGGCAGCATCGCCGCCATTCCAGTGCTGGGCACCGCCATCCTGCTGCGTACGGGCACCCTGTCAACAGCCGTTCCGTGGTCCGCCTCCCGGTTCCTTGGCATCCGGCCCATGACCTTCGTTGGCGACGTGTCATATTCCCTGTACCTGTGGCACTGGCCGGTCATCGTCTTCGCTGTCGCGCTGTTGGGCCGCGCACCGCGCATCAGCGACGCACTCCTCCTCGCCGTCGTAAGCCTCGCCCTCGCCGCCGCCTCCTACTACCTGGTGGAGCAGCGCTTCCGGCACCACTCCGGACAGGCTGACTGGCGCACGTACCGCCGGGTATACGCCATGGCCCTTTGCGTGGCGCTGGTGGTGTCTGCGGCAGCGTGGGCGCCTTGGCAGGTCATCGAGTTCAAGCGCGCACAGTTGTCCACCGAACTGTCCGATCACGATTACCCCGGTGCGCAGGCGTGGTCTGCCCGTCCTGCGGCCGTCCCCGCCGGCCTGCCCGTCCGCCCTGACCCCTCAGTTGCCATGCAGGACGTGCCGGCCACGAGCGTCGGGGCCTGCGGCGTGTACGACCCCGCCCTGGTGCCCGACACGGATTGCTGGTTCGGTTCAACGGCAGATCAAGGTGCCCCGGTTGTCGTGGTTGTCGGGGATTCCCATGCGGGTCAGTTTGTTGACCCCCTCATCGCCGTCTCAAAACATATTCCGCTCAGAATCCACGCCATGGTGCGCAATGGCTGCCCGTTTGCGCTGACGCCGCCACGGTCTGCCGCCACCGTCTACACCAACTGCCCGGCCCAAAACGCTGTAACGGCGGAAAAGATCGCGGCAGCAAAACCTGACCTTGTCCTGGTTGCCGGGATGCGCGAAACGGGGTACCGGAAAGCGCTTGGATGGTCCTGGGGGCCGGACGCCCCGCTGCTGGATGGTTATGTCCAATCCCTTTCCGCCCTGCGCGCTGCCGGGCTCCGCGTCGCCGTCATCGCGGACCTGCCATATCCCCACGGGAACCCGGTGGAATGCGTTCAAAAGCATGCCGACGGCGACGCCTGTGCCACGCCCGCTTCGGAAGCCCTGGCGAGCGGTGAGGACGCGCTTGTGTCGGCAGCCGGACGGATTAACGGCGTCGAAGTTGTGGACCTGTCGAGGTTCTTTTGCCGGGAAGGTCTTTGCCCTGCTGTCATTGGCAACGTTCTGGTCTACCGGGACAACCACATGACGAATACCTTCGCGAAGTCACTTGGGCCGGACCTGGCCGTCGCACTGGGCCTGAGCTAAGGGCGCAAGGGAAGCCCCGGCAGCTCAAGGAGCAGGTGGGGCCGTGGTGGTTCGGACAATCAGCCGGGTCGGCATCTTGAGCTGGGTGGTTTCAGGCGCCTCGCCATTCATGAGCGCCACCACCAAGGCGGCTGCCGAGGCGCCCATACGGCTCATGGGCTGGTGCACCGTGGTAAGCGGTAAGGCGTGCCGGGCTGCTTCCGGAATGTCATCGAAGCCGACTACTGAAAGCTCTCCGGGCACCTGTATTCCAAGCTCCCGCGCCACCGCGATGACAACGATGGCAGAGAGGTCGTTTGCGGCGAAAACGGCAGTGGGGCGGTCGTGCTTGGTGAGGAGGCGGTGAGCTGCCCTACGGGCATATTCGGGGTCGTAGTTCCCGATCTCGACCAGGGTCTGGTCAAAGGGAAGGCCGCCTTCGGACAGGGCCCGGCGGTACCCCGCCTCCCTTGCGATAGCGGAACGCAGGTCGGGGCGGCCGGCGACGAAGCCGATCCGCCGGTGGCCGAGGCCCATCAGAAACCTGGTGGCGTCACGTGCGCCGCCCAGGTTGTCTGATTCCACGGTGGGGAGGTCGGCCCGGCCAGTGTGGGGATCCACGGCCACAATCGGCACGTCCGCAGTGACGTTCACAACCGTCGGGGTCACCATGATCGCGCCGTCGATAAGGGTCCCGCTTAGGCGGCTGAGCGATCGCCGTTCCCATCCCTCGGAGGAGAGCTGGTTCGAACCGCTATAGGCCAGGAGGTCGTAGCGGGAACCGCTGAGGGCGGAGCCCACGCCCTTCAGGATCTCGGCACTGAAGGGCTCAAAGTCGGCCACCAGCACCCCGATGACGCCCGTCTTGCGGGAGCGCATGCTGCTGGCCACGAGGCTTGACTCATATCCGAGGTCGCGCGCGACCTGGAGGACTCGTTCTACCGTCTCTACCGCAATGCCGTAGCGTCCATTCACTGCTTTGGACACGGTTGAGACTGAGACGCCGGCCGCTTCGGCGACGTCGAGGATGGTTGCACGCCTTCTCACAAGACACGATTCTAGCCATGGAAAATGTTTTCGAAAACGTTTGACGGCCTCTCCGGCCATTGGCAGGCTTTAGTCGTCCGGGGTGCTCCGGATCACTTCTAGCCCCACTGAGCCGGTCATTCACTTATGCCCTGCCAAGGAACGGGCTTCGCTCCTACGCACGTCCCCACGGACGGCTCAACGACGAGAACAGGATGGAATTAGATGAAAGCCAGGAAATTCTTGAGAGGGGCGGCCATTCTGGCCCTGGGGTCCATAGCCCTTAGCGCTTGCGGCGGTCCTTCCGGCAATTCCTCGGACGGCAAGGTGTCTATGACACTTTGGGAGAATTCGACGACGGGTCCCGGCCTGGAATTCTGGAAGTCGGCTGTCGCTGACTTCGAAAAGGCAAACCCGAACGTCACCATCAATGTCCAGGCCATCCAGAACGAGGACCTGGACGGCAAGCTGCAAACTGCCCTCAACTCCGGCGACGCACCTGATATCTTTATGCAGCGCGGCGGCGGCAAGATGACGGCAATGGTCCAGGCCGGACAGTTGATGGACCTGACCGACAAGATTTCGCCTGACACGAAGAAGGTAATTTCGGCCGGATCCTTCAAAGCCGAAACCTACCAGGACAAGGTCTGGGCGATGCCCATCGCGGTACTTCCCGGCGGCCTCTTCTACAGCCAGGACCTTCTCAAGGCCGCCAACATCACCGGCGCCCCCGCCACGATCAGCGACCTCGAAGCCGACGTCGAAAAACTGAAGGCAAGCGGTGTCGCCCCGGTTGCACTCGGCGCGAAAGACGCATGGCCGGCAGCAATGTGGTTCTACTGGTTCTCGCTGCGCGAATGTGATGCCGCGACGATGCAGAAGACGGCGGACTCGAAAGACTTCTCCGACCCCTGCTGGCTGAAGGCGGCCCAGGACCTGCAGAGCTTTGCTGACAAGAAGCCGTTCAACGACGGATTCCTGACCACCTCCGCCCAGCAGGGCGCAGGCAGCTCAGCAGGCCTGCTTGCCAACCACAAGGCCGGGATGGAACTCATGGGCGCGTGGGATCCGGGCGTCATTGCCTCGCTCACGCCGGACCAGAAGCCGCTGAAAGACCTTTCCTGGTACCCCTTCCCCGCAGTCCCCGGCGGAAAGGGCGACCCCGCTGCCATCATGGGCGGTGTTGACGGATTCTCGTGCTCCGTCAATGCGCCCAAGGAATGCGTTGACTTCCTCAACTTCATCGCAAGCACACCGCAGCAGGTCGCCTACTACAAGGCCTTCAACGCCCCGCCCGTGAACTCCGAAGCACAGAAGTCCGTCACCGAACCGTACCTGCAGGAAATCCTGAAGGCATACAACGCAGCTCCCTACGTCTCGCAGTGGCTCGACACCGTGCTCGGCCAGAACATCGGCAACGCCCTGAACGTTGCCGTCGTCGACATGCTGGCCGGCAAGAGCGATCCGCAAAAGCTTATCCAGACGGCGAACGACGCCGCCAAGAAGGGCTAAGAGGAAAATCCGTGAGCAACGCCCCCCAGACAACCTCGACTGAGCGTGTGTCGACGGCGGAGCTTGCGCAGCACGATGGGAGCGTCGCCCGCGCGTCGCTCCCATCGAAGCAGCGCCGCCGCCGTACCGCCTGGTCCGGACCTTTGGAGATTGCAATCCTGGCAGGACCGGCGATTGTCTTCTTCGTGGCCTTCGTTATCCTGCCTGTCGCCATGGCTGCGTATTACGGCTTTTACCGCTGGAACGGATACGGGCCACCCACCAACTTCGTCGGGCTGCAGAACTACGTGGTCATCCTGCAGGACCCGGCATTTTTGCAGGCCTTGTCCCACAACGCATTTATCGTCGTGGCCTCGCTCGTCCTTCAAGGGCCCGCCGCGATCCTGTTGGCGCTGCTGCTAAACCGCAGGATGCGCGGGCAATCCGTCATTCGCGTCCTGATCTTCGTGCCCTACGTCATCTCCGAGGTGGTCGTGGGTACGGGATGGAGCCTGATGCTCCAGAACAATGGCGCGCTCAACGGCTGGCTGCGCAACCTGGGGCTCGGCGCCCTGGCCCACGACTGGCTGGCGGATCCCGGCGTGGCCATGTGGACCCTGATGGGCATCCTGACGTGGAAGTACATCGGGTTCGCCGTCATCCTGTTCCTCGCCGGCCTGCAGGGCATCCCGGAAGAGCTCTATGAGGCTGCCTCGCTCGACGGTGCTTCCTATTGGCAGATCCAGCGGCGAATTACGTTGCCGCTGCTGGGTCCGACGCTGCGCATCTGGGCGTTCCTGTCCGTTATTGGCGCCCTGCAGCTGTTCGACCTCGTCTACATCATTTGGGGCCAGTACGTCGCCTCCACTGCCGGTACGTCCACCATGGCCAGCTACATGGTGACGAACGGCCGAAACGCCGGAAACTACGGTTACGGCAACGCTGTCGCCGTCGTGATCTTCATCATCTCCCTCGTCGTCGCCTTGGTGTACCAGCGGTTCGTGCTGCGCCGTGACACCGCAGGCGCCCTGACAGAAAGGAAGGCGCGATGACCGCCGCCATCACCGCCCGGCGTTCCCGTCGGGCTGACCAGCAAAGCCTGCCATGGGGCTCCCCCGTCGTGTACTTCGTTGCGCTTGTGGTCATTGCGCTCATGTTGGCACCGATCGCCTACATCATTTTCGGCGGTTTCCGTACGAATGCGCAGATCACCACTGACCCGGCAGGCCTGCCAAATCCCTGGAACGTGGGCAACTACCTCACCGTCATAGGCGGGGGCGTCTTCTGGCGGCAGGTGCTGAACTCAACCATTGTGGGGGCCGTAACCACCCTGGGCGCGGTCGGCTTGGGCCTGATGGCCAGCTATGTGCTCGCCCGGTACCAGTTCCGGGGGCGCGGCGCGCTGTACTCGCTTTTCGCGGCCGGGCTGATGTTTCCCATCACCGTCGCCATCACACCGCTGTACATTGTGGTGCGCAACCTCGGCCTTATGAACTCCCTGGCCGGCGTCATCCTCCCGCAAATCGCGTTTGCACTCCCCACCACGATCATCATCCTGGTGCCGTTCCTGCGCGCCATCCCGGATGAAATCCAGGAGTCTGCCTTCATCGACGGCTGCAGCCGCCTGGGCTTCTTCTTCCGGATGGTGCTGCGGCTTTCACTTCCGGGTGTGATCACCACCGGCATCCTGGTCTTCATCGGCAGCTGGAACAGCTACCTGCTGCCGCTGTTCATCCTGAACAAGGAAGCCACCTTTACCCTCCCCCTGGGGGTGCAGGCGTTTTCGTCCCAATATTCCACGGATACAGCGCAGGTCCTGGCCTTCACATCCCTGTCCATGATCCCCGCGCTGGTGTTCTTCAGCCTCTTTGAACGGCGCATCGTGGGTGGACTCACCGGCGCCGTCAAGGGCTGACGGCAGCCCAATTAAGGAAAAGAAGCATGAGTAATCCTGGCAACAGCCCCACCCTCCCTCCCGTGTCGGAACGGGTCAGCCGGCTCCATGCCCGGATGACCCTCCCGGAAAAGCTGGCCCAACTGGTGGGTTACTGGGTGGACAAATCCGAGGACAAGGTGGCACCGCTTGACGGTGAGTTCGCCGAAGTACCGAGTTACGCTGACGCGACGGCCGAGGGCATCGGACATCTCACCCGGGTGTACGGCACCCGTCCGGTTGAGCCGCTTGAACGCGCGCGGTGGCTGTGGTCGGAACAGCGCAGGCTTCGGGAGCAGACCCGCCTCGGCATTCCCGCGCTGGTGCACGAAGAATGCCTGACCGGGCTGGCAGCCTGGAAGGCGGCCACGTTCCCCACTCCCCTTGCCTGGGGTGCCGCGTTCAACCCCGACCTCGTGGAGGAGTTGGGCGCCGCCATCGGCGACTCGATGCGCGCGCTCGGCATCCACCAGGGCCTGGCGCCGGTGCTGGACGTCATCCGTGACCCGAGGTGGGGCCGGGTGGACGAGTGCATTTCGGAGGACCCGTATGTGGTGGGCACCATCGGTACGGCCTACGTACGGGGCCTGCAGTCAGCGGGGGTGCATGCCACGCTCAAGCACTTCGTCGGTTACTCGGCGTCACAGGCAGGCCGCAATCACGCCCCCGTGCACGTCGGTGCCCGCGAACTCCGGGACGTCCTGCTGCAGCCGTTCGAGATGGCGGTACGTGACGGCAACGTACGCTCGGTAATGAATTCGTACTCCGAAATCGACGGCGTGCCCGTCGCGGCGGCCCCTGAGTACCTGACGGGCATCCTGCGCGATGAATGGAATTTCGACGGCACCGTGGTCTCCGATTACTTTTCCGTCGCTTTCCTGCACACGATGCACCGGATCGCCGCCGACCGAGGTGAAGCCGCAGAGCTGGCACTGCAGGCCGGCATCGACGTCGAGTTGCCCACCGGTGATGCATTTGTGGGCCCGCTCGCCGAACGGATCCGCAGCGGCCTCTCCGACGAGGTGCTGGTGGATCGCGCGGTGCTGCGCGTGTTGAGCCAGAAGGAAGAACTGGGGCTGCTCGACGAGACGTTCGACGCCCCACCCACAGAAATTGACCTGGACAGCCCGCGCCACCGCAGCCTGGCGTTGCGGCTGGCCGGGGAATCATTGGTGTTGCTGGCGAATGATGGGGTCCTGCCACTGAAGCGGAACCAGGGAAGCATCGCGGTGCTGGGACCAAATGCCGACGCGGCGGAGGCCCTGATGGGATGCTACTCGTTCGCCAACCACGTGCTCGCACACCACCCCGAGGTGCCGCTCGGGTTCGACATCGTATCGGTCCTGGAAGCGCTGCGGGACGAATTCCCTGACGCCGCAGTCGCTTCGGCCCGAGGCTGCGATGTGGACGGCGACGACCGCTCGGGCATCCAGGAAGCCGTTGAGACCGCAGCCGGCGCGGACGTTGCCATCGTGGTGGTCGGTGACCGCGCCGGGCTGTTTGGCCGCGGGACTGTAGGAGAGGGCAACGATGTCGAAAGCCTGGAGCTGCCGGGCGTCCAACGTGAACTGGTGGAGGCTGTAGTCCGAACAGGCACACCTACCGTGATGCTCGTACTCTCTGGGCGGCCGTACGCCATCGGATGGGCACTGCAGGGGGCCACTGCCCCGGCCGCAGTGTTGCAGGCCTTCTTTCCAGGAGAAGAAGGCGGACCGGCCGCAGCCGCGGTACTGTCAGGGCGCGCAGCTCCGTCCGGCCACCTGCCGGTCTCGCTGCCGCGCTCAGCGGGGTCGCAGCCGTTCTCGTATCTGCACCCTGTACTCGGAGGCCCGTCAGACGTTACCAGCGCCGACAGCACACCTGTGCTCCCTTTCGGGCACGGCCTGACCTATACGACGTTCGAGCACAGCGGGCTCGAGGTAGCGGACACGGTGTCCGCCGGCGACGCTTTCACGGCAACGGTTACCGTCCGGAACACAGGCGAACGCGCGGGCACCGACCTGGTTCAGCTCTACGCGCACGATACCTACGCCACTGTCACCCGCCCCGTCGCGCAGCTCCTTGCCTACGCTCGAATCTCGCTGGAACCGGGCGAAAGCGGGTTGGTGACTTTCGATGTGCCGACTGCCCGGCTGGCCTTCACCGGCCGGGATGGTGCGCGCATCGTGGAGCCCGGTGACATCGAGCTTTGGGTTGGCCCGTCCTGTGCGGAACGTGAAACCACAGCGGTGTTCACCATCACGGGCCCCGAGCATGTCGTAACGGCCGACGATGCCCGACTGGCCCGGCACAGTGTCGCCGTGCCGGCCCCCTCCCCAGCCAGATAGCGACCAGCAAAGAGACCTGGGCCCGACAGGAAGCCCCCAGTTCCACCCGAGAAAGTTCTGCATATGTACAACGACATGCCCGAAACGGAACTCCGAACCTACAAGAGCTCCCAACTCTGCAACGAGGACTTTGACGCATTCTGGGAGCAGACCCTGCAGGAAACCCGCCAGCCCGGCGGCGAAGTGGTGGTCGAACCGGTGCATGCAGGCCTGGAGACAGTTGATGTCTACGACGTGACCTTCCCCGGCTTCGGAGCGGATCCCATCAAGGCCTGGCTGCGGGCCCCGAAGAATCCAAACGGACCACTGCCCGCGGTAGTCCAGTACGTAGGTTACGGCGGAGGCCGGGGACGTCCCTGGGAGAACCTTTTCTGGGCCTCCGCCGGCTTCGCCCACCTGCAGATGGACACCAGGGGGCAGGGATCCGGCTGGTCGGTCGGCGACACCCCCGATCCGGGCCTCTCGGGCCCGCAGGTTCCGGGCGTCATGACAAAAGGAATCACCAGCAAGGAAACCTACTACTACCGCCGCCTCATCGCTGACGGCGTCCGGGCAGTCGATGCGGTCCGCACCCTCCCCTGGATCGATCCTGGCCGGATCGCTGTGACCGGGGGAAGCCAGGGAGGGGCGATTGCGCTTGCGGTGGGCGCGCTGGTGCCGGACATCTCGGCAGTGGCCGTGACTGTCCCCTTTCTCTGCGACTTCCCAAGGGCAACAGTCATCACGGACGCGTATCCCTTCCGGGAGATCGCGGACTATCTTTCCACCCACCGTGACAACACTGAAGCCGTAGCCGACACCCTCAGCTATTTCGACGGTGTCAACTTCGCTGAACGGTCAAGGCACCCCGCCTACTTTTCCGTAGCACTCATGGACCCGATTACCCCTCCGTCGACGGTCTTCGCCGCCTACAACGCATACAGCGGCGAGAAGGAAATTAAAGTCTGGCCCTTTAACGGACATGAAGCCGGCGGCCCGGACGACGACCAATTGGTACGCCAGTTCCTGGCACCACGGCTCGCGGCGCCCTCTCACGGCGACAAGATCTCCGCCTCTGAAAGATGAAGTCAAACCAGAAACCGAAGGAGTACTACGTGCCTTTTCAACGTTCCCTTTTCATCGGTGCGCTCGGCTTGTGCGCCCTGCTCGCCACTCCAGCCGCTGCCATGGCTGCATCAGGACCACTGGAAGCCGGCGGACCGTCGCAGCAGCGCGATTCTCTCCGCGCACTTGGCGCCAATATCGGATTGCGCATCGGCACTGCGGTCAACAGTGACCAACTCGGAAGCAATCCGGCCTACACCGATATCACCGCCGCCCAGTTTTCCACGGTCACACCGGAGAACGTCATGAAATGGGAAGTGGTTGAACCGACCCAAGGCAACTATGACTGGGCTGCCGCTGATCGGCTCGTGGCATTTGCTGAGGCGAACCACCAGTTGGTGCGCGGTCACACCCTGGTTTGGCACAGCCAGCTCCCCAGCTGGCTTACGGCTGCCGCCCCAGGGATGAGTGCGGACCAGCTGAGGCAGGTCCTGCACAAGCATGTCACTGATCAAGTCACGCACTTCAAGGGCAAAATCTGGCAGTGGGATGTCGTCAACGAGGCGTTCAATGAAGACGGCACCCTGCGCAACAGCATCTGGCTGCAGAAGCTGGGGCCGGGCTATATCGCAGATGCCTTCCGTTGGGCGCACGAGGCAGATCCACAGGCCAAGCTCTTTTACAACGACTACAACATCGAATCCACCGGGCCGAAGAGCAACGCCGCCTATGCGCTCGTCAAGGACCTGAAAGCGCAGGGCGTTCCCATCGACGGGGTGGGGTTCCAGACCCACCTGGACACGCAATACCCGCTGCCTGACCTGAAGAACAACCTGCAGAGATTCGCTGACCTTGGCCTGGACGTGGCAGAGACAGAAGTCGACGTGCGGACCACCCTGCCGGTCACACCCGTCGAACAGTCGGCACAAGTGGCCGCATACTCGCAGACGCTCCAGGCCTGCATGGCAGTGAAGGAATGCATCTCCTACACCATATGGGGCTTCGGTGACGCCTACTCGTGGGTGCCCGGAGTCTTCCAGGGCGAAGGCGCAGCGAGCATCTATGACGAGAACCTCCAGCCGAAGCCGCAGTATTACGCCCTTCAGCAGGACTTGCAGCTTGCAGCGGGCGCACCTCACAGGAGCGGCCAAGGAGCGGGCCGGGGCTAAGTCCGGCAGCTGACGGAGCTTTGCCGGGAGGCCGGTGATGCACAGGTAGACATCGCCGGCCTTCCGGTCAACGACGGCGGCATAGCAAGGAGAAAACACAGTGCTACGAATAGGAATCCTGGGTGCAGCAGGAATTGCGCCCGCTGCAGTCATCCGGCCGGCCGTCCGCCGCTCCGACGTCCAAGTCGTGGCCGTGGCGTCCCGCCGGAAGGAGAGTGTCCGGCAGTTCGCCGATAGCCACGGAATCGACCGCTTCTACGGGGACTACTCCGAAATGCTGGCCGACTCCGAGATAGACCTGGTCTATAACGCACTTCCGCCCTCCGGGCACGCCGCGTGGTCTATTGCGGCCCTGGAGGCCGGCAAGCACGTACTTTGCGAGAAACCGTTCGCAATGAACGCTGAAGAGGCCGGCCAAATGATTGAAGCTGCGCGCTCGACAGGCTACCGGCTCATTGAGGCCTTCCACGACCGTTACCACCCGTTGAGCGCTGAAGTCGATGCCGTCAAGGCTTCAGGCGCGCTCGGCGAGATCACGATGTTGCGCGCGGACTTTTCCGCCTCCAATCCGTTTGATCCGGCCTCGCTGCGGCACGATCCGCAGTTGGGGGGTGGGTCGCTGATGGACCTGGGCTGCTACCCCGTCCACTGGGTGCGTGCGCTTATGGGCGAGGAACCAACGGTGCTTGGGGCGAGGGCGACAGTTAATCCTCTCGGCGCGGACCTCAGCGTCAGCGCCGACCTGCAGTTCCCCTCGGGAGCACAAGCGCTCGTCACCTCGGCAATGGTCGAACAGGCACAGCACCTGAACTCTTCACTTGAGGTAACCGGTACCGGAGGACGGCTGCAGGTCAACAACATGGTCTTCCCCTCCCGGGGCCATTCCATCACCCTTACCACCGAGGGGCTGGACCGCACCTGGACTGTAAGGGGGCTCGAGACGTATGACCACCAACTCGAAGCTGTCGTCACTGCTCTTCAAACGGGCAGCGAACTGCCCACGGAGGGGTCCGACTGCCTGGCCAACATGAAAATCATTGACGCAATTTACCGCGCCGCCGGGGTTGCCCGCTGAGGCCCGCCGCAGCTTGGCACGGTCCGCGGGGCACTGTTCAAGCCCGGTTGGGCCCTTCGCCCCTATAGCCGGGGTTTGCCTCGGGAAAGACTTGATACATGCAGTCCGCCGGCGCATGGAGTGGGGTGTCATGTCGGGAACAAACCTGAGTGGAAGGGCCCATGTTCTGCCGCGGTTTGCCTGGCCGGTGTTCCTCGTCGGCGCGATACTGCTGCTGTCCTTGGGGAACCCCGCGGTGTACGGGGTTGGCGTTCCAGTTGCCGCGCTGGTTTTCGCACTCGTTTTGCCCACGTCCCGGCCCCGCTGGGCCGGACATCCGGACTGGCCTGACATCGGTGCCGTTGCCGCACTGTACCTGGGCGTCGTGGCCCTCTTTTGGCTGGCCTTCAGGGTGTTCACCCAGGGAAATACGCTGGGGCTGTTCCTGTCATTCGCGGCCGGCATGCTCCTCGGTGTCCTCGGCCCCATCGGGTACAACACCTGGATCCGGAGGAGGTCCCTGGACGCGCTAGGGATCAGCCGCAAAAACCTGGGCCAGGCATTCGCCCTGGGACTCGCCCTCGCAGCCGTGCAGTTCGTCATCACGCTTTGGGGGTACCCGCTTCCGCGCCCCGTCGACTGGGTGCCTCTGGCAGCCCTTGCCATCACCGTGGGTTTCTTCGAAGCAGTCTTCTTCCGGGGCTTCATCCAGGCGCGCCTGGAAGCCAGCTTCGGCCCGATCGCGGGAGTGGCCGGCGCCGCCGCACTGTACGCGGCCTACCACGTCGGCTATGGCATGACAGGGTCCGAGATGCTCTTTCTTTTCGGCCTCGGTGTGGTCTACGCGGTTGCGTTCAGCGTCGCCCGGAACCTGATCGTCCTCTGGCCCCTGCTGGTCCCCCTCGGTTCCTTTTACAGCAACCTGCGCGGAGGTTCGATCCGGATGCCGTGGGAGGCGATCCTGGGTTTCGCGGACGTACTGGGCCTGATGGTGGCGGCTGTTTGGTTCGCCGCGCGGCATGAGCGCCGGTCCGGCTTGGCTGGAGTGCGGGGGGCCAGGGATGACAAAGCAAAGGGCAAGAACGTACGACGCCGGGAGTAATGACCCAGGGGCAGGCTTTGATTAAGATCGAGGTTCTACGGTCATTCAATTGGGGGCTTGGCACTCTTCGTTCCCGCCAGCAGCGTGAGGCACAGGGCGCCGGCCGAGCAGAGAGGCCACCATGGACACCGCCGAGTCCACGCAATACCCGCTGGATCCCTTTTCCCACTATGAACACATGCGCGCAGCCGCCCCCGTTTTCCAGGACGAACCATCAGGGAGCTGGCACGTGTTCCGGTACGACGACGTTCAGCGGGTGCTGTCCGAGCACGCTACGTTCTCCTCACGCATGGGCGGCGACGCTCCATCGGGTTCCGGCCAGTTGTTCGCATCAAGCCTGATCACAGCCGATCCCCCGCGGCATCGGCAGCTGCGTTCCCTGGTGACCCAGGCTTTCACGCCGAAAGCAGTCGATGCCTTGGCTCCCCGCATCTCCGCACTCACGGACGAACTGCTGGAGGGACTCGTGGGGCGCGGCGGCAGCGCGGACCTGATCCAGGACTTGGCCTACCCGTTGCCGGTTATTGTGATCTCCGAACTGATGGGCATTCCGGGGCAGGACCGTGAGCGCTTCAAGCACTGGTCGGACACGATTGTCAGCCAAACACGGACCGGGCCGGGCACCGACCGCCAGGACTCCACCACATCGGAAATGGTCGAATACTTCCTGGCCCTGATCGACCAGCGCAGGAGGCATCCGGGTGAGGACCTGATCAGCAGGCTGCTGTCTGCCGAGATCGAAGGCCAAAAACTTTCGGTGCCCGAACTGCTGGGTTTCTGCGCCCTGCTGCTGGTCGCCGGCAACGAGACCACCACCAACCTGATCGGCAACGCCGTTTTATGCCTGGCCGAATCGCCCGGCACCCTTGAGCGCCTACTGAACGAACCGGCCTTGTTGCCCCAGACCCTCGAAGAGGTGCTGCGCTTTCGCTCCCCTGTCCAGTCGATGTACCGGGTGAGCGTAGCGGACACCGATGTGGGCAGCGTACGCATCCCGGCCGGGGCACCGATCGTGGCCTGGATCGGCTCGGCCAACCGCGACGAGCGGCAGTTTGAACACGCGGCGGAGTTCGACGTCGACCGCAACCCGAACCGGCATCTGGCGTTCGGCCACGGCATCCACTTTTGCCTCGGCGCGCCGCTGGCCCGGCTCGAGGCGAAAATCGCACTGGAGGCCCTGCTGGCCCGCCTGCCCGGGCTGTCCGTGCCTCCCGGAGCCCGACTGGAGCGCATGGAAAGCACCATCGTCTACGGCTTGAAAGCACTTCCCATTACCTGGCACCCCGCCTGACCGCCGCCCAGGCAAGCGCCCGGAAAAACCCCCGACTGCCAGTCGTGGCTTAGTCGGGGGTACCCGTTTTCGTGGCGTAGGCCGTGGCTTGGGCACGTACCTTGCGGATATAGGCGTCGGACTGGTTGTAGGCGTAGATGGCATCCGTCCACCCCTGCGCTGTCGTGAGGTCGCGGCCGCGGTCACACAAGTAGGTGGCGGCGCTGAGGGCGGCATCGTCGATATTGAAGGGGTCTGCTGTTCCGTCCCCGTTCCCGTCCCTCCCTGCCAGACGCCAGGTGGAAGGAATGAATTGCATGGGCCCCACCGCGTGGTCCCAGTTGGCGTCGCCATCCAGGGCACCGGCGTCGGTGTCGGGGATAGCGGCGAAACCTGACCCATTGAGGCTTGGGCCCACGATGGGCCCGCTGGCCTGGCCCAAGGCGTCCAGGCTGCCCCCACCATAGGTTCCGTGGCCTGATTCGACGAAGCCGACGGCGGCCAGGGTATTCCAGCCGATTCTGCATTGCGGCATGGAACCATTTGCCGTCACGGCCGCAGCAACATAAGCGCGCAGGGCACGGGCAGGGATTCCAGTTTCGGCGGAAGCCGCGCGAAGCCATTCGGCGTCGGGACTGCGTGTGACGTCCACGGCAGTGGTCATCCCGCCCGTCCCGGTTTCAAGGGTCACCAGCGCCCGCGGCGGCGGCGAAAGTGCCACCCTGGCGTCCGCCCCGGCCTGTCCTATCACCCAAAACGAGAAAACCGCGCTGGCGCAGGCCACAAACAGGCTGAAAACTACAAAGCGTCTTACACGGAGCACTGACTAATCAAACCACCCAATCCGGGAACCGAATGCGTCACCGCGTGGGATCGATCATTGTCATGCCGGCGACGTTCGCAGTATCGAAGTGTGGCAGCATGGCAGCGGCCTCCTCCAACCCGATGATGCGCTCGATGAGTTTCTGTGGTTCCAGTGCTCCCGATGCGATCAGGGCGAGCATTCCGGGGTAATCCACCGCTGCCATGCCGTGGCTACCGAAGACGTCCAGTTCCCACGCAATGACTCGGGCCATGGGCACCCGGGGATGCCCCTCCACTGGCGGGAGGAGTCCGATCTGGACATGCCGGCCGCGGCGCCGAAGGCTAAGGAGCGCGTCAGCGCAGGTTTGCTCACTACCCACGGCATCAATGGAAACATGGCTTCCACCGGTTACGGCCTGCACTTGGGACGGGATGTCCGAACCGTCGGCGACCAGGACGTGGTCGGCGCCAAGAGTAGCGGCCACCTCGAGTGCTCCCGGATTGCGGTCCACGACCACCACCTTGCCGCCGAGTGCCTTCGCAATCATGACCGCGCTGAGCCCTACGCCGCCCGCCCCCACGATTGTGACCCATTCGCCGCCGGCGAGGCGTGCCCTGCGGGTAAGTGCGCGGTACGCCGTGGCAAAACGGCACCCCAGGCTTGCTGCTGCCTCGAAACTGACTCCTGCCGGGACGGCGACAAGGTTAGTGTCCGCAGCGTGAATGACCACTTGCTCGGCGAAGGAGCCCCAATGGGTGAAGCCGGGTTGCTGCTGTGCGGGACAGACCTGCGCGTTCCCCCCGCGGCACCACTCACAGGCCCCGCAGCCCTCGACGAAGGGGGCCGTCACCCTGTCGCCGACCGCCCACCTGGTCACCCCTGCGCCCACGGCGGCAACGACGCCGGCGAACTCATGGCCCGGAACATGCGGCAACGCTATGTCGTCGTGGCCGGCCCAGGCGTGCCAGTCGCTGCGGCAGAGGCCGGTGGCGGCGACGGTGACCAGGACACCGCCTGCCGGCACCTCAGGTACGGCTACTTGTTGGACAGCCAGCGGGCCGGCGATGCGGTCCATGACGATTGCACGCATAAGACCCACCCTAGAGAACGTTGATGGCAACGACGATGCCTATGATGATGGCTGCTACGAGCCCCAACATCATGTAAAGACCGGCCTTCATTGCGCTCGTCCGGACGGGTGCCCCTGTTTGGGAAAGGACCGCCTGCCAGGTCTTGATGGTTTCCAGCCCCTCGTAGTAGGAGAACATCATCAAGGCACTCCCGGCAATGCCGGCCACGCCGCCCACTCCCCCTGCGCCGCTCATGGCAGCGCCCGCGGAACCGGCACGGTTGAGGGCTGTGCGGTCCTTGAAGTCGTCGGAGGCCACCTTCATCTCCGCCTTCTGCTCCGGCGACGGGTCCGGCGACATTGACGCCCCGACGCCCAGCAGGTCAAATTTCCGGCCCTGGGCTGTGACTGCCATTGTTCCCATGCTGGTGAATCGGAATGATGCCTGCTGCACAGGCAGGGAGAGCACACTCATGCCGGCAGCATCCACCATGCGAAACATCCCTGAGGAATCCATGCTGACCACCACGGGCACTGTCTTGGCTCCATTGATCATGCTTTTTCGCCAGTACAACAGGGATTTCATCGGTGTCACGCAAACATGTGGTGGCGTCGTCATGACCACAGCTTAGGCAGCACCCTTCGCAATTGCCCGCAAGGGACACGGGGAGAACTCCCTTGGCCGCGCATCGGTACCATCAGGGATGGGCAGGAAGAACTACCTCATCGAAGGCGGCTCGGGCACCGGCAAGACGGCAGTCTGCAATGAATTGCGCCGCCGTGGCTATCACGCCATCAACGGCGACCGCGAACTCGCCTATCAAGGTGATCCGGAAACCGGAGAACCGGTAGGCGGCATCACCGGAGTCGCCGTACACGGGCACCACCTCTGGAGGGTGGACCAGGTCAGGGCGTTGGCCGCGGACCAGCGGGATGCGGTGACCTTTTTCTGCGGCGGGTCGCGGAACCTCGCCAAGTTCATCGATCTCTTCGATGGTGTCTTCGTTCTTGAGGTGGACCTGGAAACCTTGAAGCAGCGGCTGGATCAGCGCCCTGAGGACGAATGGGGAGGACGCCAAACAGAACGGGAGCTGATTGAGCACCTGCACCGAACACGGGAGGAGATTCCGCCCGGCGGCATCACGATCGACGCCACTGCCCCGCTGGCGCGCGTCGTGGATGACATCCTCCGCCGCGTCCAGCCAGCCGTCCCGGACTAGCCGTCCTTCCAAACGTGCTGCATGAGGGGCCCGGTCAGCGAACCACTGTACGGTGACCGGCATCAATCCGTTTGGTCCAGCCGCGGGAATCAAGGTGCTCCAGCAGCGGGACCGCGATCCGGCGTGTTGTGTCCAGCGCCTGGCGTGCCTGGCTGGTGGTGAAGGGCTGGGCCAGGCCGGCGAGGGTGCGCATCGCAAGCGCGGGTGCCGTGGGCAGCAGCACCACCCCGTCACGCAGACGCAGCAGCCGTCCCGTGCGTTCGGCGGCGGCCAGTTCCCGGGCGCCGAGGCCCATTGCCGCCAGCTCGTCGGCTTCCGGGGCATGGAACGCGTCTGTCTTGAGCCTGCGCTCCAACTGGGCGATTGCCGGCTCAATGGGGCCAAGGTTGCCCTGGCTGCCCGGCACCCGGATGTGGCCGCTGTCCTGCTCCAGCTCCGCCCCGCGGATAACGTGGGACAGCAACCTCTCGTCGGGCAACCTGAGCAGGTCCCGCGCCGCGCCCATGGAAAGGCCTGGGGCCAGGGGGTTCCGCTCCTGCAGCGCCTCGACCGCGCCCCGAAGCCGGTGCTGCCACGCCTCAAGGACAGGGGCATGCACCCACCAGTCACCGAAAACCCGCACGCCCTGCGGGGAATCCACAGCGTGCCCGGGCAGCAGCCCAAGCTTGCGGAGATGATCCATTTGGACCGCTCCGCGGGCTGCCACTTCCCCCAGAACGTCCCCTGCGGGATCCATCCCTGCAAGCCGTTCGGCCCAGTGCGCGCCGTCACCGCGCCGCCGCAGCTCCGGTGGGTCCGCGTCGAGAATGCGCGCCCCACCCAGGACCGAACGGCTGCCAGGGTCGCGCAGCACCAGCCGGTCCCCGAGAACCAGGGGCAGGTGCCTGTCGAGGACCAGCCGGGCATGGTCGGCCCCGAAGGGACGCAGCCGCGCCGGCACGGACGCCGTGCCCACATGCACCATGATTTGCTCGGGCACGTCGGTATACGCCACCCCGGTGGTGCGGTGGATGCCTACGACGCCGGTGGTGGGCCATGCACCAGGGGTAACCAGCGCATCCCCTCGCCTGATGTCCGTTGCGGCAACGTCGCGCAGGTTCAACGCCACCCGGCTGACCGGCTCCACCGACTGGTACGAGGTGTCGCGGCTTTGCAGGCCGCGGACCGCCACCGGCCGGGACCCCGAATGGCCCAGCAGTTCCAGCCGGTCACCCTGGGCGAGCGTGCCCGCTGCCAGTGTTCCGGTGACCACCGTTCCGGACCCGTTGATCGTGAACGACCGGTCCACCCACAACCGGACCCGCCCCGTTGTGGTGGGGGCAGGCACCTGGGCCAGGACGCCGTCGAGCGCTGCACGCAACTCAGCCAGGCCGGTCCCGTTGATGGCCGACACAGCGATGGCTGGGGCATCCCGCAGCCCGGTCCCTGCCAGCTCCGTGCGGGCCCGCGACAGCACGTCGGCGACGCGCTGCCCGGATGCCCGGTCCGCGCGGCTGAGGACTACCACGCCGTGTTCAATGCCAAGCGCAGCTACCGCATCCCGATGATCGCTTGACTGGGCCTGCCAGCCCTCATCCGCGGCTACGACGAAGCAGACCACCGGAGCCGGCCCGATTCCGGCAAGCATGTTGCCGAGGAAGCGTTCGTGGCCGGGCACGTCGACGAAGGCAACGTCCTGCCCGGACGGCAAGGTGGTCCATGCGTAGCCGAGGTCAATGGTCAGCCCGCGGCGCCGCTCTTCCTCCCATCGGTCCGGCTCCATGCCGGTAAGGGCGCGGACCAGGGTGCTTTTACCGGAATCGACATGTCCGGCCGTGGCAACGACGTGCACGGTCAGCCCGCCCTGCCTGCGTCCGCAACGTCGAGGGTTGCCAGTGCCTGCCGAACGGCATCGAGGATCCGGTCATCCTCGGCCGGCGGCACACAGCGCAAGTCGATCAGGCAGGCGCCGTCGTGGACGCGCGGCAACACGGCCGGGTCGCCGGTGCGCAAGCGTCCTGCAATTCCCTCGGGGAGCCGCAGCGCCCATCCCGGCAGCGGAACGCCGGGGGCGCCGCCGCCGCCCACCCGGCCGTCATGGGGTACGACGGGGACGCCCAAGGCGTGGGCGAGCCTGTCAGTACGGCGCCGCAACTGTTCGACGTCGGCGTGCAGCGCCTCGACGACGGGCGTCGGCCCGCCGGCGACGGTTGCTTCCAGGGCGGCCAGGGCAAGCTTGTCCGCCCGGACAGCACGGGCGAGCGGGTGGCGGGCCAGCCGGGTAATGATTTCCTTGCGGCCCAGCAGCAACCCGGCCTGGGGGCCGCCCAGCAGTTTGTCGCCGCTGGCGATGACGACGTCGGCCCCGCCCGCCAGGGCGGAGGCGACATCCGGTTCGTCCGGCAGGTACGGATCGGGCGCCAGCAACCCACTGCCCAGGTCAGCCACGAGTGGAACGCCGTGTGCCGCGGTCAGCCGGCCCAGTTCGGCAATCGGAACCGCGGACGTGAACCCGTCCACCCGGAAGTTGCTCGGGTGCACCTTGAGGACGCAGCCCGTGTCCGGTCCGACGGCCCCCGCGTAGTCATGCAGGTGTGTCCGGTTGGTGGTACCCACCTCGTGAAGCACCGCGCCTGTCGACTCCATCAGGTCGGTCAGCCTGAAGCCTGCACCGATCTCGACGAGTTCCCCGCGGCTCACCACCACCTCCCGGCCGGCGGCCAGGGCTGTGGTGGCCAACACCAGCGCTGCAGCTCCGTTGTTGACCACCAAGGCGTCCTCGGCGGCAGGACAGGCAGCGAGGAGGGCGGCCCGGGCACCGGCACCGCGGCGGGAGCGGCCGCCGTCTGCAAGGTCCAGTTCCACGTCAACGTAGCCGCTGGCAGCGACAAGGGCTTCCACCGCCGCTGCAGAAAGGGGGGCGCGGCCAAGGTTCGTGTGCACGATGACGCCGGTTGCGTTCAGCACCGGACGGAGGGTTGTTGCTTTATGTGAAGCGACGGCTGCGAGCAGGGCAGGTTGCACCTGGTTGGGAGGCAGCTCACCGCGGCGGGCCTGCTCCTGGATTTTTCGGACGAGTTCGCGGACGACGCGCTCATTCATCCGTGTCCGGGCCTCGCGGACGGCGGGCAACGCCAGCAGGTCGTTCGTGCGGGGAATCAGCCGCCGGGGATCGACCTGGACCACAGCCCTCCTCTTTTCAAGGCATTCACGCCGGTAGTTTGGCGGTGGCGGACGGGAATCGAACCCGCCAGGCCGAGATGCTCAGCCTCACCGGTTTTGAAGACCGGGGGGCCCACCAGGACCCGGACGCCACCGCGCCTCAATATAGCAGGGTTAACTGGAGGGGTACGCTAGGCGGGTGAATGAGGCTCAGACGTCAGTACAGCAACTTGATGATGGTGCCGCCGGCTTGCTCCGGCTCACCGACTATGCCCACGGCGGAGGCTGCGCCTGCAAGATTCCGCCAGGCGAACTCGAGGACGCCGTCCGCGGCCTGATCGGCCAACCGGGCGCAGAGGTGCTGGTTGGCCTGGACAGCGGCGACGACGCCGCGGCGGTCCTGGTCCGCGATGATCTGGCCGTCCTCACCACCGCTGACTTCTTCACTCCCGTGGTGGACGACGCGTTTGACTGGGGCCGGATCGCGGCCGCCAATGCCCTCTCGGACATCTACGCGATGGGCGGCCGCCCGGTCACGGCGATCAACCTCGTCGGCTGGCCCCGCGGAGTCCTGCCGATGGAATTGATGACGGAAGTCCTCCGCGGCGGGCTCAGCGTGGCGTCCCAGGCGGGGTGCCCGGTGCTCGGTGGGCACTCCATCGACGATCCGGAGCCGAAGTACGGCATGGCTGTCACGGGCGTCGCCCACCCCGACCGCCTGCTCCGCAACGACGCCGCCCAGCCCGGGCTGCCGATCACGCTCACCAAGCCACTCGGCGTCGGACTTCTCAACAACCGGCACAAGCAGACCGGGGAGGTGTTCGCTGAAGCGGTGGAGACGATGGCGGCCCTCAACCGGGACGCAGCCGACGCCGCGGTTGCTGCCGGCGTCCGGGCCGCCACTGACGTGACGGGTTTTGGCCTGCTGGGGCACCTTTACAAGATGGTCCGCGCCTCGGAGGTGGGCGCCGTGATCGATCTGAAGGCTGTACCACTGATCGAGGGCGCGCGGGAGGCACTCCGTGACGGTTTCGTCTCCGGCGGAACCCGGCGCAACCTTGATTGGGTGCGGCCGCACCTGCGCTCCGCTGCCGGCGTCACCGAAAACGACCTGCTGCTGCTGGCCGATGCCCAGACCTCAGGCGGGCTGCTGGTGGTCGGCGAGTTGCCGGGCTACCCGGTGATCGGCCACACCACTGCAGGGCGGGGCATCGAGGTCCGCTGACGCGGCTGCCCGCTCAACCGGCGGTGGTGATCGCGTCGCCGGTCACGCCTGCGGCACGGCGGGCAGCGAGCCGGTTCTTCTGCGGTTCGATGGTGTACCGCGGATCCCTGGCCGAGGCGAGGCCCGCTTCGAACACGCCGAAGCGGGTCAGGGCCGAAGCGCCCAGCAGCGCCAATCCCGAAGCTGCCGCCACCACGCGGTTCCGCCCCGCGAGCAGCGTTCCGAGTCCGCCGGCCAACGCCAACCGCTCGCTCCACTTCAGCATGGCGCCCGCCTTGCCCTGGTGCAGGGGCTCGGCGGCCACCGGATCCATGCGGCGCTCCATCACCTTCATGGCAGCGACATCCCCCAGCACGCCGAGCACCGCAAGTTTCCGGGCCGGTCCTGTCTCATGGATGGGTGTGGTAACCATGGCGAGGCCGGCAGAAGCGAGGCAGGCCGAACTAACGAAGACGAATGGCAGTTCCTCGTGCGCAGCATTCCATGTCGGGGTGGCGGTATCACCCAGCAGGACAGCCGTGTACGCCGCCAGTGGCCCGGCGAAAACCGCCGCTTCGACGCCGGCCGCACCTTCCACTGCATGCAGGACCTTCCGCAACGGACCCAGCGGAAGCCGGCTGCCGGTCATCCGGTCGATTTCCGCCACCGCGGTCACGGCCGTGCCCGCGCTGAAGGCGCTAAGGATCCACGAGCCCACACTCATCGGCGAGGTCACCTTGAAGGTCCGCAGCATGTGCAGGAAACGTTCCGGCCTGCCCAGGTCCTTCACCAGGGCAACGGCACCGGCGCTTACTGCCGCCAAGGCGCCCAGCCGGGCGTTGCGGCGAAGGATAGGCCGGCCGGTCAGCTGCCCGCCAAGACCGAGGAGGGCTGACCCGCCTGCCACGCCACCCAGGAACAGGTAGATGGCCACGTCATCGCCCCAAGGCGCCGGCTTCACGACGGGACGCCCGTAGTACGAGGTGAACTCAGGCTCCGGCACCATAGGCATTTCCCGTGAGCCGTCACCATTGTCCCGGCGTCGACCGGTGCCGCGCTTGCCGCCCTGCCGGCGGCGTCGGGCAGGTTCTGATGGCCGGAAGCTGTCGAACTCTGAGAGGGTCACGCCCGTCCTCCCAGGAAGGCCAGCGCAGCGGCCGCAGCCATGCCTGCCACGGCCATGCCGGCGCGGCGGTACATCTTCGGCAAGTCTGCGGTGGGCACCCGGGGGTCCGGCGGAAGCCCGTACACTTCTGGTTCATCCAGCAGCAGGAAGACAGATCCGGTTCCGCCGACGCCGTCGATTTCGTTCGCCCCGTAGAGCCGGGCTTCGGTCATCCCCTGCGCATGCAGGGTGGCCACCCGCTCCCGGGCCGTCTCCACCATGTCATCGTGGTCGCCGAACTTGATGGACGTCGTCGGGCATGCCTTGGCGCATGCCGGCGTCTGGTCGTCAAGCAGCCGATCATAGCACAGCGTGCACTTCTGGGCGATGCCCTCGTTGGGAACGTCGGGATGCTTGGCGTGCTGTTCTTCCCTGCTGCTGGCGACTTTGACCGTGCCGTTGCTGCGGCGCTCGATCACGCCGAAGGGGCACCCGGCCACGCAGGTACCGCAGCCGTTGCAGACATCATCCTGGACCACGACGGTGCCGAACTCTGTGCGGAACAGCGCGCCGGTGGGGCAGACGTCGAGGCAGCCGGCGTGGGTGCAGTGCTTGCAGACATCAGAGGACATCAGCCACCGGAAGTCTGCGGTGTCCGGCGGGGTAGTATCAGCGTCCGCAAGATCCGTAACAGCCGTTGCCGGGGCCGGCGGCCCGATGCGCGGCATGCCCAGGCTGACCAGGGCACGGCCTGACTCCCGCGCCTCGACAATGCGTTCCTGGCCCTGTTCGATGAAGGCGACGTGCCGCCAGGTGCTGGCGCCCAGCGATCCGGTGTTGTCGTAGGAGGACCCGAGCAGTTCCAGGTTTCCGTCCTGCGGGTTGTGGTTCCACTCCTTGCAGGCAACTTCGCAGGCCTTGCAGCCGATGCAGATCGAGGTGTCGGTGAAGAACCCCTTGCGCGGATGGTTGTGCTCCCAGTGGGCATCGGCGGTGGGGTCGGTCGGTCCGGACAGCTGGCCCATCTAGTCCTCCGTCGTCGGGTTGGTATCCGGAACGCCGCCGGCAGGCAGCGTTCCGGACGGGGCAATGTGTGCTTGGGCTGACGCGGTGGGGAGCAGACTCATCAGTTCTCCCCACCGTCGGCGCTGCCCTTTTCACCCGGGCGGGGTTGGACGCCTTCCGCCGCGGGATTGGTGACGGCGCGGTTGCCGGTCTCGGTGGTCACTCCGGCCCGTTCCTGATATTCAGCAACCAGGGCAAGCAGTTCCTCCCCGCGGGGCCTGCGGCCCGGCCGGATATCGCACGAGGCCACCTTCGATTCCTGAATCTGGACATTGGGATCAAGGGTCACACCCAGCAAATCGTTTGCAGCGTCGCCGCTGACGACGGCATTGCTGCCGACGCCCCAGTGGTACGGCAGCCCGATCTGGTGCACGGTGTGGCCTCCGACCTTGAGCGGCGCCATGCGGTCAGTAACCAAGACCTTTGCCTCGATTGCGGAGCGCGCCGAAATAATCGTGGCCCACCCGTAAGGTTCGAGACCCCGCTCCGCCGCCAGCTGAGGCGAGACTTCGCAGAACATCTCCGGTTGCAGCTCGGACAGGTACGGAAGCCAGCGGCTCATTCCGCCCGCTGTATGGTGCTCGGTCAACCGGTACGTGGTGAAGACATACGGGTAGACGTCGGAGCCACTGGTCCCCGCGCTTGGCGCACTTAGGTTGTCCTTGCGGGGGAACACCAGCCGCGCAGGGTTCTGCTGCTGCGGGTACAGCGCATTGGCCACCGGTGATTCCTGCGCCTCGTAGTGCGTGGGCAGGGGTCCGTCCATGAGGCCCTTCGGCGCAAACAGCCAGCCCTTGCCGTCAGCCTGCATGATGAAGGGATCATCACCGCTGAGGGCGGCCGGACCACCGACAGAGGGGTCCGGGTGGCTGCCCGGGGCAAGGTCAACCGGGAAGTCGGGCACGTCGTCTCCGACCCATTTACCCTGCTCCTGGTCCCACCAGATGTACTTCTTCCGCTCGCTCCACGGCTTGCCGTCCGGGTCGGCCGAGGCGCGGTTGTAGAGGATCCGGCGGTTGGCAGGCCAAGCCCAGCCCCATTCCGACGCCGTCGGCCCCTGTTCCTGGCCCGGTTTGCGGTTGGCGGCATGGTTGAAGCCGTCAGCGTAAACACCGGTGTAGATCCAGCAGCCACCAGACGTGGATCCGTCAGCCTGCATCTCCGTGTAGGAGGACAGGGGCTTCCCGGCGTCAGGACCTGCCAGGTGGCGGCCGTTGATCTCGGCAAGGACCGCTTCCGCATCGGGATCGCCGTGCTCGTCCGTGGGGTAGTCCCATGTCAGGTCGAGCAGCGGACGGTCGCGTTCGTCCTTGGAATCGGCCAGCTTCTCGCGGATCCGCTTACCCAGTTCAAAGAAGAACTGCAGTTCGCTTTGGCACTCCCCTGGCGGTGCAACCGCCTGGTGGCGCCACTGCAGCAGCCTTTGGGTCTGGGTGAACGAGCCGGCTTTCTCCACGTGGGTCGCCGCCGGCATGAAGAACACCTCTGTCTCGATGTCTTCGGTGCGCAACTCCCCCGATTCGATCTCCGGACCGTCTTTCCACCAGGTAGCGGACTCGATGAGATTCAGATCCCGCACCACAAGCCACTTCAAGTGGGACATGCCCATCCGCTGCATCCGGCCGTGGGCTGAACCCACAGCAGGGTTCTGTCCAAGGATGAAGTAGCCTTCCACTTCGTCCTCAAGCATGCCCATCACGGTCTCGTATGTACCGTGGGCTCCGGTCAGCCTCGGAATGTAGTCATAAGCCCAGTCGTTGTCCGCTGTGGCGGCGTCGCCCCACCATGCCTTCAGAAGGCTGATGGTGTAGGCATCTGCATTGGCCCAGTAACCTTTTTGCTGCTTCGACCCGATGACGGACAGATAGTCCTCGAGCGTGTCGTGGCGGCCTGCGCTGGGCATCGGCAGGTACCCGGGCAGCAGGTTGAACAGGGTGGGGATGTCCGTGGAGCCCTGGATGCTGGCATGTCCGCGTAGGGCCATGATTCCGCTTCCCGGGCGTCCCACGTTTCCGAGCAGGAGCTGCAGGATGGCGGCAGCCCGGATGAACTGCGTTCCCAGCGAGTGCTGGGTCCAGCCCACAGCATAGGCGAAACAGGTGGTCCGGTCGCGGCCCGAGTTCTCCGTGATGGTGCGTGCCAGGTACTCGAAGTCGGCCACGCTGATTCCGCACATGTCCTGGACCATCTCAGCCGTGTAACGGGCGTAGTGCCGCTTCACGATCTGGAAAACGGTCCGGGGGTTCTGGAGGGTATCGTCACGCTGGACTTCGGCGTGCTCCAAGGGCGGACCACCGCTGCCGAAAGCATGTCCGGCAGCGCGGTCCCTGGCGTCGGCACCGTGTTCCGATCCGGGTCCGGGCTCGTCAATGGCGCCGTCCCCGCGTTCCGCATATGCCCATGAGGACGTGTCGTAAGCACCCTTCTCGGGATCGAAGCCGGAGAACAGCCCGCCCAGATCCTCAGCATCGCGGTAATCGTCGTGGACCAAGGTGGCAGCGTTGGTATACGCGCTGACGTACTCCTTGAACCAGAGATCGTTGCTGATGACGTAGTTGATCAGTGCGCCGAGAAGCACCACGTCCGAGCCGGCCCGAATAGGTATGTGCTTATCCGAGACCGCTGACGTGCGGGTGAAGCGGGGATCGACGTGGATGACCTTCGCACCGCGCGCCTTCGCCTCCGCCACCCACTGATAGCCCACAGGGTGGCACTCGGCCATGTTGGACCCCTGGATGACGATGCAGTCGGCGTTGGCCATGTCCTGCAGTGATTGCGTTGCACCACCGCGTCCAAAAGAGGCTCCCAAACTGGGAACCGTCGCGGAGTGTCATATGCGGGCCTGGTTCTCGGTCTGCACCGCCCCTGCTGCTGTGAAGAGCTTCTTGATGAGGTAGTTCTCTTCGTTGTCCAGGGTTGCGCCACCGAGTGAAGCGATGCCCATGGTGCGGCGCAGCAGCCGGCCTTGATCGTCTTCCTGTTGCCAGGTCCTGCGGCGGGTCTCGATAAACCGGTCCGCCACCATGTCAAGGGCCTTCTCCAGGTCCAGGTGTTCCCACTCGGTGGAACGCGGCGCACGATAAAGCACTTTGGTCTGCCGGCCCGGCGAATTGACCAACTGCTCGCTGGCAGAGCCTTTGGGGCACAGCCGGCCACGTGAGATGGGTGAATCCGGATCGCCTTCGATCTGGACTACCTTTTCGTCCTTGACGTAGACGCGTTGCCCACAGCCAACGGCGCAGTAGGGGCACACGCTCTGCACCACACGGTCGGCAGTGGCCGTGCGGGGAGCTATTGCCTTGGTCTTGGCCGATGTGACCGCTGGGCCACGGCCGAACAGGTCGCCCGTGCTCAGCTGACGGACGACCGGCCATTGAAGAAAACTTCGCGGTGCCATTTCTGGAGCTTACCCCTGACCACGGCCGAAGTAACAGGACACGGCTGGGCGTGTCCCGTGCGAAGCATTTTTGGCAACGTCTAACCTCACCGATCTTCGGTCAGGCAGCGAATCCAGGAAAATATTGCTCTTGAGGTGGACTTCAGACGCTCATGATCACCGTGGCGAGATCCGCGGGGCGGCTGATGAAAGGTGAATGTCCCGCCTTGATGGTGACCGAGGTGGTGCACCTTGCCGCCATGCGTTCCTGAAGCGCGGGATCCAGTGCTTTGTCACCCTCGCAGAGAACGTAGGTGCTCTCAAGGCTTTGCCACGCCATGCGCTCCGGTATTCCGCGGCCGTGGCCCGGTTGCTGCGGTACCAGCAGCGCCGTTGCCCAGGCGCTGTCGGCGTCAGTGCAGTCGGCATAAAGGGCTTCCCGGGCGAGCCCTGGCTGAATGCTGGTGCTTCCATCGTCGTTGTGCTGCAGTGCGCTGTTGATTGCAGCGCCGGGACCGCCCAGGGAGGCCCCGCTCTCACCCGCAGTGGGCACGAATGCCGCGACGTAAACGAGTCGCGAAATTCGTTGCAGGCCGCTGATGACTGACCCCCCGTAGGAGTGACCGACGGCGACGGGCGGGACGTGGCACGCGTCCACCACCTCCTGCACCGCCGCAGTATCCGCGGCCAGCGAGCCCCGATGCAGACGGGGAACATGGACAGTAACAGCCTGCTCCCTTAGGGCCTCCGCGAGCCGGTCAAAGTGGGCGGGCTGGTGCCACAATCCGTGCACAAGTACCACCTCGGCCTGCTGCCCCATGCTCACAGCTTAGGGATACCCCCTGGCTTCCTTGGGCATCTTAACCAGCGTTCCTGGTTTGAAATCGAGCAACTCAACTCCGCCCGGCAGGAAAGGCACTGGACGAAGTGGTTCGCTTCAGAGCTTGGCAGAGCTGGTGGCTATGTTGAGTTGAAGGCCCAAAACCAGCCCCAATCGCAAGCCCGGTCAGTAGTTAGCGAGGGCATCCCGGAGCATGTGGTGACCTTGTTCCTCGAACTCACGGTCACCAACCTGGAACGCCCAGGCAGCGGTGGAGACAGCTTCGCGAAGCTGGGTTATGTTCCAAAGCCTGCTCTCTCGAGGGTCGAAACCGTACCCCTTGAAGAAGGCCTCCTCCAGTTCAGGGCCCGATCGCCATTGCTGCGCGGCCAAGCGGCAGAAATCGCTGAGTGCGGGTCTGAACTCGAACCGTCCGAAGTCGATGATCCTGAGCTCGGTCCCGTTCATGAGCCAGTTGCGCGGTTGCCAGTCGCCGTGGGTCGGGACGGCCCTGACCGGTTCCGGCCGGTAGGAGGCGAGGATGTTCCGCGCTTTTTCTGCGGCGGCTTTTTCCATCTGCTGGGGCTTGTCCAGCCAGGCCATTGCTTTGGCGGTGGCTGCATCTTCATACTGCGGGTCCACCCGTACCGCTTGGGCGTGGAAGGCACGCAGTAACTGGCCGGCCTGCAGGTAGGTGTCTGCGTCATATTCAGCGGCTCCTCCTTCGACCGGGGAACCGTCCAGGTATTCCGTCACCAAGAGGTTCAGCCCTCGACTGGCAGTTACTAAGCTGGGTGCCCTGCCCTTGGAGGCCCAGATGCCGGTGAAGGACCCGTGGGCCGCTATCTCACGGCCGATGTGACGGTTGGCCGGTCCCGCAGCCTTGACCACGTATCTGCGCTCACCGTGCTCCACCTCCAGCACGGTGGTATCTACGAGATTCCACGAAAGATCATTCAGGAGGCGAACGCCGGGAAACCGGCTCTCCACAAAGCCAGCCTGTCCGGCGCTGAGCCGGTTCCGGTGCCAGGATTCCATCCCTGGAGACTACCGGGGCGAGAACAATGCCAGAGCTTTTTCACGCGGGATGCAGTCCCAGCTGATGCCAGGTGAGGTGTTCGTGGTCGGTCAGAGCGACCACTGCGACTCCGATCCAGAGTGCGGCGCTGAGCAGCGAGGCGTGGATCAAGAAGGATGTCCCACTCAGGGACGGCGAGAGGATAGGGAGTGTGCTGGCTGCGTAGCTTGCATGCATCAGAGTTGCCACGAGCAGGCTCCTTGTCCTGTCGTAGACCCATACCATCAGCACCCGGTAGGCCGTCAACGATGCGACGGAGCAGAGGAAGTAGAGCGGCACATAGAGCGCGACCGGAACTTCCCCGTTCGAAGTCCCGGCGGTCCAGAGGATCTGGAACAAATGCCAGGGCCCCCAAAGTGCACCCACGATAAGCCCTGTGGCCAGGACACCGTGGCGTAGCCGCAGCCGCGGGATGGAAAATCCTGTCCAGCCAACTTCTTCGAGCAGGACTGAGACGCCTACTCCAAGGACGGGCAGAAGGAGAGCGATCTTGTCCTCGGCCGTGAGGATCGGCGGCAGGAATATGGGAGAAGCGATCGACAGGACGGAGAGGACCACAGCCGTCAGGACGGGTGCGGTAAGGAGGGCGATGGTGTACCAGCGGCCTGCCACCCGCCACTTAGCCAACCGGGATCCGATCTCACGGAGGCCCGCCTTTCCGGTGAGGAGGCCGGTCAGCAGGAGCCCTGCGATGGCAGGCCCCGTGAGCATGGCCAGGACGGCTGGAAGGAACCGGGGGTCGGTTTGCCAGAAGGCCCGCGCAAAATAGCCGGGCCCTCCCACAATCAGGAAAAGACTCCACGAGATGGCGAACGTAAGAATGTAATAGCTCAGTACTTGATGCCGCCTGACAAAGGCGACGATGACGTTCATTGAAACCTCCTACCCATGAGGACCCTTTGCGACCTGCCTTCCGCCGAGAAGCCGAAGCCGGGGGGCCCACCGATGCCAGACGCGGCTTGAATCCCTGGTGCTGAAGTTGTTTGCGGGCACATAGCCGGCAGGACCACTGGGACGCGCTCGAGCTCTCGGACACGCTTCCTCTACGCCGAACCAATTTAGCGCTGCACCATAGGCGCCACCAGGGCCGTTCGCCTCCGGGTGGGCCACGCATCTGACCCAGAGGGTAACCAGGCGGAGCAGGTGATGGCATCCTCAGCTGGGGTGCCCGACGGTCGTCCCCGGACGCGCCGACCGTTGCGGTAACGCAAATAACGCGGGACACTGGCCAAAGGTATCCATGGCCAAAGGGAGGCATGATGCGAGCGTTGACCGTTACACCTGGAGAAAAGGACTCATTGCACCTGCGGGAGGTTCCAGACCCCGGGACCGGCGAGGGCCAGGTACTGGTGGAGTCCCTGGCCGTGGGCCTGTGCGGAACCGACAGCGAGATCATCGCCGCCGACTACGGGGAAGCACCTCCGGGCCAGGACTACCTGGTGCTGGGCCACGAGAACCTCGGCCGGGTGATCGACGCTTCCCCGGATTCCGGCTTAGCTAAAGGCGACCTGGTGGTGGGAATTGTCCGCAGGCCCGATCCGGAGCCATGCAAGGCCTGCGCCTCCGGGGAATGGGACATGTGCCTCAATGGCAAGTACACCGAGCACGGAATCAAGGGCCTGGATGGTTTCGCGCGGGAACGGTGGCGGGCCGACGCCCAGGCGATGGTGAAACTGGACTCACGTCTGCAGGATGTAGGCGTCCTGCTGGAACCCACCACCATCGTGGCCAAGGCGTGGGAACAAATCAACCGAATCGGGCAGCGGGCATTTTTCGACCCCCACACCGCCGTCGTCACCGGCGCCGGGCCCGTTGGGCTGCTGGCGGCGCTGCTGGGAGTCCAGCAAGGCCTTGACGTGCACGTTTTTGACATTGTCACAGACGGTCCCAAGCCACAGCTCGTCCGCGACCTGGGGGCCACCTACCACAGCGAGCCCCTGCCGGATTCGGGCATCAAACCCAATGTGCTTGTTGAATGCACCGGCGTCACCCCCGTGGTCCTGGACGCACTCAAATGCCGGGCCCAGGACGCCATCACCTGCCTGACGGGCGTTTCCGCAACAGGCAAACAAACAAGGGTGGACGTGGGCGCGCTCAATCGCGAGGAGGTGCTAATGAACGGCGTGGTCTTCGGCAGCGTCAACGCGAACCGACGGCACTACGACGCCGGCGCGGAGGCCCTCGCCAAGGCAGACCTTGAGTGGCTGCGCCGCCTCATCAGCCGCCGGCTACCGTTGGAGAGCTTCGCGGAGGCCTTCAAGCACCAGCCCGACGATGTCAAGGTGGTCCTGGACCTGGAAGCAGGAGCCGACGAGGGGAACGAACGGTCATGAACCGGGAAGGCGGCCCTCAAGGAGCAGGCGCGGACCACCTGTTTCCTTCGGGGCGGCAATACGACATAGCCTTCGATCGCCAAAGCGCCACACTGACCGAAGTGGGCGCTGCATTGCGCATCTACCGCCAGGACGGCCGGGACCTGCTTGACGGATACGGGAAGGACGACATGTGCACAGGCGCGCGGGGACAGTCGCTCATCCCCTGGCCCAACCGGATCAAAGGTGGCCGCTACGAGTGGGAAGGCAGGCACCTCCAGCTCGACCTCAGCGAGCCGGACAAGGGCGGTGCAATCCACGGGCTGACACGGTGGCGGAACTGGACTGTCCACCGCCGTACCGCGGACTCCATTTCGTTCACCTACACCCTGCACGCCTGCCAAGGCTGGCCCTGGGTGCTCGACTGCCACTTGGACTACCAGCTTGGCCATGACGGATTGACTGTCCGCACCACGGCCGTGAACCGCAGTACAGAGCCATGCCCCTTTGGCACAGGAGCGCATCCTTATCTCAGCACCGGAGTGGGCCGCCCCGGTGCTATTGACGCCGGTCTGGTGCAAGTGCCCGGGCGTACCTTCCTGCCAGTGGATCCGCAGGGCATCCCCACCGGGCATGAACGTGTGGACGGCACCGAGTACGACCTGCGGGAACTACAGCAACTGGGAGGGCGGCACATCGATGTTGCCTACACGGATCTACTTCGCGATGCTGACGGGCTGGCTCGGGTGAAACTCCTCCGGCCGGATCGCACCGGAGGGGTTGAGCTGTGCGTGGACGAGACCTATCCGTACCTGGAAATCTTCACCGGCGACACCCTCCCCCAGCCGGACCGCCGACGCAGCGGACTGGGGGTCGAACCCATGACGTGCGCACCCGACGCCTTCAACTCCGGCGAGGGAATGATCACCCTTGAACCCGGGCAATCCCACACCGCCCAGTGGGGCATCAGGCCGCTCTAAGGAAAGACCGTAAGGAAAAGCCATACGAGCGCAACATCAACCATTGCGCAAACGCAAGTATTGGAGTTCAATGAAAACATGGCTTCTGCGGCGTCAGGATCCGGTCACTTCAGTTCCCGGGCTCCCAATGTAAATCGGCCATCGGAAGTGCCCTGGCCGCCGGCGGCGGCCGCAAAAGCCTCCAGCGCCGCAGCCAGCGCCGGGCGCCGGCCCGATGGCATCCTCGAAATGACCTCTCCAATCGCCTGCCGCCGATGGTCCAGCACCGAATCAACCAAGGCATGTCCTTTCGCCGTCAGCTCGAGCCGGACGTATCGCCGGTCTGCCGGGTCCTCCCGCCGCTCCAGCAGGCCCGCAGCCACCAGTCGGTCGCAGATGCGCGTGGCATTGGAGGCATGCACACCCAGTTCAGCGGCGACTCCGCCCAGGTTTTGCGGGCCGCGGGTGTGGATCAGGACCAGGACCCGCAGCTGCGGAGTATTTACCACGTCCTCCACCTCGGCAACAGAGCGGGCAACGACCCCCAGGAGAGTATCGGCGGCACGCATCACCGCCTCGACTTCCCGGGTCGAAGGTTCTTGGACTGATTCAGGTCCACCAGCTGCATCCATGGGCACCAGTTTCCTCCGATAGTTGCTTTCCCGCAAAGTTTGAAGGTTCTACAGGACCGGTACGGACCTGCAGTCCAGGTTAGGAGAATCGTGAGAACACAACAGGCAAAAGATACCGTGGCCGGCACGGTGCACGGGATCGACCGGTTGATCAGGAATGTGCAGACTGGCCGGTTTGAGCGGTCCCTTTCGGCGCTGACGGCGGCAGGCGCCCTGGTGACCGCTGCGGAGATTTTCCTGGAGCATGACAAGGCAAGCTTCGGCAACAAATGGATGTGGGCTCCGGTTGCCCTTGGTCCGTTGGGAGCTGCCGCCGGGGTGGCAGGGGTCTTCAGCCGCCGCATGGCCAAGACGGCGCTGCCGCTGGCCAGCGCAGCCATTGTCGCCAATGGGCTGCAGGGCACCTGGCTGCATTTGCAGGGTATCCGGCAGAAGCCCGGAGGCCTGTCCAACCTGCGCTACAACCTGGAGATGGGCCCGCCACTCTTCGCACCTCTGCTGGTCACCCTGGTGGGCGGCATGGGGTTGCTGGCCTCGGTCCTGAGGAGGGAACCGTGACCGGGCTCCCCCTGCAGAGAGACGACGGCGGCGGACGCTACCCCGGCTTCAGCACCGTCGCCCAGGCGCGGCACTGGGACCCGGCGACGACCGCCGTCGTGCAATCCCGGATGGGCATGCCCCCGGACGTCCGCTTCTTCACCCCGGAGGAGGAGGCGGCGGCGCGGGCCCTGTTTGACCAGTTACTGGACCAGCAGGCGGAACCGCGGGTGCCGGTGGTGAACATGGTGGACGCCCGCCTGGCGGAGGAGGAGACCGACGGCTGGCACTACGACAACATGCCGCGGGACGGCGAGGCCTGGCGGGCCTCCCTGGCTGCACTGGACCAGGATGCCATGTCCCGGGAGAACTGTAGCTTCGCCCTGCTCAGTTTGGACGGCCAAGCGAAGCTGCTGCAGGACATCTGCGACCTGGACCGGGACCTGTGGCGTGGGCTGCCGGCGGACCGAGTGTGGAGCCTCTGGACACGTTATGCCTGCACCGCGTTCTACTCCCATCCCCTGGCCTGGGACGAAATCGGCTTCGGCGGGCCGGCCTACCCGCGTGGCTACAAGAACCTCGGCGTGGACCGGCTGGAACCATTTGAAGTGCGTGATGTACGGCCGGAAGCGGATCCCACGCATGGGGCTGACAGATGAGCAACCTGCGGGAACGCAATGAATCCGCCTGGCTGCTGCCGAAGGGCCCCGGCAGCAACCTGGGGCTCAGGGATAACATGCGCCGGTACCGCGACGACGACGAGGTGGACATCGTCATCGTGGGCTGCGGCGCCGGAGGAGCCACGCTCCTACAGCGCCTCGCGCGGGCCGGCTGGCGGGCCGTGGGCCTGGAGGCCGGCCCGTTCTGGGAGCCCGAGCAGGACTGGGTCAGCGATGAGGCCGGCTCCCACCACCTGTACTGGACCGAACCCCGGGTCATCGGCGGCAGCGACCCCGTCCCCTTGGGCTCCAATAATTCCGGCCGGGGCGTGGGCGGTTCGATGGTCCATTTTGCCGGCTACACACCGCGTTTCCATCCCAGCGATTTCCATACCCTCAGCGCTGACGGAGTGGGCGCCGACTGGCCGCTGGGGTACGGTGAACTGCGGCCCTACTACGAGGACGTTGAGGCCGAACTTCCCGTTTCGGGGGAATACTGGCCTTGGGGCGATCCGCACGGCTACCCCCATCGGCCGCACCCGGTCTCCGGCAACGGCGAGCTGTTCCTGAGGGGCGCAAACGTCTGCGGCGTCACGGCAAAGGTGGGGCCGGTGGCCATCGCGAATGGCCGGTTCGGCAACCGTCCGCACTGCATTTACCGGGGCTTCTGCCTCCAGGGCTGCAAGGTCAACGCCAAGGCTTCACCGCTGATCACGCACATCCCCGACGCCCTGGCGCATGGCGCCGAAATCCGGCCCGACGCAATGGCCACCACGATCGTGCTGGACGAACGCACCGGCCTGGCAACCGGCGTCGACTACGTCCAGGGCGGCATCCGCAGGTTCCAGCGCGCCCGCCTGGTGGCCGTGGCAGGCTATTCGATCGAAACGCCCCGGCTGCTGCTGAACTCCACGTCGGCGCGCTTCCCGCACGGGATGTGCAACGACTTCGACCAGGTGGGCCGGTACCTGATGGTGCAGGGCGCGCCCCAGACCGCTGGACGGTTCCAGGCGGAGGTGCGGATGTGGAAGGCTCCGCCCCCGGAGGTCAGCACCGAGGACTTCTACGAAACAGACCCCGCTAAGCCGTACAAACGAGGCTTCTCCATCCAGTGTGTGTCCCCGCTTCCGATCACCTGGGCGGAGCATGTCGCCGCCCAGGGACACTGGGGCGCGGCTCTCCGCCGGTACATGAGCGACTATCCGCACTGGGCGTGCCTGGGTGCACTCTGCGAATTCCTTCCCCTTGAAGGGAACAGGGTGACCCTCGCGGATGAAACGGACCGCAACGGCATCCCCATCGCTTCCTTCAGCTACAGCCAGTGCGACAACGACCGGCAGCTGATGTCTGCAGCGCAGCAGGTCATGGAGCGGATCCTCACGGCGGCGGGAGCGGAGGAGGTCATCACCATCAACCGCTATGCGCATTTGGTGGGCGGTGCCCGCATGGCCGCCGTCGAGCAGGAAGGAGTGGTGGACCGGAACCTGCGGAGCTTTGCTGTACCAAACCTGCTGGTGACTGACGGCAGCGTCCTGCCCACGCAGGGAAGCGCGAACCCGGCCCTGACCATCATGGCGCTTGCGGCCCGCGCCGCCCGCGTCCTGGTCCAAGGCGCCCGCAGGGGCGTCACGATGAGCATGAAGGAAGACTGATCATGGCAACTACAGTGGCTGACTACCTGCTCTCCCGCCTGGGCGAGTGGGGCGTGGACAAGGTTTTCGGTTTCCCCGGAGACGGCATCAACGGCATCCTGGCCGCCTTCGGCAAGGCGGGCAACCTGCCAAAATTCATCCAGGCCCGGCACGAGGAGATGGCAGCGTTCGAAGCCGTGGGCTATGCCAAGTTCGGTGGCCGTGCCGCCATCTGCATGGCCACCTCCGGCCCCGGCGCAATCCACCTCCTCAACGGGCTGTACGACGCCAAGCTGGACCATGTTCCCGTGGTGGCCATCGTCGGCCAGACGGCACGCAGCGCCATGGGAGGGTCCTACCAGCAGGAAGTCGACCTGCTGACCCTGTTCAAGGACGTCGCCTCAGACTACGTCCAGATGGTTACGGTTCCAGAGCAGCTGCCCAACGTCATCGACCGCGCCATCCGGATCGCGGAGGCGCAGCGGGCTCCTACTGCCGTCATCATCCCCTCCGACGTCCAGGAGCTCGAATACGCGGCACCCACGCACGAATTCAAGATGGTCCCCTCCAGCGTGGGAATCCGCTGGCCGGATATCCAGCCGGACAGTGAGTCAATCCGCGGTGCCGCCCAGCTCCTGAATGAAGGCTCCAAGGTGGCCATCCTCATTGGCCAGGGTGCGCGGGGCGCAGCGGCCGAGGTCCGGGAAGTGGCAGAGCTGCTGGGCGCGGGAGTGGCGAAGGCGCTCCTGGGCAAGGATTCGCTGCCCGATGACCTCCCGTACGTCACGGGTTCCATCGGTCTCCTGGGCACCCGGCCGAGCTACGAGATGATGCGCGACTGCGACACGCTGCTGACGGTGGGCTCCAGTTTTCCCTATACCCAGTTCCTGCCCGAACCCGGCCAGGCCCGCGGGGTGCAGATCGACGTGGACCCGAAGATGGTCGGGCTGCGCTACACGAACGAGTTCAACATCGTGGCCGACGCCGGCACCGCATTGCGGGCCCTGATCCCACACCTGGAGCGCAAGCCGGACCGGTCCTGGCAGGAAAACCTGGAATCGTCCATCAGCCGTTGGTGGGAAACCATGCACGATGAGGCCATGGTCAGCGCCGATCCCGTCAATCCCATGCGGCTGTTCGCCGAGCTCTCCACCCGGCTTACGGCCAACGCCATGCTCAGCGCCGATTCCGGCTCTTCAGCCAACTGGTACGCCCGGCAGCTGAAGTTCCGGGGAGAGGTCCGGGGCTCCTTGTCGGGCAACCTGGCCACCATGGGGGCCGGGGTTCCCTACGCTATCGGTGCCAAGTTTGCCCACCCCGGCCGGCCGGCGATCGCCTTCGCCGGTGACGGTGCCATGCAAATGAACGGGCTCGCCGAGCTGATCACCATCAAGCACTACTGGCACGAATGGGATGATCCCCGCCTGGTGGTGGCCGTCCTGCACAACAACGACCTCAACCAGGTCACCTGGGAAATGCGGGCCATGGGCGGTGTGCCCGCCTTCCGCGAATCCCAGGCGCTCCCGGACGTGGACTACGCCGGGTTCGCCGAAAGCCTGGGCTTGCAGGGTATCCACGTGGACAATCCCGACGACGTCGGACCGGCCTGGGAGAAAGCCCTCGCCGCGGACAGGCCCACACTCCTGGACGTCCGCACCGACCCCGACATTCCGCCCATTCCACCACACGCCACCCTTGAACAGGCGCGGAAGACCGCCGAGGCCATGGTCAAGGGTGATGACAGTGCCTGGGGCGTGGTGAAGGAGGGCGTCAAGACCAAGATCCAGGAATTCCTGCCGCACAAGGAGGGCTGAAGGGTGGGATCCGGGGAGGCCCCCGTCACGGCCCTCAATGCCGCGGTGTACACAGTTCCCACGGATGCGCCGGAAGCGGATGGCACCTTCAGCTGGGACTCCACCACGATGGTGCTGGTGCAGGCCGCGGCGGGCGGGAAGACGGGCCTGGGATGGACGTACGCACCGGCCGCCACAGCGGACCTGGTGGAAGCGCTCCTCGGCCCAGCCGTGCACGGCGTTGACGCCCTGGACGTGCCGGCCGCTGCGGCGGCGATGGCCCGGACGGTGCGCAACCCCGGCAGCACGGGGCTGGCATCCTACGCCGTCTCTGCCGTCGACTGTGCCCTCTGGGACCTGAAGGCCCGCCTCCTGGACCTGCCGCTGCACAAACTCCTCGGCTCGGTCAGGGACAGCGTGGCGGTCTACGGCAGCGGCGGGTTCACCACCTATTCGGAAAAGCAGCTGCGCACCCAGCTGGAAGGCTGGGCCCACGGCCAACGCATCCCGCGCGTGAAGATCAAGATTGGCCAGGACAACGGAAGCAACGTTCTCCGGGACCTGGAGCGCATCCGCCAGGCGCGTTCCGCCGTCGGCCCTGGCGTGGAACTGTTTGTCGATGCCAACGGCGCCTATACCGACAAACAGGCTGTCCGCGTCATGCGCGAGGTTGCAGCGGAGAACGTGACGTGGTTCGAGGAGCCCGTCTCAAGCGACCACCTGGCCGGGCTCCGGGTGGTGCGGGACGCGGTGGACGCGGACGTGGCAGCCGGCGAATACGGGACCGGTCTCCCCTACTTCCAACGCCTGTGCGCCGCGGATGCCATCGACTGCCTGCAAGCGGACGTCAGCAGGTGCGGCGGCATCACCGAGTGGCTGCGCATCGCCGCCGTCGCTGCTGCCCACGGCCTGGAAGTCTCCGGCCACTGCGCGCCCCACCTGAGCGCCGCCGTCGCCGCCGCCACTCCCAACTTCCGCCACTTGGAATGGTTCCACGACCACGTCCGGATCGAGAACCTCTTCTTTGACGGAACGCTCGACCCCGGCGGCGGAGTCCTGCAACCTGGCGACGGGCCCGGCAACGGGCTGTCTCTGCGCATAACTGAGGCCGACGAATACCGGGTCCGCTGACATGTTTGACCAACAGGAAAGGACTCGTCCCCGTGAATAACCCGAACCGTGAACAGCAGCACTGCCTTCTGGCCGGTGCCTCGTAATGCCGGCATGGTTGCTGGCCTGGATGTGGGGCACCATCGCCGGCGGGGCTCTGGTGGTCGGCTGCGCCATGGCATGGAAATGGAAGATTCCGTCCAAAGTAGTGTCCTCCGTGATGTCCTTCGGCGCGGGCGTGCTGATCTCAGCCCTCGCCTTCGAGCTGGTGGAAGAAGCAGTCAACGGCGGTGGTCTCTGGCCCACGATCGTGGGCTTCGCCACCGGCGCCGTCGTTTACGTTGCCGCCAACGCCCTGCTGGCCCGCAAAGGCGCCGAGCACCGCAAACGCTCGGGTGGGAAACAGCCGTCGGAGCAGCAAAAGCCAGGTAGCGGGACCGCCATCGCCGTCGGGGCGCTGCTGGACGGTATCCCGGAATCGGTGGTCCTCGGCGTCGGACTGGTGACCGCCGGTGCAGTCAGCCCGGCCATGCTGGCCGCCGTCTTCATCTCCAACGTCCCCGAAGGCCTCTCCAGCACGGCCGGCATGAAGAAAGCCGGCCGCAGCGCCAAATACGTCTTCGGAGTCTGGGTGGGCATCGCCGTGCTCTCAGGGATTGCGGCGCTGGTCGGGTTCCTGGTCCTGCAGGACGCCCCTGCCGAAGTCGTCGCCTTCATCACTGCGGTAGCAGCAGGAGCCATCCTGGCCATGCTCGCCGACACGATGATCCCCGAAGCCTTCGAAGAACACCACCTGCTCACCGGCCTCATCGCCGCCGCCGGATTCCTGGCTGCCTTCACTGTCGACCAGGTAGGCGGCTGAAACACGACCGAAAGGACCCCAATGAGTAGCAATCCCGGCAAGGCTGGCCGCGCCAACCCCGAGCCGCTGAACCCAGACCCTACAGGCCAGGACCCCAGTGCCACCGACCCTGGCGCAGATGCCAAACTGCAGCTCCAGCTGGCCATCTTCGACGTCACCAAGGACGCGCAGGGCAAAAGCCTGGACGAGATTCAGGAAAGCCTGCGCTCTGCCTTCGCAGCCCGTGGCGTCGAGGCACCCCCGGGCACCTGGCTGGAGTCGGTAGCCTCCTCGGCCTTCTACGGCGAGCCTTACATCATCGACTTCCCGGCAGCAATCGCGGCAGACGATGCCATGCCGGCCCCTAACAAGAACGTCCGGAAGCGCCTCGCCTTCCGTCGGCAGCTGCGCCAGGAGAAACTCCCGACCGGAACCTTCCCTCCCCCGGCTGAATGGGAAGTGCCAGCCAACGAAATCACCCACCCCGGCACCGCCGGCCACCGCGTCACCGTATCCCGGACCACAGGTGGGAGCCGTATCGTCCTGGTTGCCATAGGGCTGGCAATGGTGGCGCTCGTGGCAATCCGGGCTGCCCGGCGGCCCAGTCGCCTGCTTGGGCCCCTGCCGGCTCAATCATTTACCGGTACGGCCAAGGAGGGCACCCATGTCGGATATCAGTGATTACGCGCTCCTGGGGGACTTGCACACGGCTGCCCTCATCAGTACCAGCGGCTCGATCGACTGGATGTGCCTGCCGAACTTTGACTCCCCGGCCTGCTTCGCTGCCCTGCTGGATACCCCTGCCGCGGGGCGCTGGCTGCTGGCACCCGCCGGGGAAGGAAGGTGCACCCGCCGCTGGTACCGCCCGGGAACGCTCATCCTTGAAACCGAGTGGGAAACTTCCCAAGGAAGCGTCAGGGTCACTGACTTCATGCCTGTCCGCGACGACGGCGCCGACGTGGTGCGTATTGTCGAGGGCCTTCGCGGCAGCGTGCAGATGTACGGGGAATTATGCCTGCGCTTCGATTACGGCCACATCGTTCCCTGGGTGAGGCGCAAAGACCATCGCCTGACCGCCATCGCAGGCCCGGACGCCGCCTACCTCACCACCCCCGCCCCGCTCAAGGGCCGGGACATGCGCACGGTCAGTGACTTCACAGTGCAGGCGGGTGAAAAAGTGCCTTTCGTGCTGCGGTGGGTGCCCAGCAGCAAGCCTGCCCCGCCGGAAACCGACCCGGACAAGGCGCTGGAAACAACGGAGAACTTCTGGCTGAACTGGATTGGCCGCAGCCGGATGGAGGGAAAGTACAAGGATGCGGTTGAACGTTCGTTGATCACCCTCAAGGGGCTTATCTACTCCCCCACGGGTGGCATCGTCGCAGCTCCCACAACTTCCCTGCCGGAAGACCCCGGTGGATCCAGGAACTGGGATTACCGGTTCTGCTGGCTCCGCGACGCGACCCTGACGCTGCAGTCGCTGCTTGCCGGAGGCTACACCGAGGAAGCGGCGGCGTGGCGGGAATGGCTGCTGCGCGCCGTCGCGGGCGACCCCGCCGACCTGCAGATCATGTACGGCATCGACGGCACCCGCCGCCTCCCGGAAACGGAACTGCCGTGGCTTGCAGGGTTCGAAGGTTCCAAACCGGTCAGGATTGGAAACGCCGCCGCACCCCAACTGCAGCTGGATGTATGGGGCGAGGTCCTGGACGGGCTCTCCCTGACCCGCGCCGCCTTTCCGGACACTGTCGATGACTCCTGGGACATCCAGGTGGCCCTCATGGAGTACCTGGAGGGAGCCTGGGACCAGCCCGACAACGGGCTATGGGAAATGCGCGGTCCCCGCCGCCACAACACCCATTCAAAAGTCATGTGCTGGGTGGCGGCGGACCGCATGGTCAAGGGCATCAGGCACTCCGGGTTGCCAGGCCCGGAAGACCGCTGGTCCGCGCTGCGCGACACCATCCATAAAGACGTCATGACGCACGGCTTCAACAGCGAGCGCAATACCTTTGTCCAGTCCTATGGAAGCAACGAGCTGGACGCGAGCCTCCTTTTGATCCCCCGCGTGGGGTTCCTGCCCCACGACCATCCCCGCGTGATCGGCACTGTGGAGGCCATCCAGCAGCACCTCACCGAAGACGGTTTTGTCCTCCGCTACCGCCCACAGGCGAGCAATGATGGCCTCCCCGGGACCGAAGGGGTCTTCCTCGCCTGCTCCTTCTGGCTGGTTGACGCCCTGCTGGGGATCAACCGGCGAAGCGAGGCCGAGGAACTCTTCGAACGCCTCCTCAGCCTCCGCAATGACGTGGGCCTGCTCAGCGAGGAGTGGGACCCCAAGAACGAGCGGCAACTGGGCAACACCCCGCAGGCCTTCAGCCACTTCCCCCTCATCCACTGCGCTTTGCAGCTCCAGCACGGGCAATCCAGGCAAAGCAACACTCCCCTGGCCAGCCCGGAAGACCGTCACGGGGACCGGGCAGGGGACGGTGGCTCCGTGAACGAACAGACATCCTGATGCCCGCATAGGCATCGGTGCCCTCATGAACCTAGGGCCGGCCTCATGAAGCTAGGGCCGGCCTGCGATGCAGGCCGGCCCTACGGACCCTCAGAGGGTATTCCGCCTGCGTGTGTCTGCCTTAGCTTTTTCCGGTTGTCCCGCCCGGGATCGGCCGGCGGCCAGCGGCCTGTCACCGCCGCGCCGCAGTGTCAGCATCACCAGGCCAGCGGCCAGCAGGCAACACGCCAGGAAGATGGAGGTTGCCAGGAAACTGCCTTGCGTCACATCCTGCAGGAAGCCGCCCACGTAGGGTCCGACGAATCCACCAAGGTTGCCTACCGCGTTGATCAATCCCATGGCGGCACCGGCAACGACCACCGGCATCGCACGCGACGCGGAAGCCCAGAAGGGACCGTCATAGGCCAGGGCGCCTGCGACGGCGATGCTGATGAGCGTGACGGCAAGAACGGGCATGTTGTCGCCGGTTGCAACCGAAACCACCAACGCGACAGCTCCCACTGCCATCGACAGCAGCACGTGCGTGGAGTAGCGGCCGGAATGGTCGGCTGCTTTGGCGTTGTACCAGAGGCCGAACATTGCCAACACGTATGGAATTGCCGTAATCAGGCCAACCTCCAGGGAGGACCCGGAGGTGATCGTCTTGATTACGTGGGGAAGCCAGATGTTGATGCCATAGAAGCCGATCTGTATGAGGAAATACACCAGGGTCAGTCGCCACACGACACTGTTTGACAGAACCTGCCGCAGTCCGAGCTTCTCCTGCTGGGGATGTGCCGCTGCGTCAGCAGCAAGTCCCTTCTCGATGTATTCGCGCTCCTGTACCGAGCACCACTTTGCTTCGCGCGGGTGGTCCGCGATCAGGGCCCACCAAAGGGGGGCCGCGATGATGAACGGGAAAATGCCTTCGATGATGAACAACCATCGCCAGTCCGAGAATGAGAGGATCCACCCGGACAGGGGCGCCGTGATGATGGAAGCGATCGCGATATTCATCATCCAGAGCGCATAAGCGCGCGCCCGCTCGGCGGCGGGGAACCAGTGGCTGATCAGTACAAGGATCGCAGGCCAGATCCCGGCCTCGGCGACGCCGAGGAAGAAGCGCACCACCAGCAGCTGGGTGAAGTCCTGGATGAATCCGGAAAGGACAGCCAGCACGCCCCAAATGAGCACCATGATGCCCACGAACTTCTTAGCACTCCAGTGCTCGGCGAGATGCCCGCCTGGTATCTGCAGGACGAGATAGCCGATGAAGAAGATACCTGCCGCCAGGCCCTGCTGGGCGGCGTCGATGCCCAGGTCCTGATGGAGCCCGTTCAGGGCGAACCCGATATTTGTCCTGTCCATGAACGAGATGATGTAGACGATGATAGCGACGGGAATCAGCCGCTTCCACCGGGTATTACCCACTGCCACTGCTGCCGTTACGTTCTGTGCCATAGGAAATGCTCCTTCGCGATATGGCTTATCAGACCGCGCCCCAGTACGCCTGTTGCTCTTACGCAGGCTTGTCGGGCCCCCGTTCCACCATGCAGGCGGAAATGAGCAGGATTCCGGGTGGAACTGCATCGAGATGCGATAACTGCTGTGCAGGCTATTTTCGCCCGAGAATCTAGCTTTTATTTTTTCGCAACTATTGCAAATGCGCAAGAAGTAATGGCCACCTCTTCTGAAAGCCCGGGAAGTCCGGAATCCGCGAGGTGAGCACTGAGCCGGATGCGTACGACGGCGGGTGGGCTCCCGCCGTCGTACGCATCCTGATCGCCGTTCAAGCCAGGGCGGGGAACCTGGGTAGGTGCGTTGGGCCAGACTGTAAGTATGAAGAAGCTTCTGTGGGTAGCACTTTCGGTGTTCGCCGTCATTTGCGCCGTGGCTGTGATGTTGCTGCTGTCGGGCGGTCTCCGTTGATGATCAAGCCCGCCTGCATGGTGGATCAGGCCGGCTACAGGGTTGGTCGTTGTCGCCAACACGTTGGTGCCCAACAGGTACGACAGCAACGCGTGGCGCAAGACTTTGCCCTAGATCGCGTCGGTTTTGAGGCCAGTATCTGAGACTTGGAAGGTCATACCCACGGTGAAGGCCTGGTCTGCGAAGTCCAAGTACCGCGGCCGCTTGCTTTCGTTGGCTGCAGGCCCCAGTTTGGTACGTCCAGTTGCTGCAGCCCATTCCACTGCAAGGGCCTCATTTTCCGTTACGGCAGCGGCGAGCTGCCTGGGCCAGAGGTAGGCGCGGCGGCGGGGAGGCAGTTCCGGGGTGCCGCACCGATGAAGGGCGCGGGGTAGCCGCGGCAGCCGGACTTCCGCAGATTCTGCCAAGACTTTCCGCAGCATCACCACAAATCGGCGGTCCGCGCGATGGGGCCGGGGCAGACTTGTTCCGTCTCCCGGTATTACCCCCGGCCCCAATCAAGGTATCCATGAAATTCACTTCTTCGCGCATGTCCGCGGCAACCCTCGGGCTGCTCCTCACTCTGCCCTCCGGCCTTGCCGCCGCCACCGCTTCCGTCGCCGCGCCGGTCCCCGCCGTCGTCCCGGCTACAACCATCGCCGACTCGTTCACCAAGCAAACCTTCGACCTCATCAACTCCGAACGCGCAAAGGTTGGATCGCGGCCCTTCGTCTGGAACCAGAAGATCGCCGACGTCTCCCAGGACTGGGCCAAGCAGCTGGGCGTAGCTACGATGGATCCCAACTTCGACTTCGCCACCATCCACCGCGCCGACGCCGGCGGCAATGAGATCCCGGCCGGTGCCACCTGGTACCGCGAGAACATCGGGTTCAACTTCAGCCCCGCCCAGCTCGTGAACTGGTGGATGAATTCCCCTGGCCACAAGGCCGCGATGCTCGATCCGCGCGGCACGGACGCAGGCATTGGCTACGTCGTCCCTACCACCGGACCCTACGCAGGCTGGCACCTGATGGTCTCCAACATGGCGGCCTACCCCACCACCCAGATTCCGTCATCCCCGGCTCCGTCCACTGCCCCAACGACGATTTCTTATGAGGGGCATGTTCAAAAAATTGGTTGGCAGTCCAGCGTGTCGAACGGCGAAACTGCTGGCACTGTAGGACAAGCGCTCAGGCTGGAAGCGCTCCGCTTTTCTACATCAGGACAGACGGTTCGAGCGCATGTCCAGAATACTGGCTGGCAAAATTACAGCACTGGAGCGACAACAATTGGTACTACCGGGTTGGCGCTTCGCATGGAAGCAATACAAATCAAATCCACAATTGCCGGTGAGACAATCCGATGCCAAGCACATGTTCAAAATATTGGATGGATGCCCGAGGTTGGTGATGGTGAGGTTTGCGGAACCACCGGCCAGGGACTCCGTCTTGAAGCAGTGCGCTTCCGGGTAGTGCGACAGTAAGAATCTCATGTAGCTGAGTGGGCCACTACGGGTTTCGAGAACGGCGTCCTGGGCTACCCGCCATCAGGCGAGGTTCCCGCCAACCGCGGCGTTTACCAGACCGGCCCCAACGGCAACGTGGCGCAGAACTTCCAGAACGGCGCCATCCGCTGGGGTCCCGCCGGCTCCGGCAACGCCTACTAGGAACCTGACACCCAAGCACCCCTTCCTGCCACCGCGGGAGGGGTGCTGTCCTTTCCGGGCGGTTACCGGCCTCTGCGTAAAACTGTCTGTGGCAGGTGGAACCGGCTATTAGGCTGTCCATGGGCGCCCGAAGTGCCTGTTACTTTGACCCGAAAGCAGTGTCCGTTGGAAAACCGCATCACCCTCATGGCCACGCTGGCCGGCCTGGTCCTGAGCGCCTCAGCCTGCGCTCCCTCAAGCACGGCGCCCACGGCCACCGCCCCCGCCGCTTCTGCACCGGCGACCACCTCCACGGCCGTCGCGTCCTCCGCACCTGTGGGCTGGGGACTGAACCCCAAGGGTGCAGCGGACCGGATCAAAGCCGCAGGACTGCAAGTACTCAACGCCGAAGGCGCCGCCGAACACTTCCATGCGCACCTGGACATCTTCACGGACAGCAAACCCGTGACCGTCCCGGCCGACATCGGCTTCAGCTTCAACCCTGCCGGCCAGCCCAATGGAATCTCCGCGCTCCACAGTCACGACGAAACGGGCATCATCCACATTGAGGCACCCACCGCCGGCGCCACCTACACCCTCGGACAGTTCCTCACCGAATGGGGTGTCCTTGACGGCACCGACAAGACCCCCGGAACGCCACATTCGAACATCGACGGGTGGAACGTGGCGGTCAACGGGACCAAGCGGGACGGGAAGATCACCGACGTCGTCCTGAAAGCCCATGACGAAATCGTGCTGTTCCACGGCACAGCCCCGAATCCTCTTCCTGCCTCGTATACATTCACTGGCGGCCTGTAGGCGCCCAACTGACAGCGCCAAAAAGCCCCGGACCAGTGGTGGTCCGGGGCTCCGCAGATCAACTTACCGCTCTATGGTGACGTTGAGATCCAGATGGATGTTCTCGCTGGCGAGTCGGTCTTGCAGGTACTGGGCGAGGCTCGCGTCGGTGGCTGTGTGCGGTCCCTTCGGGACGGCCCCGCGGAAGACGGCCTGGGTGTTCGTTGAGCGGAGCACGTCCAGTGGCGTTGACCGGAGGTGTCCGTCGGTCAGGCGTTCGATGTCGGTGCGGAAGGTGCGTCGGTGGTCCTCGCGCATGGAGGCGCACATGGTGAATGGAATGAAAGCTACGGGCAAGGGGGTCCTTTCGAGCGAGGCAGCCAGCGGTCGGCGCCTCACGTTGTACAAGGCAGAAACGGCCCCTTCTATTCCTTCCCCGGCGCAGGTCCGAGACCCCTTGGTCTTTCCCCACTCTCAAGTAGCAGGATCACGTCGAGGTGGGTGGGCACTAAGCCCCTAGCCCGGGTCCAGGAGGAGACCTAGCCTTTATACCGCCCTACCACTGTCCATGCTGCGCCCTTGTCGAGGCTCCGCACTTCTGGGCCGAGAACTACTACGCCGCCGCTGATGCGATCGTCCGCGTTGATGGCCGTAAGGTCTACCTCTCGCTTGACCGCCAGGGCCTCGACGCCCAGCAGTGAGCCGTCCTGGAGTTGGTGCATTTCCAGGCGCTTCGCGGCACACTAGGGGCATCCGAACCGGGGTTTCCGTTGATTAGACGAGAGTTACCACCCAATGTAAGGGTGGAAGCATGGATGCCGATGTTAACTTCTATTTCGACCCGGTGTGCCCTTTCGCCTGGATGACCAGCAAATGGGTGCGGCAGGTGCAGGCGCAGCGCGACTATACGGTGGACTGGCGGTTTATCTCGTTGCGTCTGGTCAACTCGAACGTTGACTATGACGCGCATTTCCCGCCTGAGTACGAGGCCGGTCATACGGCTGGGCTGCGGCTTTTGCGGGTGGCGGCCCGGGCTCGGGCGGAGCACGGTCGTGAATCGATGGCAGGGTTGTATGCCGCGTTCGGCAGACACATTTTTGAAACTGCGCCGGACCCAGCGATTAAGCACAATGAGGCTGAAGTCCGGGAGCGGCGTGGGACACGCGGGTTCGTTGAGCCAATCCTTGCGGAGGCCGGCCTGCCCCGGGCACTGGCGGAAGCTCTCGACGACGAGTCCTGGGACAGCGAGATCCGGCAGGAGACGGATGAAGCACTGGCGTTGACGGGCAAGGATGTGGGCACGCCCATCATTCACTTTGAACCCCCCGCCGGCGTGGCCTTCTTCGGGCCCGTCATCAGCAGGCTGCCGGACGAAGACTCGGCCACCGAGCTCTGGGACCATGTGGTCGGCCTCGCCCGTTTCCCTGGGTTCGCCGAGCTAAAGCGCAGTCTGCGCGAACAGCCACAGCTTCCTGCCCTCGGGTTCACGCCGGGTACGGTCGGCAAGCAAGAGGACTGGCACGGCGGCAGCCGACGGCAGAAGAAATAAGCGTCTGCAAGGATGGATGCATGAATACGGCAAACACGCGCCATCACCAGGAGTCAGTCACGGTCAACGCTTCAGCGGAGATGCTTTACGACCTGGTCTCCGACATCACCCGCACCGGTGAGTGGAGCCCGGTCTGTACTTCGTGCTGGTGGGACAACGAGTCCAGCGCCGGACAGGTCGGTGCCTGGTTCACCGGGCGCAACGAGCTCCCGCACCGGACCTGGGAGACCCGGTCGCAGGTGGTGGCCGCCGAGCGCGGCCGGGAATTCGCCTGGGTGGTGGGTGGCAGCTATGTCCGCTGGGGCTTCACCCTTACACCGGCAGGAACCGGGACGATCCTGACCGAGTCGTGGCACTTTCTGCCGGCCGGGATCGCCATGTTCGAGGAGAAGTTCGGCGACCGGGCGTCCGCTGAGATCGCGGACCGAACGCAGCAGGCGCTCGACGGGATCCCGAAGACGCTCGCCGTGATCAAGCGAATCGCCGAACCGCTCCCCGCGAGTAACGTGACCTGATCATGTCCAGCTCACTCACGGCCTCCCCGTGGCCGCGGTGACCGGGCGGCAGGTCAAGACAGCAGGCCAAGGGCTATCAGGGGTCGCGTGATTCAGCTTGCGCGGCTCGCCCCTGCGACGAGTCGGGCCGCGTCCGCAAGGCCGTTCGCCCCCGCCCGCGCGTAGCGGTCAATGGTGGCAACATCCTGGCCGCGGCTTGTCATCGCTTCGGTAAAGAGGTCCATGTCAATGACCTGCAGGATTTTGAGGTGTTCGGCGTTGTCGGTCGTGACGGCGCCGGTGAGTGCCTCAAGCGCGAAGCTTCGGCCGGTTCCGGAGAGCAGCAGATCCATCAGGGGCCCCATGTTCAGCTTCAGATTGTTGGCCAGCGCCAGGATGTCTTGGGCGTTTTTCTGGTTCATCATGAGGAGGGCATTATTTAGGAGCTTGCCGGTTTGACCGGACCCGACCGCCCCCATGTGTGTGATCTTCGCAGAAAAGGCCGCAAGAACAGGCCTGACCGTCTCCAACGCCTGGATGGGCCCGCCGACTATGGTCGTCAACTGCCGGGCTTCGGCCCCGGACCGCCCACCGCTGACCGGGGCGTCCAGCACCAGCACCCGCGAAGTCGCTGCCCGCTGGGCCATCGACACGGCGTAACCCGGAAGTCCGGTGCCGTGATTGATCAGGATGGCGCCCGGAGCAAGGCTTTCCAGCAGGCCGCCAGTGGTGAGAACCTCTTCGATGTCGGAGTCCTCCCGAAGGCAGAGTCCGACGACGTTAGTGGCGGCCCCCAGCCCGGCAACGGTGTCATGCCGGACGTATGGCAGACCTTGGAGGGCTGCGAGGGAGGCTTCGCGCCGGACCCAGACATGCAGCTGAAATCCTGCGGCCGCGATGGCTCGGGCCATGGGCGCGCCCTGGTCTCCGAGGCCTACCCAGCCCACTTTCGGGTCGTGCAAAAGCACGTTCGGGTCGGTGGGTTCCCAAAGAGTGTCTTGTCCGGTGGTACGCATGTCTTGCTCCCTTCGTCCTGGAGAGTTGAAGTCGTTCATTTAGCACCCTGTGCCAGGAGTTCCGCAGAGAGGTCCCAGAGGCGCCGGGCGTTAGCCGGGTCGAGGGCGTAGGGAGCCACCCCGGTGTAGTCCGGGCCGCGGTGGTCCACGACGGCGGCCTCGTTGACGTCCTCAAAGTAGCGACCGCCGACGCCTTCCAGGTCGGGGGAAGTGGCGACATACAAGGTGGTGGCTGCACCCTGCTGAGGCGTCTTCCGGCGCTCGAGCGGGGTCCGGAGGCCTCCGGTGTGGCGTTGAAGATTTGTGGCAATGGCGCCGGGCATAACTGCATTTGAAGTAATGCCGTCTCGTGCCCAGCGCTCAGTTGCCGCGACCGCGAAGAGTGTCGAGGCCGTCTTGGACTGGCCGTAGGCCAGGAACGGGTCGTAGGGGACGAAGTTGAAGTGTGGATCGTCAAACAACACGGGGGCAAACAAGTGGCCGCTGGAACTCAGGGAAACAATCCGGGCATTTCCGGCCTCTGCCAGGGCTGAGTGCAGGGCGTTGGCGAGGGCGAAATGACCGAGGTGGTTGGTGGCAAACTGCATCTCCCAGCCTTCCGGGGTCCGTTCCAGCTCCGGCAGGGCCATGACGCCGGCGTTGTGGACCAGAACGTGTAGTGGACCGCTCCACTGAGCGGCGAACCCGGAGATAGTGGACAGGTCCGAAAGGTTCACCCTGGCCACAAAGATGTTCGGATTGCCGGTTGAACTCCGGAGATCGGCTGCAACCGGTGCCGCTGCGTTGATGTTGCGGACCGCGAGAGTGACCTCGGCTCCGATGTTGGCGAATGCACGGGCGGTCTCAATGCCGATGCCGGAGGCGCCGCCGGTGATTACGACACGTTTACCAGCGAAATCGATGCCTTCCGTGACGTCGGAGGCGGTTGAGCTGAACCCGTACTTGGTGGAGATTCGTGTCATGGTGATGAGCTTTCTTGCGACGGATAGGAGTCGTGGACTTGAGGCAAAGCACGCTCGACAGCAGCATTTTCCCGGGGGAAAGGCTTCGGTGAGGGGGCTATGACTCAGTGTGCGCTCGTCGAGAAGGGGCAGCCAGAACCTTGGGTTTCATATGAATGCCAGGGCTACCCTGAGGAATCGTCCTGGTTCCTTGTCGAATTTCAGTCCGCTTGTGGAAGGGTGGCAGCCAACCGTTGCAGGGCCAGCTCGGATCGGCTCCCGGGCTCGGCGTGGTGAACGACAAGAAGGTGCCCGTCCGTGCCGGTAACTGCCAGTTTCTCGTGAAAGAGCTCCATGTCTCCCACCAGTGGATGGTGAAGGAGACGTTTCCCCGCGACTTTCGGGCGCACATCGTGGCGGGCCCACAATTGAAGGAAGTAGGGACTGCTCTTTGCCAGGCCAGAGAGCAGTCCCTCAAGTGCAGGGTCGTTGACCCGCTCCCCCACCGAGGCCCTTAAACCGGCAGTGGCCTCCTCCATGACCTGTTCCCAGTCCTCGTAAAGCTCCCGCTCGGCAGGGTCCAGGAACGCTTCCCGGAGCACGTTCGTCCCCACTTTGTTCCTCGGCGACAGCGCGACTGCCAACGGGTTGGCGGCGAGGACGTTCATGAAGCGGTCCTGCACGAAAGCCGGGACATGGGCCAAGGTCTTCAGCACATGCGAAAGCCCTGTGTCAACGCCTGTTGTCTCTTCCACCCCTGTCACAGCCACGGAGGCCGGCCGCGCCAAACGGTGCAGATGCAGGGTCGACGGAGGATCCAGGCGCAGGGCCCGGGCAAGGGCATCGAGAATCTGCGGGGACGGGTGGTGGTCTTTTCCCTGCTCGAGCCGCACGTAGTAATCAACGCTGATACCCGCCAGCCCTGCGACTTCCTCACGTCGAAGACCCGGGACCCGCCGCCGGCCAAAGCCGCCGAGACCAACATCTTCCGGGCTGACAAGGCCCCGACGGGCCTGCAGGTATTGGCTGAAAGCCTGGTTTTTCGCCACCTTCCCAATCTACGCTCGCCCTGGACAGGTGGCGGACTCTCTCCGCTGTCCTTAACGTGGCAGGGCGAGGAACTCCCATACGCTAAAGATTATGAATACCGATAGCGATGTACTTGCTGCTGCCGAGGATTGGTTGGTTGGGCTCTTGCAACCGCCCATCTTCAACCATTGCGCACGGGTGTTTGAGTATGCCCGAGCCATCGCTGCGCGCGAGGGCTGGGCTGTTGACATTGCGGCTCTGCGCATCACTTCCCTTTTCCATGATGCCGGGACCGCTGATGAGTACGACGGCCCGCAGCGGTTTGAAGTCGAAGGTGCGGACGCGGCCGCGGCGTTCCTGACCACCCACGGGTGGGAAGCAGGCCGGGTTGACTCGGTGTGGGAAGCCATTGCGCTGCACACCTCACCTCAGATTGCTGAGCGCCGGGGACCCGTAGCGAGGTACCTCCGCCTCGGCGTTCGGGCCGACTTCGGGGATGACACCCTGCCGCCTCGTGCGGAGAAGCACCGCTCCGAGGTCCAAGCGACGTATCCGCGGCTTATGATCGAGCAGTGCCTGGGCCAGGCAGTCGTTGAACAGGCATTGCGCAATCCGGAGAAGGCACCTCCATCCTCCTGGCCCGGTGGGCTGCTGCAGGCTCACCTGGGCACAAATCATGTCCAGGGGATCAACCCCGCCTTCTAGCCGCTGCTCAAGCGGTTGCATAGAGTGTGGCCTGTTGTGAACTGATCGGTTCAGGATCCATGATGGGAAAGGCGCCCAAACGAGTGCCTGGAGGCGTGGGCAACGCCGGATGCGAGGACTGCTGAGACAAGTGAGTGAACGAGGCAGGACCATCGGGTTCCTGGTCCACGACAACGTCACGATGATGGACATCGCCGGGCCAGCCGACGTGTTCCATCATGCCAATGCCTTTGGAGCCGACTATAAGACAGTTATGGTTTCAGCGGACGGCCAAGCCAAACGGGCTGCAAACGGGCACTATCTGATGGTGGAAACCACAGCCGGACGGGCAGGTGCGCTCGACACGGTTCTCGTTCCTGGGGCCTACGGCATGGTGGCCAAGCCTTTCGAGCAGGAACTGGTCGATGCCGTGTCCCATCTGACGAACGATGCCAGAAGGATCGCATCTGTTTGCACTGGCGCTTTTCTCCTGGCGCACGCGGGGTTGTTGAACTACCGGAACGCGACAACTCACTGGACCCAGGTCGAGCGGTTCACAAAGTCGTTTCCCTTGGTAAACGTGGTCCCCGATGCGTTGTTTGTGCAGGATGATCCGATCATCACTTCCGCTGGCATCAGTTCCGGCGTGGACTTGGCGTTGTTCATGGTTGAGGACGACTATGGTCCGGACGTAGCCCGCGCCGTCGTCCGGCAAATGGTCATATTCAACCAACGGCCCGGCGGCCAATCACAGCGTTCGGTGGCCGTCGGCGCGAGCTCTTCCCGGGACCACGTCCTAAGGAAACTGTTGGATCAAATCACAGCTGAGCCAGCCGCCGATTACTCGATAGACGCCATGGCCGCAATGACAAATCTCAGCGCCAGCAGCCTTACCCGCAGGTTCCAAGAGGCAACTGGGACCAGTCCGGCCCGGTATGTCGAAAAGGTACGGATCGAAGCCGCGCAGGCAATGCTCCAACGCGGAGCCACTGTTGCCGCAACGGCAGCCGCAACAGGATTCGGGAGTGCAGAGACCTTGAGGCGCGTGTTCACGCAGAAAGTCGGAATGAGTCCCTCCCTGTATCTCGAGCGCCTTATGCCGCGGCACGACGGCGCCGGACACCTCCCCGCGTAACTTCAACAGCCTGACGCTATTTGTGGGTTTCCTGACGGAATCAGCGGGTCCGCTGGCTCTTTCCAGGGACGATGCTGGACCCACCGGGGCAATCCGGAGCACCCACAACCAAAGGAGCAGGCCATGCCCTTCGTAAACGTCAAGCTCGTGGACGGGGTCTTCACCGAAGACGAAAAGCACCGTATGGCGGCAGCACTGACCGACGTGATGGTGCAGTTCGAAGGATCCGAAGCTTTCCGTGAGGTCGTCTGGGTCCTCATCGAAGAACTGCACACCGACGGTTGGCACATCGGAGGGCTTCCCTTCCGGGGACCGGCCAGCCTAATGGACGGCCTCGCCCGTTCCAAAAGTCTCTACGAGTCCATCGATGGCCATCCGGTGACCCGGACGGAACTGGCCGAAAAGGCACCCGTTCGGGACCGGTAACCGGTCTGAAGGTTCGGTGAGGCATCTGCTCCGGCAGCGCGCCCTCGCCGAACCAGACAGCCAGTCCCCACCAAAGCCACATCCTCAATTCGGTGTGCAGACAACTGGAGAACATCCGTTCTCCCCTCAAGAAAAGAAACAGAACCATGGGTTTCATCAAAGTCGGTACGGAAAACAGCACAGACGTCGAGCTTTACTACGAGGACCACGGCACCGGACAGCCGGTTGTCCTGATCCATGGCTACCCGCTGGATGGTGGGTCATGGGAGAGGCAAAGCGCGGCCCTCCTGAACGCCGGCTACCGCGTCATCACCTACGACCGCCGGGGCTTCGGCAAGTCAAGCAAACCGACCACCGGCTACGACTACGACACCTTCGCAGCCGACCTCAACACCATCCTCGAAACCCTGGACCTGCAGGAGGTCGTCCTGGCGGGCTTCTCGATGGGCACGGGCGAAGTTGGACGGTATATAGGCACCTACGGTGAAGCACGGATAGCCAAGGCAGCCTTCCTTGCGTCCCTCGAACCGTTCCTCCTGCAAACCCAGGACAACGCCACCGGCGTTCCTTCCTCGGTGTTCGACAGCATCCGCAATGCCGCCATCGACGACCGCTACGCCTGGTTCGCCGATTTCTACAAGGATTTCTTCAACACAGACACCTACCTTGGAAGCCGTCTCAGCGAGGAGGCCCTGCACAGCGCATGGAACGTTGCGGTCGGCTCTTCCTGGTACGCCTCCTTCGCCGTCGTCGACTCATGGCTGACGGACTTCCGTGCCGACGTCGAGAAGATCACCGTCCCGGCCCTGATTGTCCACGGAACGGAGGACCACATCCTGCCAATCGACGCAACAGGCCGGGAATTTACCAAGCGGCTTCCATCCGCTGAATATGTGGAGATCGAAGGCGCCCCGCACGGCATGCTCTGGACGCACAGTGGCGAGATCAACGAAATCCTGCTCCGCTTCCTGGACAAGTAGCCAAGCCCTGCCACCCCACAGGAGGGCGTGGAACGGACGCTATACACGCCCTCCTGCGGCTTGCCCCTCAATGAAACGGAACCACCCCTATGACACCTGTACGCCACAGGACGCTGATCCTTCTGGACCATCCCGACCTTTCCACCTCCCGTATCAACAAGGCTCTGGCAACTGCGCTTGAGGATGCACCGGATCTTACTGTGCACGACCTCAGACGCATGTACCCGGACGGCCACATCGACCTCGCTGCGGAGAGGGCCGCGGTGCAAGCGGCTGGGAACATCGTCCTGCAATACCCAACCCACTGGTACGCGCCCCCGGCATTCCTCAAAACCTGGCTCGATGAGGTGCTCGTCCGGGGCTGGGCCTACGGCACCGGGGCACCCGGAGCCCTCGCGGGCAAGACACTCCGGGTTGCCACCAGCACAGGCGGTGCCGGCGAGGCTTACTCTCCGGACGGCTTTCACGGGTGGGATTACAACGACATCCTCATCCCGCTGCAGGCCACAGCCCGCCGACTCGGAATGCAATGGCTGAACCCCTTCATCCTTCACGGCGTACGGGACCTGACGGACGAACAGCTGCAGGACCTGGCGCAGGACTACAGGAACCTGCTGTCATTGCGCGCCGTGCCGGAGCACGTCTAAGTGATGCCCGCGCTAACCAACACCGATAGGACAACCACAATGAAGAGCATGTCGACCACGGCCTATGGCGGCCCCGAAGTCATTCAGGAAGTCCACCTTCCTACGCCCGAGCCGGCCGCGGGGGAAATAACCATTGATGTCCAGTACGCGGCCGTCGGCCTCATCGATGCCATCATCCGCCGAGGAACTTTCGCCGACCTCGACTACGTCCCGAAGCCCTCCTATGTACCGGGACTCGAAGTCACCGGGACGGTCCGCGCCCTCGGAGAAGGGGTTACCGGCCTGTCAATCGGTGAGCAGGTGGCAACGGTGACACTTCCGCACAGCGGAGGATACGCAGAAGTCGTAGCGGCTTCACAGCACCAGTATGTAGGCCGCCGATACGCGGTGGAAGGCCGCACCAGCAGGGGTGGCGCACTCCTGGGTTCCCAATTCCCGCTGCTCGATCGGAACAGCGTTAAGGCAGCTGGTCCAGCCGCAGGAGTGCCCGCGGCGTGTGCCAGAGGGCATTCTTCATCCATCGGCTTCCGAGTCCCCAGCTTTCGAGTACCTGAATCTGGTGGCTGTAGGAATAGGGAATCGAGGGGAAATCCGTCCCGAAGACGACTTTGTGGGATAGCCCGGCAAGGATGTCCACATAGCCGGGCGGGATCGGGGCGACCTGTTCCATATAAGAGGTGCCCACCATAGTGGTGTCGAGGTAGACGTGGGGATTGTTTGCGGCAAGCTCGGCGAACTCCCGGTACTCCGGCAGGCCTGCGTGGGCGATGATGAGCACCAGTGCGGGATATCTCCTGATGAGTTCCCGGATAGGTTCAAGTCCGGTGTATTCCCCGGCGTGCGGACCGTTGCCGCAGTGAATGACGACCGGCGCAGCAGAGTCCTCGATGAGCTTCCAGGCCGGTGCAAGCTGAGGGTCCAGGGGTGAGAAACCACCCACCTGGATGTGGACTTTGAAGATCCGCGCGCCTTGTTTCAGGCTTTGCCTGACGACGTTTTCCACGTCTGGCTCTGGGTAAAACGTCGCGGAGTGGATGGCGTCAGCGTGGCTCAAGGCGAATGCTGCCGAGTAGTCATTGAGCCACTGCGCCATACCGGGGCGGTGCGCATAATTCAGGGTGGTGAAAGCCTTCACCCCCATGTCCCGCAGAATCCGCACCCGTTCCTCTTCGGACGCCCGGTAGGTGATGGGCCAGGCGGGAGCGCCGCTGTCCGCCACACGGTCAAAGAACGCCCACACCTTTTCCAGTACCTGGGAAGGCATGAAATGCACATGCAGGTCAATGATTCCCGGCAAGCCCAGTGAGTCCAGGTACGGACGGATCTCCATGTCTGACCGCGGTGCAAGTGCTACAGCCAAGCCGAACCTCCTGCGTTCCATATCCTGTCGGCGCTTGAGCGTCGTCAACCCCCGATGGAGCTCACCAAAGCAAGAGGACTCCTCCGCAGGCGCGGCAGAATCATTGCCCACCCAAGCATATGTACAGTCCCACTGCTACCGCTTATGGCAGGCGGCGGATAGGGCGTGGCGGTGTCGGCGTCTTTGACGCTCGTCGCGCTGGACGACGGCAGGGTCCGCATCTGCCGCCGGCCGCTCCGGCGACGGCTTAGGCCGCCAGGGGCACCGTGCCGGCCTCGACAACGAGCGACTGCCCGTCGGCCGAGACGGCCACCAGTGCGCCGGACTGGAGGTTCGACGGAGGCCCTGTGCATTTAGTCCGGCGGCCGATCATCAGTTCAGCCCACGGGGTTCGGTGTGCGGATGTGGGTAGTGGATGCAGGTTGGCTTATGGTCGATGCGGTACAGCACCATGTTGCCGCAGTGCTTGCACGTCCAGTCTTCAGGCAGGGTCATTCCGTTGGTCTTTCTCTTGGGTTGTGCTGGCAGCAGCAGATGCAGCAGTACGTCTCATGTGGATGAGCGCGCCCGTGCAAATCAGCGCCGTTGCCCGCGCATTTGATGATGGCATTGCCCTCGCGCGCCGGTCCCGGGGCTTGGTCCGGGATGGCGCGGCGATGATTTCCCGTCAGCTCATGCTTTCCGTTTTTGCGTATGGCAATCGCACCGGCAGACCTGTGTCCACGATGGACGGATTGCAGCTCCTGCCGTCACAGTTACGGTGGTGAGTGGATTAGGACTTAACGCTGGCCAGGTGGCGGCCAAACGACATTTCAGGTCGACGGGGCTCCGTGTTGCCCAGCATCATCCCCGCGTTCCGCACGCTCACAGCGGAGGATCACAGGATGGTGTGACCCCCGGGATGCACGCGCCATAAGTGCAGACGCACACGCACAGCAGGGGCTTTCTCAACCAAGGGGATCGGTCCCATACCTGCTGCATGAGTAGGTCACCGCCAAGCTTTCGCTAGCAGGACTTGGTTTACCGTACGCCCATACCGGAGCTGGCGGGGCGAAATCCGACTCTTACAGCCAAAGTTCGACAGTCGTATTACGACAATCCAAGGCACTGTCCCTTGCCAAATAACCGCTGTGGGAGTGGCGAGCCAGAACGGGAGGAGTCAGTCCATGCTGCTAAACATGGCCTCGAAACTGGCAGTCAGTTTGTGCCCTTGGGAAGGATCCATCAGATGGCCTCCGTCACATGGTCTGGAAGTAAAGGTGGGAGTGGGCGGCGCACCTTTCGTTCAGGCGAGCCGCGCAGTTTGGGCACGATGTGGTTGCCAGATAAGCGTGGATGGACATCTCGCATTTGCAGACGCCGCACAGGACTGCTGACTCTGACCACAGCTCCCTTGGCCATGTTTGGGGCTTGTGACCTGCCTCTTCCTCATGACAGAGGTGGCAGGGATAGTACCGAAGACAGCACTTGAACTTAATGGCTATCACATCCACGTCGGTGCGGTAGTGAATGCAGCGGGTTTGGTCGTCTACGGTTCTGCCGAAAACCTTCATAGCGCCGGCCTCGCGTACTTCACGCGGCGGACAAGGATGTCAGGGAAGGCCCTGTGCACAGCCACGGCCGCAACGGATGCTACGGCGTCCTTCACAATATCGCCCGGGTAGAAGATCAGATCACTGGCGAAGGCAGCCTGCCACGACAGTTTGAGGTTCACCATCATGCCGAGCACGCCTGGCATGTGCGATGCGACAACAGTCACCACGATGCTGGCGAGGAAGAACCATAGGCCGCGCCGCCTGGCCGGGAGGCGCCGGATGACTTGCTCGGCAGCGATGCCAAGGAGAAAGGCCGCGAGGAGGAACCCCACTATGTAGCCGGCGGATCCGCCGGCGAGGACCTGCAGGCCCGCTCGGCCGCCCGAGAAGATCGGCAGCCCAACGAATGCAAGAAGGAGGTATAGCGCTACCGCGGCGACGGCACGCGACCCGCCAAGGACGAGGCCGGTCACCATGATAGCCAGAGTCTGCAGCGTGATAGGCACCCCGAAACCTCCCACGGGGATGCCCGGGACGATCGCAGAGGCTGCGATCAGGGCGGCGAACACAGAAATAAGGGCCAGAGACTGAGCGTCCCGCAACCGACGCGGCGTGCCCGGCCCTTCCTCGGCGGGGCGGCTGGCTGCCGAGGTTCGTGTCGTCGGTTGGCTCATGGTTCCTCCTGTGGTCCTTGGCGGCGGCCTTCTCCGAAGAAGGCTACACAGCACCGCCCACGGCCTTTTTGTAGCAAAGCCACGACATCGCGGATGAACTTTGGCGCGATGGCTACAAGCAGCCGTCACCCTGTCGCGTTGGCTACTTCACTTCAGCAGTAAGGCGGTTCCTATTTGCTACTGCAGACAGCCAGGGACCGATGGGATCGATGTGGACTTACCACTGTGGATGAACCACACCAAAAACCATTGACCGCGTTGTGACGTGGGGCATAGTATTCAAACCGCGCCTCTCACTTTCCATTTAGCGGAAACCCTCTTTCATTTTGTTGCAGACAAAGGAGTCTTTTGTGACAACGTTCCACCAGGTTGTCGATCCTCTGGGATCGCTGGTCCTTGGGGCAGTACTCGCGGCCCTTCCTCTCATCCTTCTGTTCATCCTTCTCGGCGTTTTCAGGACCAAGGCCTGGAAGGCTGCTGTTGCGAGCCTCGCCCTTTCCATCGTGCTGGCTGTCACCGTATGGCGGATGCCCGTCGGCCAAGCCCTCAGCGCGACTGCCGAGGGTGCTTTCTATGGCTTTTTCCCGATCCTGTGGATCCTGATCAACGCCTTGTGGGTCTATAAGCTCACAACTGAAACCCGGTGGTTTGAAGTGCTGGGAGCGACAATCCGGTCCGTTTCAAGCGACCTTCGCATCCTGACAATCCTGATCGCATTCTGCTTCGGCGCGCTTCTGGAGGCCCTGGCAGGGTTCGGCGCGCCCGTGGCGATCACTTCGGGCATGCTGATGGCAGCGGGTATGAGGCCCCTCAAGTCCGCAGCCGTCTCGCTCCTGGCCAACACCGCACCCGTGGCCTTCGGCGCCATGGGCTCTCCCGTGATTGCCCTCAGTGGCGTCACCGGAATCCCGCTTGCAACCGTTTCGTCCATGGCCGGCCGGCAGACTCCGTTCCTGGCGCTCATTGTCCCGCTTCTGCTGGTGTTCATCGTGGACGGTAAACGCGGCGTCCGCCAGACGTGGCCCGCCGCAGTTGTCGGGGGAACAGTATTCGCCATCGCTCAGTTCCTTACCTCGAACTACTTCACTGTCGAACTCACGGACGTCCTCGCCGGTATCTTTGCCATCGCAGCTGTCCTGCTTCTGCTCCGGGTGTGGAAGCCCGCCCAGACAATGACGGCCGATTCTGCGGCCGTGGAGGGGGAACCCGAATTCAGCGCGCTGGGCGCTGGGACGGCGGCCGTGGCCGGGCGGGCAGGAGCGTCAGTGGTCGACGGCGGAATGGCCGGTGGAACGGGACGGCCCGGCCAGTTGCCTCGAGGGTCAGCAGGGGAACAGGGTGTTTCCACCCGCCCCTTGCCCCGGGAGATCTGGATGGCGGTAGCACCCTACCTCATCATCATCGCGGTGTTCTCCGTCTCCCAGATACCGGCAGTCAAGTCCTGGCTGACTGCCGGCGGCGGCTTTTCGTTCAGCTGGCCGGGGCTCGACGTCCTCGGCGAGAACGGCAAGCCGGTCTCGTCGCAGACCATGCGTTTCGACCACCTCAAGGCCACCGGCACGCTCCTGCTCATCTCTGGTCTTATCACGCTCGCCCTTTACCGGATTCCATTCGGTGCAGGCGTGAAGATCTACATCAAAACGCTGGCCATGCTCCGGTGGACGATCCTGACCGTATGCTCCGTGCTGGCCCTTTCGTTCGTCATGAACCTCTCGGGTGAAACCGCAACCCTCGGCGTCGCCCTCGCCTCGACCGGCGGGCTCTTCGCAGTGCTCTCTCCAGTGCTGGGCTGGATCGGCGTTGCGCTCACCGGCTCGGACACCTCGTCGAACTCATTGTTCGGACAGCTCCAAGTGACTGCTGCCTCGCATGCCGGCCTCTCGCCGGTGCTGATGGCCGCCACCAACTCCTCCGCCGGCGTCCTGGGCAAGATGCTCTCCCTGCAGAACCTCGCCGTGGCCGCGGCCGCCGTCGGGATCGAAGGGCTCGAAAGCACGCTGTTCCGCCGGCTCCTGGGCTGGAGCATCGGCCTGCTGGCACTCCTTACCGTCCTAGTCCTGCTCCAGACCAACGTCCTCGCATGGATGGTCCCGTGAGCAACCGCACGGCACCAATTCCATCCCCTGCATAACGACCGGAAGGCCCATCATGACCGTTAAGACAGCCTCGACCCCCGCTCCGCACGCAGCGGCCAGCCCCTCGCCCACTGCTGCCGTGCTGGCAGCGCACCCAAGGGCGACCACGGATGCCGAGGCGCGCCAAGCCGCGGCCACGGACCGCTCCGGCTACGTCCCCGCCACAGTTCCGGACGGGGTGGTTATCGCCCAAAGCGTTGACGACGTCGTCGAATTGCTGCGCCTCGCCCACGCCGCGCAGGTCCCCGTAGTCCCGCGCGGAGCAGGGACCGGCCTGGCCGCAGGGGCCAGCGCGCGTGCGGGCGAGATCGTGCTCGACGTCTCCCGCATGAACCGTATTCTGTCCATCGACCCGGTGGAAATGATTGCCGTCGTCGAACCTGGAGTGCTCAACGCCGAGGTCAATGCCGCGGCCGCCCGGCACGGGCTCTTCTATGCACCCGACCCGGCGAGCACCGCAATATGCTCCATTGGCGGAAACATTGCCACGAACGCGGGGGGCATGTGGTGCGCGAAGTACGGAGTGACCCGTGAATCGGTACTCGGGCTGACCATTGTCCTGGCCGATGGGCGCATCCTGCGCACCGGCAGGAAGACGATCAAGGGCGTCACCGGCTATGACCTCAACGCCCTCTTCATCGGCTCCGAGGGAACCCTGGGCGTGGTGGTAGAGGCCACCCTTCGCCTGCGGCCGAGGCCCGTGCGAACGGAGACCCTCGCAGCCTACTTCGCCGACATCGAGGCAGCCGGCCGCGCCGCCTCCGCCATCACTGCTGCACGCATCCAGCCCTCGATCCTCGAACTGATGGACGGCCCCACCCTTGAAGCCGTCGACCTGGCTGAGGGCACCAGGCACCGCGAGCTCGGCGGCGCCTTCCTCCTCGCCCAGACAGATGGCTACGGCGCCCACCTCGAGCTCGACGAGATCGTCCAGGCGATCAGTCCATTCGCCACGTCGGTCCACCGCGCCGCCGATGCCGCTGAGGCCGCAGCCCTGGTCAAGGCCCGGCGCGACGCCATCCCGGCCCTCGAAAAGCTCGGGCGCGTATCGATCGGTGACATCGCCGTCCCGCGGGACCGGCTCGCCGATGCCTTCGCCGGACTCGAGGACATTGCGTCCCGTACCGGGGTGCGGATCTTCAGCGTCGCCCACGCAGCTGACGGGAACCTCCACCCCATGCTCGTCGTCGACCCCCACGAGCCAATCACCGAGGGCCCTGCAAAGGCCGCGCTCGGGGAAATGTTCCACCTCGCCCAGCGGCTGGGCGGAACCCTGACAGGCGAACACGGGGTGGGACTGCTGAAACGGGAATGGGTCGGGGAGGAAATCGGCGAAACGTCCCGCTCCCTTCAGCAGGCAATCAAGGACGTCATCGACCCGGCAGGAATCCTCAACCCCGGCAAAGCCATCTGAAACAGGGCGACGAAGCCCCGTGTTCAAAAATAGAAATTTTCATAACACCGAACCCCTTTATAAGGAGCAAGCAGTATGTCGTCGCATGTGAAGACAAATGGACTCACCGTCGCCGGAGGCTTTTATGCCTTCGTCCGGGATGAGGCACTCCCCGGCACCGGGATCGAGGAGGAGGCGTTCTGGGCTGGGGCAGCATCGGTGATTGAGGAGTTCTCCCCGCAGGTGCGGGAATTGCTGGCAACCCGTGACCGGTTGCAGGAGCAGATCGACGAGTTTCACCGCACCCACGCAGGTCCGGGCGATCCTGAGGCGTACGAGGCCTTCCTCCGTTCGATCGGCTACCTCGCGGAGGAACCGACGGACTTCAGTATCACCACGGAACGCGTGGACCCGGAGATCGCCACAGTCTCCGGCCCTCAGCTGGTCGTACCGCTGTTGAACGCGCGCTTCGCCACCAACGCCGCCAACGCCCGTTGGGGTTCCCTCTATGACGCGCTCTACGGCACAGACGTGATCGATGAGGCGGAAGGGCGTGAGCGCAGCGGCGCCTATAACCCCGTCCGGGGTGCTGCCGTCGTGGCCATCGGCCGGCAGTTCCTCGACGAACACACTCCTCTAGCGTCCGGCTCCCACGCCGACGTGACGGCGTACCGCGTGGTCAACGGCGCCCTGGTTGCCGAAAATGCCGAGGGCACCACCGGCCTCACCGAACCTTCACAGTTCGCAGGTTACCGAGGAACCTCAGCGGAACCGGACGCCGTGCTGCTGGTGCACCACGGTCTGCATATTGAAATCCAGATCGACCGGAACCATCCCATCGGAGCCGGCGACCAGGCAGGCGTGAAGGACATTGTCCTGGAGTCGGCCGTCACCACAATCATGGACCTCGAGGACTCGGTGGCGGCAGTGGACGCCGAAGACAAGGTGGAAGGCTACCGGAACTGGCTCCGCCTCATGCAGGGAACGTTGACCGCTGACGTCGAGAAGGGCGGCAAGACCTTCGCGCGCCGGCTCAACCCCGATCGCGTCTACACGGCACCGGACGGATCGGAGCTGACGCTGCCCGGCCGCTCCTTGCTGCTTATCCGCCAGGTGGGTCATTTGATGACCAGTGACGCCGTCCTGGACGCAGCCGGCAACCCGGTACCCGAGGAGATCCTTGACGCTCTCTTCACCGGCCTTGGCTCTGTGCACGACCTGCGCGGACCCAACGCGGGGAGCAACTCCCGGACCGGGTCGGCCTACATCGTCAAGCCCAAGATGCACGGGCCCCATGAAGTAGCCGTTGCCTGCGCGCTGCTCACAAAGGTGGAATCCGTCCTGGGCCTGGACCCGCTGACCCTCAAGATCGGCATTATGGACGAAGAGCGCCGCACCTCCGCGAACCTCAAGGCGTGCATCTGGGAGGCCCGGGACCGGGTGGCGTTCATCAACACCGGATTCCTGGACCGGACCGGAGATGAGATCCACACGTCGATGTTCGCCGGACCGATGGTCCGCAAGGCTGACATGCGCTCCACCAGCTGGATCAAAGCCTACGAAGACGCCAACGTGGACATCGGACTCGAATGCGGTTTTGCCGGCCGGGCGCAGATCGGCAAAGGCATGTGGGCCGCGCCGGACAACCTGGCGGACATGCTGGAGCAAAAGGTTGCCCATCCCCTTGCCGGCGCCGACTGTGCCTGGGTCCCATCCCCGACCGCGGCGACACTGCACGTCATCCACTACCACCAGGTCGACGTAGATGCCCAGCAGGCACAGCTTGGCCAAGCGCGCCGCTCCACCCTGCGGCAACTGCTCACCATCCCGGTGGGAGATCCGGCAGGCTGGGACGAAGATGCCCGGCGCAGCGAACTGGACAACAACATCCAGAGCACCCTGGGCTATGTCGTCCGCTGGGTCAACGCCGGCATCGGCTGCTCCAAGGTCCCGGACATTCACGGCACGGCGTTGATGGAGGACCGCGCCACCTGCCGGATCAGCTCCCAGCACATTTCCAACTGGCTCCTCCACGGCGTTATCACCGCGGAGCAAGTGGAGGATTCGCTGCGGCGCATGGCGGAGGTGGTGGACGAACAGAATGCCGCTGATCCGGATTACCTGCCGCTATCGCCGTCATTCGACACCGAAGCCTTCCTGGCCGCCCGGGAGCTCGTGCTCACGGGCACTGCCCAGCCCTCCGGGTACACCGAACCAATCCTCCACCGCCGCCGCGAAGCGCAGAAACACACCACCGACCTTGCCAGGAGCGCATCTTGAGCCTTAACCTCGACACCGCCCAATCCATCATCGCCGAGGCACTCGCAACAGGGCAGCAGCACGGCTTCAAGCCGCTGACCGTCGTCGTGCTCGATCCGGGAGGACACGTTATCGCCGCCGCCCGGCAGGACGGCGCTTCGAACAACCGCTTCGAAATTGCCCACGGCAAGGCATATGGAGCCCTCGCCCTCGGCATGGGGTCACGGGCCCTCATGGAACGGGCCGAGCAGCAGGCCTACTTCATTGCGGCCGCAGCTGCTGCCATCGGCGGGCGTCTCATCCCGGTGCCCGGCGGAGTACTCGTCCGCGGCAGCGACGGCGAAATCCACGGTGCCGTCGGAATCAGCGGCGACAGCTCCGACAACGACGAGACCGCAGCATCCAAGGCGATCCAGGCCGTGGGGCTCACAGCACAAGTGTCCTAAGGCAATCCGACTACCCAACGCTTCCAGCCGCCGGAGAGAAAGTGTCCGGCGGCTGGCGCGTGTCCGGGCTTACAGGGCCTGACCGTAGAACCAGTCGATGTGTTCACGGACGAGACGGGCCGCCACCGCCCCGTCCCGTGCCTCAACAGCATCGAAGATACCGTGGTGGTGTGCCCGAAGGACGTGAACCACTTCCTCCCATGCCCCCTGCCGCGCCGCTGCCTCGCTGATATAGTCGCGGATCGCCTCGCGCATCGACTCCATCATCGTGCTCACGACGACGTTGCCTGCCAATGCACTGAGGGCGACATGGAACTGGGCGTCCAGGAGGGTGAAGATTTCAGAAGGCAACCCTTCATCGTCCATCGCCTCAAGCAGCAGCCGCGCGTCATCGAGCTGCTCAGGAGTCCACGAAACGGCAGCGGCATGCTCAAGCGCCCACGTCTCAGTCATGATCCGCGCCTCCACGATGTCCTTGAGGGGAAGCTGCTGGCTCGCAACGTGCATGCGCAGGGCTCCGCCCAGGGCATGCGATGGGTTCGAGACCACAACAGTGCCTGAGTTTGGCCCCGACCCCGTCGAGGAACGGACAACGCCCATCACTTCAAGTGACCGGATAGCGTTCCGCACGGACGCGCGTGAAATCCCGAACTGCTCCGCCAGGGCACGTTCGCCAGGCAGTCTGTCACCGATCTTGATCGCCCCTGAGCGCAGGCTCTCCTCTACATGGCGCAGCACAGCGTCGTGCACCCGGACCGCGCCAAATTCAGTCATGGAACAATCATGCCGCAGTAGGTCGCTCCCCGGGGTAACAGTGAGAGCGCAATCAACGGTCAACATAAATGTACAAGAAATTGTTGACAATCCTGAATGTAACTTGGTTCACTTGAGGCGACGGCGCGGTTCCAAGTGCGCCCTCCCGGACCTTCAAAGGACAAACCATGGACAAGGCCATTTCTGCTGCGGCCGCTGCGGACTCCCCCGCGTTGGACTCCAGCCGCCAGGATCCTGCTGGGCCACGCCCCGCCGGCGGCCAGTTTGCAGTGCCGTGCTGGTTGATGCGGGGCGGGACGTCCAAGGGCCCGTTCTTCCGGGCCAGTGACCTGCCCACCGATATCCCAACCAGGGACGCCATTCTGTTGGCTGCCATGGGTTCCCCGGATCCCCGGCAGATTGACGGGCTGGGCGGCGCCCACCCGCTGACCAGCAAGGCCGGGATCGTCTCGGTCAGTGGACGCGACGGCGTGGACCTGGAGTTCCTGTTCGCGCAGCTCCAGCCCACCACCGACACCGTGGACACGACTCCGAACTGCGGAAACATGCTCGCAGCAGCGCTCCCCTTCGCGATCGAGTCTGGACTTTTAACGCCCGACGGCGACACCACCACGGCGCGCGTCCTCACCTTGAACACGAATATGGTCGCCGAGATCACCGTCCAAACGCCCTTGGGCCCGGACGGCCGGTATGTCGACTATGAAGGGGACGCCAGGATCGACGGCGTCCCCGGCAGCGCGGCGCCGGTGACCATCAACTTCCTGGACACCGCCGGTTCCGTCTGCGACTCTCTCCTGCCCACCGGCAACCTCCGCGACACCGTGGACCTCCCCGGCGTCGGACCCGTCGATGTCACCTGCATCGACAACGGGCAGCCCCTGGTGATTATCAACGCCGGCGACCTGGGCCGCACGGGCCGCGAGGCCGCCGTCGACCTTAACAAGGACGCCGAACTCAAGGGACGCCTCGAGGACCTGCGCCTGACCTGCGGGAAGCTCATGGGCCTGGGGGACGTGGCGGAGAGGAACTACCCGAAGATGACGCTCGTTTCCCCGCCCACCGCGGGCGGGGCGATCAACACGCGCAGCTTCATCCCGCACGTCTGCCACGAATCCATCGGGGTACTGGCGGCGGTGACCGCCGCAACCGCCGCGACCTTGAAGGGGACTGTGGCGCACGACGTCGCATTCCTGCCGGACGGGACGGACCTTACGGTGTCGGTGGAACATCCCAGTGGCGAATTCACCGTCCAGCTCGGCCTGGACCCCCGTGACCCCACCCGAGTGGTCAAATCCGCGCTGATCCGCACCGCGCGGCTGATCATGGCCGGGGATGTCATGGTCCCCCGCGGTCGCTGGAACCCCGCCACTAACGAGCCTTCAGCGCCTTCCTCCCAGGAGCACCAACTGTGATCATCGATATCCACGGCCACTACACCACGGCCCCCACGGCCCTTGGCGACTGGCGCGACCGGCAGGTCGCGGCACTGCAGGACCCTGCCTTGGCACCGACCCCCGCTGAGCTGAAGATTTCCGACGACGACCTGCGCGAAAGCATCGAAGCGAACCAGCTGCGGCTCATGGATGAACGCGGCATCGACCTCACCGTCTTCTCGCCCCGCGCGTCCTTCATGGCCCACCACATCGGCTCCTTCGAAACCTCCGCCGAGTGGGCGGCGATCTGCAACGAGCTCTGCTACCGGGTCAGCCGGCTCTACCCCGAACGCTTCGTCCCTGCCGCGATGCTTCCCCAGTCCCCCGGCGTGGACCCGGCCACCTGCCTCCCCGAGCTCACGCGCTGCGTGGAGGAATACGGTGCCGTCGCGCTAAACCTGAACCCGGACCCCTCCGGGGGCCACTGGACAGCACCGCCGCTCACGGACCGGTACTGGTACCCGATCTACGAGAAAATGGTCGAGTACGACATCCCTGCCATGGTCCACGTGAGCACCAGCATCAACCCCGCCTTCCACACCACCGGCGCGCACTATCTCAACGCTGACACCACCGCAGTCATGCAGCTCATCCAGGGAAACCTGTTCGCGGACTTCCCCACCCTGAAGCTCGTCATCCCCCACGGCGGCGGCGCGGCCCCCTACCACTGGGGCCGCTTCCGCGGCCTGGCCATGGCACTGGGCAAGCCCGCCCTGGAAGAACACCTGCTGGACAATGTCTTCTTCGACACCTGCGTGTACCACCAGCCCGGCATCGACCTGCTCCTGAACGTCATGCCCACCAAGAACATCGTGTTCGCGTCCGAAATGATCGGCGCCGTCCGCGACATCGATCCATGCACGGGGCACAACTTCGACGACACCCACCGTTACATCGACGCAGCGGGACTGACTGAAGCGGACCAGGCCGCCATCCAGGAACTCAACGCCCGCACCGTCTACCCCCGCCTCAACGCCCTGCTCAAACAGCAGGGCCGCTAAGCCCCAGGAGCCACAAATGCAGGAACTCGGAGTTGTCCACACCGGCATCACCCGCGCAGCCGAACAGGATGTCAAAGCCCTCTCAGCGTTTGGCGTCAGCACCATCCACGAAGCCATGGGCCGCCTGGGCCTCATGCGCCCCTACATCCGCCCCGTCTACCCCGGCGCCGCGATGTGCGGCACCGCCGTCACCGTCCTGCTCCAGCCCGGGGACAACTGGATGATGCACGTCGTTGCCGAACAGGTCCAACCCGGCGACGTCGTCGTCGCAGCCTGCACCACCGAAAGCGAAGACGGCTTCTTCGGCGACCTGCTCGCCACCTCCCTGCAGGCCCGCGGCGCGAAGGGCCTGATCATCGACGGCGGCTGCCGCGACGTCGCCACGCTCCAGGACATGGACTTCCCCGTCTTCAGCCGCGCCATCAATTCCAAAGGCACCGTCAAAGCCACCCTCGGATCCGTCAACATCCCCGTCGTCTGTGCCAACGCCCTGGTCAACCCGGGGGACGTGGTGATTGCCGACGTCGACGGCGTCGTGGTGGTCCCCGCCGCACGCGCAGCCGAAGTGGCCGAAGCCGCCCGCAGGCGGGAGGACAACGAAGATGCCAAGCGCCAACGCTTCGCCAACGGGGAACTCGGACTCGACATCTACAACATGCGCCGCCCCCTCGAAGCTGCCGGACTCCGGTATGTCGACTGAAGCCACCCAAAGGAACCCCATGGAAACCGCCTTCACCAAGACACCGGGCTGGCTCGACTGGTACAGCATCCCGTCCACGCCCCGCTTCAAACTTCCCGCAGGAGCAGTGGACGCGCACTGCCACGTCTTCGGCCCAGGCGCAGAATTCCCCTTCGCGCCTGAACGGAAATACACCCCTTGCGACGCCGGCAAAGACCAACTGTTCGCACTGCGCGACCACCTGGGAGTGAGCCGCAACGTCATCGTGCAGGCCACCTGCCATGGAGCGGACAACAGCGCCATGGTGGACGCAGTCGAGGCCGCGGGGGGTCGTGCCCGCGGCGTGGCCACGGTACGGCCGGACATCAGCGACGCCGAGTTGCAGCGGCTCGACGCCGCCGGCGTGCGGGGCGTCCGGTTCAACTTCCTGAAGCGCCTGGTGAACGCGGCGCCGCAGGAGGAACTGGCGGAAATTGCCCGCAGGATCGCCCCGCTGGGCTGGCACGTGGTCATCTACTTCGAAGGCCAGGACCTCGAGGGCCTGGAAGGGTTCTTCGGATCCCTGCCCACGCCGCTGGTGGTGGACCACATGGGCCGCCCGGACGTCACCAAGCCCGCCACCGGCCCGGAGTTCGGCCGCTTCCTGCACTTCGTCGAAAACAACGACGTCTGGGTCAAGGTCAGCTGCCCCGAACGGCTCAGCGTTTCCGGGCCACCCGCCTTGGATGGCGAGACGCACGCATACCGTGACGTGGTGGCCTTCGGCCGGACCGTCGTCGAGGAATTCCCTGACCGGGTGATCTGGGGAACCGACTGGCCCCACCCGAACCTCACCGACCACATGCCCGATGACGGGCTGCTGGTGGACTTCATCCCCCATGTGGCCATCACCTCCGAGCTGCAGCACAAGCTGCTGGTCAACAACCCCATGAGCCTGTACTGGCCCGGCGAAAACGCCTAGTCACCGCCCAAGCTTCCCCCAACCTTTGCCCCTAGGATTCCAATGACGCATTCCAACGCCGCCAACCGCCTGGACCGGTTGCCCATCTCCAAGTTCCACAAGATCGCCCTGGTGGCCGTCTCATTCGCCTACTTCTTCGAGTTCGCAGACATCAACAGCTTCGCCACCACGGTTCCCAAGCTGATCAAGCTGTGGGGCGTCACCGTCAACCAGGTGGCATACGTGACCTCGGCGTCCTTTGTCGGTATGTTCTTCGGCTCGCTCATCGCCAGCTGGATGGCCGACCGCTGGGGACGCAAGAACGCCCTGGTGATCACCACGCTCTGGTACGCATCGTTCTCCCTCATCGCGGCCTTCTCCTGGGACATCGTGTCCCTTGGCGTCTTCCGGGTCCTGACATCGGCTGGCCTCTCCGCGATGACGGTGGTGGCCGTCATCTACGTCAACGAACTGTTCCCCGCGGCCAAGCGCGGCAAGTACCAGGCGTACGCGATCGTCATCGGCATCTGCGGCACCCCGGCCACCAACCTCATCGCCAGCCTCGTGGTCCCCCTCTCGGACTGGTCCTGGCGCCTCGTCTACATCTGGGGCGCGCTGGGCATCCTCTTCATCCTGTTCACCCGGCGCCTCAAGGAGTCCCCGCGCTGGTACGAAAACAAGGGCGACTACGCCAAAGCCGATGCCATCCTGAACGAGATTGAGGCCACCGTGAGCGCGGAAAAGGGCGCTCTTCCCGAACCGGCCGCAGCTGTTGAAACCCCCATGGCCACCAAGGCACCCCTGACGCTCCTGCTGCAGAAGAAATACCTCGCACCCACCGCCCTGCTGACCATCCTCTGGGTCACCCAGACCATCGGCTTCTTTGGCTACTCCAGCTGGGCTCCCACCCTCCTGGCCAAGGAAGGCTTCAGCGTCGAGAACTCCATCTTTTACGTGGCACTGACCACCATCGGCGCGCCCCTGGGCTCCTACCTCGCATCCCTGGTCACGGACCGGTTCGAGCGAAAATGGTGCCTGGTGGTCTTCGGCAGCATCATCGCCGTCTGTGGCCTGCTCTACGGGCTCACGTTCAACCCCGTCCTCATCGTCCTGTTCGGCTTCCTGGTTAACCTGTTCGAACGCGGCTACACGGCCCTGGCCTACGCCTACTCCCCCGAGCTCTTCGACACAAACGGCCGCTCGATGGGCACCGGAATCTCCTACGGCCTGGGACGCCTCTCCAACGCCGCCGGGCCGCTGATCATCGCCGCCCTCTACAACGGCAGCGGCTACCAGAGCGTCTTCTTTTTCATCGCCGGCACCTGGCTGTTCGGCGCAGTCGCCCTGGCAGTTTTCGGCCCCGCCACCCGGAAGGCCCGCCTCTCCGCCACCACCGGCGCCAACCCCGCCGCCGGCCCCCTGGACGGAACCGCGTCCGTCAGCGCAAGCACCGAAGGAGACGGCACGAAGCACAACATCAGGTAAGGCAAGGAAGAATGTCGGCAGGGCAAGGAAGGTCCACGGCAGAAGCCGGGCCTTCCTTGCCCTGCCTGTCCAGCGACACCACATATTGACGTCCCTGGGTCTTTCCGGTGTACGTTTTGTCGCCCTCCGGGTCGACCCATCCCCTCGGGGCCAGGAGGTGCCTCCGCGGGTGGGCCAGCGGTTTTGCCGCAGTGAGCTTGTCGTAGGTGTAGGCAGAGACCGGCATCGGTGAGGTCTGCCGGGGCTATGCGCAAGGTAGCTTTTCCAACCTCAACGGAATCTCGTCTGCCCGCGACAACGAGCGACACGCGAGATCGATAGTGTCGCCATACAAACGCCCACAAGGGGTTGTTCGTCGCATAGCGTGGGGGCAGGGGGTGCAGCTGCGCCCGGGACTGGAAGGCGGAGGAAGAACATGGATTACATAAAGCTCGGCAACACGGGCATGGACATCTCGCCGCTGGCACTGGGGTGTATGACGTACGGGGATCCCGCGCGGGGTCCACATCCGTGGACGCTGCCTGAAAGTGAGAGCCGGCCGCTGATCCGCCAAGCCGTGGATGCCGGCATCAATTTCTTCGACACCGCGAACGTCTACTCCAACGGCAGCAGCGAGGAAATAGTGGGCAAGGCGCTGGCCGACTTCGCCCGCCGGGAGGAAATCGTGATTGCCACAAAGGTCCACGGGGTGATGCGACCCGGCCCGAACGGCCGCGGGCTCTCACGCAAGGCCATTTTCGCGGAGCTCGACGCCAGCCTGACCCGGTTGGGAACGGACTATGTGGATCTATACCAGATTCACCGTTGGGATCCCGCCACGCCCATTGAGGAAACGCTTGAAGCCCTGCATGACGTCGTCAAGGCCGGCAAAGTCCGCTACATCGGGGCTTCCTCGATGGCCGCATGGCAATTCAGCAAGGCCCTGTATCTGCAGCAGATCAATGGCTGGACCCGCTTTGTGACGATGCAGGACCACTACAACCTCGTGTACCGGGAGGAGGAACGCGAAATGTTCCCCCTCTGCGCCGACCAAAAGATCGGGGTCCTGCCGTGGAGTCCGCTGGCACGCGGCAAACTGACCCGGGACTGGGACGAGAAAACCAACCGTTCGGAGAAGGACGAGTTCGGCAAGACGCTCTACAGTGCCGAGAGCGGCGACCGAGCCGTCGCCGACGCCGTGCGCGTCATCGCCGAACGCCGAGGGGTCCCGCGCGCCCAAGTGGCCCTGGCCTGGGTCCGCTCCAACAGTGTGGTCAGCGCGCCTATTGTCGGTGCCAGCAAGCCACAACACCTGCACGACGCTCTGAGTTCCCTCGAGCTAACGCTCACACCGGAGGAAAAGACAGAACTTGAAAATCCGTACGTCCCGCACGAAATCGTTGGATACTGAGGGGCAATCGCTGGGGAACGGGCAAGCCCACAGAGATGCTTAGGGTTGAAGGCGGTGACGGGTGAAGTTGGATGAGTCCCATGTGCGCGGAGCCCTCCCTCCCCGGCGTCGGCCTGGTGATGCCGGCTGGCGACCGGCTTGTAGTAGCGGGAACCTGGCCGCCGAGCGGATGACCAAGGGCTTTATGGGCTCGCTGGTAGGGTCTGTCTAATGGATGCAGAAGCGATTCCAGCCGAGCTCATCCAGCGTGTTGTCATCGTCCATGGCTACGAGTCGGCGCCGGACGCGAACTGGTTTCCCTGGCTTCAGCGCGAACTGCAGTCCGCCGGCGTGGACGTCACGGTTGTTCCGCTCCCTGCCCCGGACGATCCGGAGACAACAGCATGGGAGAACGCTGTAGGTAGTGCACTTGGGGTGCCGGATGCGGGAACGGTGATGGTAGCCCACTCTCTAGGGGTGATCACCGTACTGCGGGTCCTGGCAGTCCTCCCGCAGCCGTGGCAGCTGGGCGGACTCGTCCTGGTAGCCGGCTTCATCGAACCGCTCGACGCCTTGCCGGAACTTAATCGATACCTCGCAACAGGGGTGGAGGTCGAAGGCCTGGCAGAGAGCATTCGCAAGCGGACGGTCATCCGCTCAGAAACGGACCCTTTCGTTCCACCGGAAGCGTCGGATAAGCTCGCCAGGCGCCTTCAGGCACGGCTGCAGGTCCACCCCGAAGCCGGACACTTCATGGCAGAAGACGGTGTCACCAGCTTCCCGGCAGTGCTTGACCTGATCCTGTCCCCCTAACGGGTTCTCCCACTACATTCCAGCCCTTACAAACGCTGGGAACCCGCGAAAGCATACAGAATCTGGGACAGTTCGAGTGATCACCAGGCAGACCGAGACGAAGAGTGTGGACAGTGTCCACACTTCCTTTTCGTTCAGCTCCATTTTCCTCGAACGGAAGTGGCCATATTGGAGGCAACGCCCACGCCATAGTGGTTATTGTGACGGTCCGGGCAGCCCGACGTCGATCAAGCCGGTAAAGGCGATTCGTCGTCGGCCGCGGTGGCGGTCGATGCAGGCGTTGTGTCTGCAGCAAGGGCCTGGCGGCGACGGTAGATCTGGATACCGATAGCCACCGGTATGGCAGTAACGGCGACTGCGCGCATCCACGGCCTGTCCAGAACATGACCAGTGAGGGCATCCAGGGAAACCCGCCCTGGTCCCCCGATCGCGAAGGACGTGGCCGCCAGCCCGAGCACTGCCGGATATTCCAGGCCTCCGTCCATAGCGAAGAAGCCGTTCGGCGCGTGCACGCTGGCAGCGACCCCCATGGTCGTGGCGGCGGCCGCTCCCGCCGCCGGCGTGGCGAAACCCAGAGCAAGCGCCAATCCGGCGCCCGCTTCCCCGAGACCAGCCAACATGGCACTGGTCCTCGCAGGGCGGAAGCCCATGGCATCCATGCCCTTGCTCGTCTCCTCGATACCGCCGCCGCCGAACCATCCGAAGAGTTTCTGCGACCCGTGCGCGACGAGCACACCACCAAGTGCGGCACGGAACAGGGTGCGGGCCGCAGTGGTGGCCGCCGGCGTTACATTTTCATGACTCACAGTGATGAACCTTCCGGTCAATAATGCGGGATCAAGCCTTCGGGCCATTCTAGGACGCCGGGAATGATGAATGCTCCTCCCTGAACGGACACCGGGCCAAGCGATAAGTCCCACCCTCTTCCCTATCAGTCGACTCGACGTTAAATATGTCCATAGACCCAAGGGCCACCTCCAAGAAAGGGTAGTTCACCACCTCAAACGGGTATTGACGAGCGGTATCGGCGGGAGTACTTTGCCGCTGTGGAGTTCCGGGGGCCCACCTTTGGAAGGCACTCTGATGGCATGGCAACTTGAAGGCACGTACTTCGAAAACTGCAACTGCAACATGATCTGCCCGTGCTCGACCTCCGGTCTTACTGAGCCCGGCACTAGGGACCGCTGCAACGTCATGTTGGCGTTCCACGTCGACAGGGGCGATGTCAATGGTGTCGACGTCAGCGGCCTGAACGTCGCCGTCGTCGCCGATGCTCCAGCCCTAATGAGCGACGGTGGCTGGCGAATGGGCGTGCTGATGGATTCAGCGGCTTCACAGGAACAGGCTGACGCCCTTGGCGCGGTCTTCGGCGGCCAACTCGGTGGACCAATGGAGGGCCTTGGTCCCCTGGTCGGAGAAATGCTGGGCATAGAGTCCCGCGCCATCACTTACGCCAATGACGGCCGCGAGCATAGCGTCCAGATAGATGATGCCATCAACGTCAAAGTCGAGGACTTTGTTTCCCCATTAGATGCCACTGGTGCGGGCGTCAAAGTCAGCGGCGTAGGCTTCCCCGCCGACACCTTGGCTGCAGGGCATGCAACTGCCTCCACCGTGGAAATATTCGGCCTGTCCTGGGACAACACGGGAAAGAACTCCTTCTCAGCTCCTTTCGCCTGGTCCGCCTGAGGTGCCCGGCCGCGCGTACCCAGCCGTCCGCAGCCAAGCTGCCTTGTTGGCGCTGCTTGGTTGTGCCTCCGCCGCCTGGTACTTCACCATCCTGGGACTCAGGGACATGCCCGGCGGGCCCGGGACAATGGGCCTTGAGTTTGGCGGGTTCCTCGCGACGTGGACTCTCATGATGGCCGCAATGATGCTGCCTGCGTTGGCACCACTGACCACCGTGTACCTGCGATCGATCCGGACGACCCAAAGTGCCATAGTCAGAGCGGGAAGAACCACGGGACTCGTTATCGGGTACCTGGCGTCCTGGGCGCTTTTCGGAACTGCCGCTTTCGTCGCTGCACTGCTGGCCTCCCAACTGGCAACGGCGGCGCCCACGGTCGCGCCGTGGGTGGGCGCAGGGATAGTCGCGGCCGCGGGTGCTTACCAACTCACACCACTCAAGGACTACTGCCTGCGGCAGTGCCGTTCACCGATCTCTTTCCTCCTCCACACGTCCAACTACCGCGGCCCATTTCGAGACGTACGTGTGGGTATCTACCACGGCGCATACTGCATCGGGTGCTGTTGGGGCCTGATGGTCGTACTGACGGCGGTCGGCCTATCAAACCTGGCCTGGATGGTTATCATCGCCGTAACCGTTCTTCTGGAAAAGACCTGGAGCCACGGTCGCACAGTAAGCAAAATCGTCGGTGCCGCGCTCATCGTCTTTGCGGTCTTTGTGCCTGCAAACCCCGAACTCCTGCCCGGACTGTATGCAGCTTCACCAATGTAGCTGCAGCCCTTGGCAGGAGGATCGACGGAACCGGTTGAGCCAGTCGCAGGAACCCAGCGGCCGGAAGTTTCAGGGCTGGATGAGGCCATGCTAGCGAGGCAAGTTGGCCGTCGCCTGATCGGCGATGCCCTTCTCGAACCACGTCCGCGCCATCATCAATTCCGCCTGGATCTGCGAGCTGAACGGACTTCTCCGATCCGTGCATGCCGCTCTGGCAGCCTAAGGAGGGTCATCGCAGTGGCTGGGTGGGGCTCTCCATCCAATTCCCTTCCAAGCCATCCGGAGGTAAGGGTTACTGGCTGTCGGGCAGCACGAGATTCATGACGTCGAATTTCTGCGGGGTGACACCCGGTCAGAGGTTGGGCCTAACGCTCCCGTCGAACCAGGCATCGTGGTCTTCCGCGCTGGCCCACACTTCAACCACATTGATGACCCCTTGGTTCTCGTACGCACAGTGACCCATGAATCCTGGGGGCTGCCTTCAACTTGTCGGTGAGCGCAGCGGCCACCTGGAAGTACTGGTCGCGGGAGAGCCCGGTGACCTCGGTGCTGGCAATTACGGGCATGGTGACTCCTTTGGATGACGGCCGCCGTCCTGGCTGGCTCCGGGCCCGGGCCGTTTTCTGTGTACCGGACTTGGCCCACAGGGCTGGTACGGCTCCACGCCTGAATAGTAGGCCCGCCTTATCCACTTCGCAGCTCTTAAGCGAATAGTAGGGGGCACTCAATCTCGCAACGCAGTTGGACCACTCAAGCCTGTAGATCAGGAAGCTATGCAAGCTGGCCGGGTGGTGGGCGCCGAGCAGGTCGTGGTGAAAAGGGAATGGCGACCTCTGGCCGGTCCGAGGTCGATTCAGGCAGGTAGAAGCGATCTGTTATCCGCTGCGGTGGCGCTCCATGGAGGCGACTGTTGGGCTGGGCAGGTCGGTGCATGCGAACCGTGAGCTGTCTTGCAATTGGATCCGGAATGCCTTTGCCTCATGGACAACTGCGAAACTGCAGCACCTTAGATTTCTAGCCTGGGCTAAGCATGTGCAGCGCATCCGAAATGAGTCGCCACGTGGCGCCGAGGGGTACCACACTCGGGAGGTACGATGTAGCCCGCACCCCAAGCGCGGCAGTACATCCAGGAGGCAGGAATGAACACCGGATTGTTAGAGGGCAAGGTTGCCATCGTTACTGGCGGCGGACGCGGGCTGGGGCATGCCATGGCGCTCGGCCTGGCCCACGCCGGCGCAAGCGTCGTCATCTCGGCCGCGCGGGAAGCGGACGAGATCCGAAGGGTCGCTGACGAAATCAACGTGGTGCTCGGCACCCGCCGCGTACTGGCACTGCAAGCGGACGTAACCCAGGAAGCCGACTGCCGGCGCCTGGTCGACGGAACGCTTGCTGCCTTCGGCGGGCTTCACATCCTGGTCAACAACGCCGGACGCGGCATGAAATACGTGAGCGCGACCTTCCTCACCGAACCCACCCGGTTCTGGGAAGTCGATAGCGAGACGTGGCGCACTATCGTCGACACCAACGTCAACGGTCCGTTCCTCATGGCCAAGGCGGCCGTGCCACACATGCTGCACCAGCATTGGGGCCGCATCATCAACATCACCATGAACCATCAGACCATGCGTCGCGCCGGCTTTTCACCCTACGGCCCATCCAAGGCCGCGCTCGAATCCGAAACCGTAATCTGGGCACAGGACCTGGCCAACTCGGGCGTGACAGTCAACGGCCTGCTGCCTGGCGGCGCCACCGACACAGGCATGATCCCCGAAGGGGTGTCCGAGGCTGTGCGCCGCCAATTGCTGCGGCCCGAAGTGATGGTCGAGCCGCTCCTCTGGCTGGCCTCGGATGCCTCCGCGGAAATCACGGGCACCCGCTTGGATGCGGCGCGCTGGGACAGCACCCTGACTCCGGAACGGGCAGCCGCAGAGGCACTCGAGCATGCAGGCTGGGCCGCCCAGTCTCCGCACTGACCGTCGATGTGGCCAAGCGGGAGACACCGGCTCGATCATCAGGAACGTCCAGGGTCCGCGTCGACAGCATGCCAGGTTCGCGAAAACGAAGATGTCCGGGGCGTGCCCGGTACGCCATTCCCTTATCAGTGGCTGAATGAATCCCCAATATCGCTTTGGGGACGCACAAAGAATGCGCCGTGCAGTACAAAAATCCACCGGGATGAATGTCAGAGATGTCCATCGATCCGGGCATCTCTTCCCCGGGTTGCTGACGGTGTCTAGTGGCACCCAAGGCGCCCCGTTGAGTCGACGATGCCAGATCCGGAGAGCCCTTTGATTTGGGGTGTGACTTCGCCGCCGCTGCTAGCCGGCGTAGGGGTCGGCGATGCCGATGTACTGGGTGTAGAGGTATTCCTCGATGCCTTCGAGGCCGCCTTCACGTCCCAGGCCCGACTGCTTGACGCCGCCGAAGGGTGCGGCCGCGTTGGAGATGACACCGGCGTTCAGGCCGAGCATGCCCGTTTCAAGCTTTTCACCCATCCGGATGC
>NZ_JBHDJA010000090.1:0-243 GCF_041877125.1 Arthrobacter sp. E44
CGTCATCACCCCCGTCGGCAGTGACGGAACCATCGCCCTGACCAACAACTCCAACGGCACCGTCCACCTCACCGCCGACACCTCCGGCTACTACATCGCTGGAACCGCCGTAGACCCTGGCGCGTTTTCCTCCCAGACACCGTTCCGGCAGCTTGATACGCGCAACGGCACCGGAGGCACCAGCGGACCAGTCGCTCCCGGAGCCACCATCAAGGTCCCGGTAACCGGACGGGGCGGCATCCC
>NZ_JBHDJA010000091.1:0-243 GCF_041877125.1 Arthrobacter sp. E44
GGGCGGCGCTGACGGTGTGGCCGGCGTCGGAGAGTTTGGCCGAGACGGTGTCGGTGGCCTGGTGCAGGCTGTCCCCGGCCGAGCTCATGGCGTTGCTGGTGTGTCCGGCGCCGGCGGAGGTTGTGTCGTGGACCTTGGTGGTGGCGGTGTCTGCTGCTCCCATGATTTTCTCCTTCACCCCGGTCACGGCATCGCGGACTTTGTCGGTTTGGCGGTGCACGATGTTGGACGGGGTGACTTTGT
>NZ_JBHDJA010000092.1:0-243 GCF_041877125.1 Arthrobacter sp. E44
TGAGCTCGGCCGGGGACAGCCTGCACCAGGCCACCGACACCGTCTCGGCCAAACTCTCCGACGCCGGCCACACCGTCAGCGCCGCCCCGGACCAGGTCAAAGCCAAAACCGCCGGCAACCCGCTGGCCGCCGGACTCATCGCCTTCGGCGCCGGGCTCCTGGTCTCCTCCCTGATCCCGCCAAGCCAGAAAGAACGCGAAGCCGCGGACCAACTCAAAACCGCAGCCCAGCCCCTGGCAACCC
>NZ_JBHDJA010000093.1:0-242 GCF_041877125.1 Arthrobacter sp. E44
GGGGGGGGGGGGGGGGGGGGGGGGGGGGGGGGGGGGGGGGGGGGGGGGGGGGGGGGGGGGGGGGGGGGGGGGGGGGGGGGGGGGGGGGGGGGGGGGGGGGGGGGGGGGGGGGGGGGGGGGGGGGGGGGGGGGGGGGGGGGGGGGGGGGGGGGGGGGGGGGGGGGGGGGGGGGGGGGGGGGGGGGGGGGGGGGGGGGGGGGGGGGGGGGGGGGGGGGGGGGGGGGGGGGGGGGGGGGGGGGGG
>NZ_JBHDJA010000094.1:0-242 GCF_041877125.1 Arthrobacter sp. E44
GCACGGACGACTGTTCCGTGGCGGGTGCTCAAGGGTGGAATATCAACAAATAGCGGCTGTCTGGTCTTTTGGTCTTCTTTAGTACGAACCCTGGTGGTTCTGGAACGGTGGGCCGGGGGTTCCGGGTGGTTTAGTGTTTGGCACACTGTTGGGTCCTGAGACAACAGGACCATGTGGTGGCTCTCGTTTGTGGGGGTTGCCGGGTGGGTTTGTTTGTTTCTGGTTTCCCTGCCATGACGTTC
>NZ_JBHDJA010000095.1:0-242 GCF_041877125.1 Arthrobacter sp. E44
CTCTCCCACACCCTCCCGGGTGCAGTACCATCGGCGCTGTGGGTCTTAGCTTCCGGGTTCGGAATGGGACCGGGCGTTTCCCCCACGCTATGACCGCCGTAACCTTTTCACCCGAACCCCTGGTGTTGCCGGGGGTGGGAAGACTGTGGTTACAACATTGGTGGTGTTGTTGTATGTAGTTGTTGGTTCCGTGCCATTAACCCGTGGTGTTGGGGGTTGTTGGTTGGGAACCACATAGTGGA
>NZ_JBHDJA010000096.1:0-242 GCF_041877125.1 Arthrobacter sp. E44
GGTCTTCCCGGTCGGGAACCCGGCTGCTTTGCGGCGGGAAGCGAGCATGGACCGGGCCCGGCCGGCGGCTTCCTCCGTGAAGAGGGCCTTGATGACCTCGGCCGGTTCCCACCGCTGGGCGTGGCCTCCCGCAACTTCGCGGCGTCATCAGACACGGCCCCGGACTGCACGCCATCTTCTCTGTCGGCAATCTTCATCCAGCGGTGCAGGGCAGCAGGTGAGACCCCGAAATCCTTGGCGAT
>NZ_JBHDJA010000097.1:0-239 GCF_041877125.1 Arthrobacter sp. E44
TTTGCGGCGGGAAGCGAGCATGGACCGGGCCCGGCCGGCGGCTTCCTCCGTGAAGAGGGCCTTGATGACCTCGGCCGGTTCCCACCGCTGGGCGCGGGCGGTCGCGATCAGGTCCGGGGCCGGGACTATCTCATTAACGGTGTATCCGGCGGTTTCCTTTAGTAGTTTTCAGCTGCCGGGAATCGGTCGCTGAAGGTGATGGCGAAGGCGTTCAAAGCGGGCTTCCAACGCACGGCCCA
>NZ_JBHDJA010000098.1:0-239 GCF_041877125.1 Arthrobacter sp. E44
CATGCTAAAAACTGCTCCACTCGACGTGCAAGGGGTCCTCCATTAAGGCATGACGGCGTGTGGATGCGGTCAAGTTCCGTCCTGCCCGCCGGCATTACGCAGCTATACGTGACGCTTGTGGGGACTATCTCATTAACGGTGTATCCGGCGGTTTCCTTTAGTAGTTTTCAGCTGCCGGGAATCGGTCGCTGAAGGTGATGGCGAAGGCGTTCAAAGCGGGCTTCCAACGCACGGCCCAT
>NZ_JBHDJA010000099.1:0-238 GCF_041877125.1 Arthrobacter sp. E44
GCGGTGGGGGTTGTGTGGGGGTATTGTTTTCTGAGTCGCCGCCGCTGAAGCGGAAAGATAGCGGCCAACCCCCCTTTTTTGAACGGCCTGGAAATGGTTCGCTTTTGTGGCGTGCTGTGTGTGGGTGGGGGCTGATTCTGGTGGTTTTGGACGCGGGAACGTGGTTTGCAAAGCCGGGCCGGATCGGGTAAGTTTGAAAAGTTGCTCCGGAGCGATCCTGAACGTTGGTTTGGGTGGT
>NZ_JBHDJA010000009.1:0-178038 GCF_041877125.1 Arthrobacter sp. E44
GGTCTTCCCGGTCGGGAACCCGGCTGCTTTGCGGCGGGAAGCGAGCATGGACCGGGCCCGGCCGGCGGCTTCCTCCGTGAAGAGGGCCTTGATGACCTCGGCCGGTTCCCACCGCTGGGCGCGGGCGGTCGCGATCAGGTCCGGGGCCAGCGCCCGGGCGTGGGGCATTTTCAGGGACCGCATCAGGGCCTCCAGGTCCGCCGGTAGCGGCGGAGCCACGGTATTGGTCGTGGTGACGGGGCTCATCGGGCCTCCTCCGGCGTGGTGATGGTTGCGGGGTTGCCGATCGCGGCCCACGCCCCTGTTCCTTGGGTGAGGGAGGTGGCTTCGTTGGCGGCGTGGGTGGTAGTGCGGCGGATGTTGGCGTTCAAGATCGAGGCGAGGTCCGGGTGCGCGAACCGGCCGTGCAGGGCGGCGTCGCCCAGGGCCCGGTCGACCTGATCAGTGCCGGCGATTTTGGCCAGCGTAACGGCTTCGGCCATTTTCACGTTCATCCTTGCGGTCCCGGCCGCGGCGGCCTCGACGAGCCAGGTTCTGGCGCCTTCGCCGATGGCCAGGAACGCGGCCTCGTCCGCGCTGCGGGCCCTCACCTCGTAGTCGCCGGGGAGCTTCGCCCGGGTTCCGGGGAAGTGTTCGTCGTTGATGGCGGGGCTGCCGGGCCGTGCCCGTTCGTGGCGGGCGACTTCGACGGGCCCGGTCGTGCCGTGGTGGACGATGATGACCTGCTCGCCGGGCCCGGTGCCGTGGGTGCGGACGAACACCCGGGCTCCGAGCAGGTGGGCCGGGACGGAGTACTGGGCGTTTTCGAAGGTGACCATTGGGGTGTTCTCCGGAACGCCGCGGGCCAGGCCGAACGCGACCGTGTGGGCGGTGTCCGGGATCCGGTGCAGCCGCGGGGCTTCCTCGGCGAGCATGGCCGCGGGTTTCCGCCGCGTCGTCCGGTGCTCACGGTGATTGACCTCGTCCATGAACGCCGTGCAGGCGGCCTCGAGCTCGGCGAAGGTGCGGTAGTCATCGCGGAGGTTGGTGTCTTTGGGCACGAGGTCGGCCTTGGCGAGTTTCACGGACGCTTCGACTCCGCCTTTGGTGGCCGGGTCCGCCGGTTGGCAGGTCAGCACGGTCACCCCGTAGTGCCGGGCGAAGTCCAGGGTCTGCTGGTTGCGCACCGGGACCCCGGCGACGTGGGCGGTGGTGACGGTCTTCTCGTTGTCCGTGAGGACATAGGTCGGCGCCCCTCCGAGGATCCGGAAGCACCGGTCCAGGGCCGCGAACACGCTCGGCGCGGTCCTGTCCCTGAGCGGGATCACGATGCGGAAGCGTGAGAACGCCAGCCAGGCCACGAAAAGGATGGTCTTCACCCCGCCGATCCGGGGCCCGTCGCCGAAGTCGTACTGCAACCACATCCCCGGTTCTGTGATCCACGGCCGGTGGACGCGGGTGTGGCCCAGCCGCCACGCGGCTTTGACCTGCGCGATCGCCCGGCGGGTAGACCGTTCCGAACCGGTGTAGCCCAGAGCGAGGAGCTTTTCGTGGGCCTTGTCGGCCCGGATCCGGCCCTTGGAGGCTTCGATCCATTCCTCGATCTTGGGCAGGAACGCGTCGGTGACCCGGCCGCGGGCCGCGGGTTCCCCGATCGGCCGGCCCGCGTCACGGGCGGTGACGTGTTTAGCAACGGTGTGGTGCGAGCAGCCCGTGAGCTCCGCGGTGGCGCGCAACGATCCGGTCAGATCGTAGGCAGCAAGAATTTCCATGATTTCTCCGTCAGACTTCATACAGGGCCTCTTCCTGGTTCGCTTTTGGTGCGCTTAGACACCGTCATCAAACCGCAGGGAGAGGCCCCCACCGCTTAAAGACGCGGCAGGAACAAGTAAGGAAGTGGGCAGATCTCATGGCCACCGGCGGGCAGTTCTGCTGGCCGCCAGCGGGCACTTTCGTGGCCGCCTATGGGCAGTTTTTCATGGCCGCTAACACCCCTGGCTCTTCCCGGGGACCCGGGCCGGACAACCACTTCACCCAAACGGCATCATGGATAGGCTCCGAAGCCTGGGCATCGACCTGCGCGGCGCACGAAACACGGCCCTCGACGAACACCTTTTAGTCTCACCACCGCCACTGGTCGCCGACGCACTCGGATACAGCCACCAAGTAGCCTTCCTCCACGCCGACGCGGCAGGCGACGCCTGGTCCCGCTACGTCAACCTAAGAACCGGGCCTTGAAGCGTCCTTGCGAACACTTCGACAGTGACATCTAACTCTCACTCATCAAGGTCTTCTCGCCTGTCTGAGCGCAGATCCTCAATCGGTCTCTTCCCAATGAGCTCCTGACGATAACCCTCAACTTCAGCAGACTTCTTTCGAGACCATCGCCAACCAAAGTAGGACCCAAGAAGCCCAGCTAACGCGAAACCCACCGCCGTCACAGCCGGGGAGCCCGTTGCAACCTGGATCCAGACGGCAATGCCAACAACCAACATCGCTGTGACTACCAAAACGAAGGCTTTCTGCTTTCGACCCGTCATCGCACTCCTCCCCGAGCAGTTGTGCAAATGCTGGCACGAACTAGACCAACAGGGAAAGCCTTGGCAGCAAAGGTAGACATTCCGTGTTCTAGCGGAGGACTTGCACGACGCAGGCTTTCGTGGCGAATACGCTCACATTTGATCCGCAGGGATGCCAGTAAAGTTGATGAAGCAGTCCGATGGCTTGGCCTCTGGCTGAGACATGCATCCCCCTCCTGCCACGGCTATCAAGTCTGTTCGGCTGGATAGCTGGTGGGCTGGTGGGACTGGCCGGCCAACGGGCCGGTTTTGATACTTGTCAGTGACGCCGCCGGATCGAAGCGCCCACCACGGCTCCAAGTCCCAGTCCCAATGCAAAGCCCCAGAACGGCGACTGAAACATTGCCAGGCCAAGGCTGATGCCCAAGGCCGCACCAACCAGGCTGCATATCCACAAGGCTTTGTTCACTGTGTCTCCAGTAGTGCTGGGCTCCTTGGTTCCTGCTGTGACCCTACTGCATCCCTATCCCCTACGCCGCTCAAAACGGGGAGCCCCCGCATGGAAGTTGGGTAGTTCCTCCCCATGCGCGCTACAGCCGGGCGTCCTAACCTTTTGGACATGGCGGCAGGCCGGCCGGTCCTCCGCCAGCGCGATGGAGCGGTCCCCCGGGGCGGCTCTCTTGTTCATGCAGACGGCGACCGCGCACCATCCTCCTTCCATTCACAAGGACGCCTCCATGCAGGAACTTCCCCGACCCCAAGCGTGCACACATTCGGTCAGCACCTGCCACGCGTGCCGTTCATTGATGCGTGAGGACGCGCTGCGGCAGGCACCCGGACGGCCCATCATCCTCCTGAAGCCCGCACCGGTCACGGTTCGGGCCCACCCGGGGACCGCCGTCGCCTATACCGTGACGGACGTCCTGGTTGAGTGGGACGGAAGCGGCGGATACCAGCTCCGGTGGGAGGCAAGCTGGCTGGTCCGCAAGGTTGAAGCGCCGCCAGACAGCAACGGCCGGCAGGATGCCGGTCCCCTGCCGATCCCGACGCCGGGCATGTACATGCCCGCGTCAACCCTCTCTGCAGGCGGCTAAGCTCGAAACCATGAGTTCGTTGAAAACGAAGCCGGCCAAGACAGCTTCCGCGAGAGTAGTCCTGGCGGCGGCAGCAGCTGACATCGTGTTGATTCTCGCATTCGCCGCGATAGGCCGGGACGCGCACCACCGTGAGGAGCCGGTCCTCGGCGTGCTCCTCACCGCATGGCCCTTCCTCGCCGGCGCAGCCGCGGGCTGGGCAGCTGCCAGGGTATGGCGGAGACCCTTATCCGTCCTGGGGGCAGGTGTTCCCGTCTGGCTGGGCAGCCTGGCAGGGGGCATGGTCCTGCGCGCCCTCACTGGCCAAACAGTCGTGATTCCCTTCGTCATCGTGGCCACGCTGGCGCTTGCCGTTTTCCTGGTGGGCTACCGCCTGCTGATCACCGGCGCTGGAAAGCTCCGCAGTCGATAAGTACAGGACGCGGCAGCCGGGGAAACGCCGACCGTGTAATAGGCTGGCAGCAGAGAAGAAACCTGCCGGGCCCTGCCGCGGCGGAACTGATTGAAGGGGTACAAACGTGGTTACCGCATTTGTTCTGATCAAGACTGACGCCGCCCGCATTCCCGAGACGGCGGAGGAGATCTCCGCCATCGAAGGCATCAGCGAGGTTTACTCGGTCACCGGGGAATGGGACCTCATAGCGGTGGCGCGCGTGCACCGGCACGAGGATCTGGCGGACGTCATCGCCGACCGCCTCTCCAAAGTTCCCGCCGTGGTCCATACCACCACTCACATCGCGTTCCGGGCCTACTCGCAGCACGATCTGGACGCCGCCTTTTCCCTGGGCTTCGAACAGTAGGCCCTGGCCGCCCTAGGCGCGGGACAGGGATACCCAACGGTCCAGCACGGCGGCGGCGGCACCGGAATCAATGGACTGTGCTGCGCGGGCGAACGCCTTCTGCATACGGTCCAGGAACGGGCCCTCCGCTTCCAGGTCGAACGCAACCAGGCCGGCCGCAGCATTCACCAACACTGCGTCCCTGGCAGGACCCTCCTGGCCGGCAAGCACGTCCCGCACGACTCCCGCGTTGGCAGCTGCATCGCCGCCGCGGAGCTGTTCAACGGTAGCCAGGCTGATGCCGAGGTCCTCGGGCGAGAAATGGAGCTCGGTGACGACGCCATTCCGGATCTCCCAGACCGTGGAAGGACCGGTGGTGGTCAGCTCATCCAGCCCGTCGTTGCCACGGAACACCAGCCCCCTGCTCCCCCGCCGGGCCAGGACTCCCGCGACGAGCGGCGCCATCCTCTCGTTGGCGACGCCGACGGCCGAGGCCTGAACGTTCGCGGGGTTGGTCAACGGCCCCAGGAAGTTGAATGCCGTAGGTATTGCCAGCTCGCGGCGGGGTACGGCCGTGTGACGGAACGAGGGGTGGAACACCTGGGCAAAACAGAACGTGATCCCCGCCTCTTCAGCGTTCCGCGCCACCTGCGCAATGGACAGATCAAGGCGGACACCCAGCGCTTCGAGCACGTCGGCAGAACCGGACGACGACGACGCGGCCCGGTTGCCGTGCTTCACCACCTTTGCACAGGCGCCGGCAGCGACGAGCGCGGCCATGGTGGAGATGTTGACGGTGTTAAGTTGGTCACCACCCGTCCCGACGATGTCGAGCTTTTCGCCGGAGATTGCCACCGGGTTGGCATGGGAAAGCATCGCTTCGACCAGGCCGGAAAGCTCATCCACGGTTTCACCCTTGGCGCTGAGGGCCACCAGGAATCCAGCGATCTGCGCAGGCGTGGCTTCACCGGACATGATGGTGTCCATGGCCCAGGAGGTGCTCTCCGCCGAGAGGTCGGACCCCTTGATAAGGGCGGAGATCAGGCGGGGCCAAGTGTTGCCGGACGCTGCGGATGCCAGTGAAGTCACCTGCTGATGCTATCGAGGGATGGCAGGCGCTGACCAATGTGAACGGTGCCGGGAACTTTTCCGGCCAATTTCGCGTCTTTGTAGAAAAAGTCCTCCGAAAAGGCGGTTTGCGTTGGGCAGCACGGACTTTTACAGACATAATGTCTATGTGACATCTGCGACCCATGCCCCCAGTACCCCGGCGCACCCAACGCTGAACCGCCCCAACATGGTTTCTGTCGGAACCGTTGTGTGGCTGTCCAGCGAGTTGATGTTCTTCGCCGGTCTCTTCGCCATGTACTTCACTCTGCGCTCCACCAGCGGGCAGATGTGGGCGGAAGAGACAGCCAAGCTCAACTTCCCCTTTGCGCTCGTCAACACGATCGTCCTCGTGGCCAGTTCCTTTACTTGCCAGATGGGCGTCTTCGCCGCAGAGCGGCTGCAGCCCCGGCGTTCCGGTGGCGTGCTGCAGTTCGCCCGCTGGGGAATGAACGAATGGTTCACCCTGACCTTCCTCATGGGCGCGTTCTTCGTCGCCGGCCAGACCACCGAATACGCGATGCTGGTCTCCGAGCACGTCTCGCTCTCCTCCAACGCCTACGGCTCAGCGTTCTACATGACCACCGGCTTCCACGGCCTCCACGTCATCGGCGGCCTGATTGCCTTCCTGCTCATCATGGGCCGGTCCTTCGCTGCGAAGAAGTTCGGACATTTCGAAGCAACGTCCGCAATCGTCACCTCTTACTACTGGCACTTCGTGGACGTCGTGTGGATCGGCCTCTTCCTGGTCATCTACGTACTCAAGTAGCCAGCTTTGATTCTTTTTCTACAAGAGGCAGAATTTCAGGTAGCGGCTCCCGGAGCCGGCGCAGGATCGAATAAAGGAACCACCACGTGAAGGCACTCTCCCAAAAGCGGCGTCACCCACTTGCAGCAATCGCGCTGCTTCTGATGGGGCTCCTCATTACGGGTGGGCTGTACGCCGTAGCAACCTCGATGAATGAGGCCAAGGCGAGCACCACCACCGCAAGCGCAAGCGACGTGGAGGAAGGCGGCAAGCTCTTCGCCGCCAACTGCGCCACCTGCCACGGCATGGGTGCCAGTGGATCCAAGGACGGTCCGTCGCTGGTCGGCGTCGGTGCCGCCGCTGTTGACTTCCAGGTGGGTACCGGCCGCATGCCGATGCAGATGAACGGTCCCCAGGCCATGAAGAAGCCTGTCCAGTTCAACGACGAGCAGACCCACCAGCTTGCAGCCTACGTTGCTTCCCTGGGAGCCGGCCCGGCAATCCCTTCAGAAGAGCTGACAAACGGTGGCGGTGACGCGGCCGCCGGTGGCGAGCTCTTCCGTACCAACTGCGCCATGTGCCATAACGCCGCAGCAGCCGGTGGCGCCCTGACCCGGGGCAAGTTTGCTCCCGCCCTGGCCGATGTCAGCGGCAAGCACATCTACGAAGCCATGGCCACGGGCCCGCAGAACATGCCCGTGTTCAACGATGCCAACATCTCCCCTGAGGGCAAGAAGGACATCATCACCTTCCTGAAGCAGATCGAGACCACCGGTTCGCCGGGCGGCGCCAACCTGGGCTCCCTTGGCCCGGTTGCTGAAGGCCTGTTTGTCTGGGTCGCCGGCCTCGGCGTCATCATCGCCTTCACCATCTGGCTGACCTCAAGGACTTCCTGAGTTTCGGCAGGAAAAACACACTTCTGCTGCCCAGTCAGCAGCTTGATATTAGAAACTAACCCGGCAACCGCCGGGACGAGAGAAGGATGAGGCGAATTATGGGCAACCATAGTGACGGCAGTCCGAACCACTCGGGCACCGTAGCTACGGCTGGTCAGAATGAGGTGGAGAGGTTCCAGGATCCTGGAATTCCCCCGCATCGTTTGCGCCTGGCTGACACGGACCCGAAGGCCGCAAAGCGGGCAGAACGGCAGGTCGCCTTACTATTTGGCATTTCTGTTGTTGGAACCCTGATCTTCCTGGTGGCGTACTTCGCCATCGATCTTGGTCATGACTCCAGCATTGCCACTATCCGGCTCCAGAATGCCCTGCTCGGCGTCGGCACTGCCTTCGCAATGTTGGGTATCGGTACCGGCATCGTGCACTGGGCCAAGGCCCTTATGCCCGATCACGAGGTCTCCGAGGAACGCCATGCGATCCGTTACGAGGAGGACCGCCAGGCTGCCGTCCGCATCGTTGACGACATCGTGGAAGAGACCGGCATCAAGCGCCGTCCGCTGATCCGCAACACCCTTCTGGGTGCCGTCGCGCTGGCTCCGCTTCCCGCTGTGGCCATCTTCGGCGACCTTGGGCCACGGCCTGACGACAAGCTCGCACACACCATGTGGGCTCCCCAGGACGGAAAGCTCAAGCGGCTTACCCGGGACCCCGATGGCACTCCCATCAGGGCCGCGGATGTCACCATCGGTTCCGCCTTCCACGTTATCCCGGAGGGGCTGAACGAACTTGAGGAAGGCAAGCTCAACGAGAAGGCCAAGGCCGTTGTCCTGCTTATGCGCCTCGATCCAGCATCGCTGAACCCCTCCAAGGGCCGCGAAGACTGGGGCTACAACGGAATCGTCGCCTACTCCAAGATCTGCACCCACGTCGGTTGCCCCGTTGCCCTCTACGAGCAGCAGACGCACCACCTTCTGTGCCCGTGCCACCAGTCCACCTTCGACCTCACGCAAGAGTGCAAGGTGATCTTTGGCCCCGCCAGCCGTCCTCTCCCCCAGCTGCCGATTGCAGTTGATGACGAGGGCTACCTCGTCGCTACCAGCGACTTCCATGAACCCGTAGGACCAAGTTACTGGGAGCGTGATGAGCATGAGCGCAACATCAACAGCTGAACCCGCTTTCGTCGCTAAAACAAAGACAGGCCGGTTTACCGACTTCGTTGACTCCCGCGTGGGCGGCTCTGGCATCCTTCGCGAATTCGGCCGCAAGGTCTTCCCCGACCACTGGTCGTTCATGTTCGGTGAAGTCGCCCTGTACTCCTTCGTCATCCTGCTGCTTTCGGGCACCTTCCTGACGTTCTTCTTCGATCCGTCCATGGCGGAGACCCACTACGACGGTTCCTACGTTCCTCTGAAGGGCGTGGAAATGTCGGTGGCGTACAGCTCGTCGCTGAACATCTCCTTCGATATCCGCGGCGGCCTTTTCATGCGCCAGGTGCACCACTGGGCGGCCCTGCTGTTCGTGGCGTCCATTGCGGTCCACATGCTGCGTGTTTTCTTCACCGGCGCGTTCCGCCGCCCGCGTGAGATGAACTGGGTAGTCGGCAGCGTACTGCTGATCCTGGCCATGGCAGCCGGATTCACCGGCTACTCGCTCCCCGACGACCTGCTGTCCGGTAACGGCCTCCGGATTATCGATGGCGTCATCAAGTCGATCCCGGTCATCGGAACGTACATCTCGTTCTTCCTGTTCGGTGGCGAGTTCCCCGGTACCGCCATCATCAGCCGCCTCTACATGCTGCACATCCTGCTGGTGCCTGCCCTGATCCTGCTGATGATCGTCCTCCACCTGTTCATGGTGGTGGTCCACAAGCACACCCAGTACCCTGGCCCCGGCCGTAACGACAACAACGTTGTGGGTTACCCCCTCGGGCCTGTCTACGCAGCGAAGGCCGGTGGCTTCTTCTTCATCGTCTTCGGTGTGATCGCACTGATGGCCGCATTCTTCACCATCAACCCGATCTGGAACTACGGTCCCTACGACCCGTCCCCCGTGTCCGCCGGTACGCAGCCCGACTGGTACATCGGCTTCGTTGATGGCGCGCTCCGGCTCATGCCGGGCACGCTCGGCAACTGGCACGTGGAGCAGGTCTGGTTCGGCCACGTGTTCACCTTCAACGTTCTGCTGCCCGCCCTGGTGCCGGCCGGCATCCTGTTCACCGTGATGTTCACCTACCCGTGGATCGAACGGTGGATCACCAAGGATGACCGTGAACACCACGTGCTGGACCGTCCGCGCAACGCCCCCACCCGCACGGCAATCGGCGTAGCAGGGTTCATCTGGTACTGCGTCATGTGGGCTGCTGCAGGTTCCGACCTCATCGCCACGCACTTCCACGTGTCGCTGAACGATGTCACCTACTGGCTTCGTGCTCTGTTCTTCATCGGCCCCATCATTGGCTTCATCGTCGCCAAGCGCGTAGCACTTGCGCTGCAGCGCAAGGACCGGGAGATCGCCCTTCATGGTCGGGAGACAGGCCGCATCGTCCGGCTTCCGCACGGTGAGTTCATCGAGGTCCACGCCCCGCTGGATGAGTACAAGCGCTACAAGCTGGTTGGTTTCGAATCACCCCAGGTGATTCCGGCCATTCCCAACGAGCACGGCGTAGTCACCAGCAAGGAAAAGCGCCGCGCGTTCCTTTCGCGCTGGTTCTTTGAAGACCGCGTCGCTCCGGCAACGCCTGCTGAGCTGGAGGCAGCCCACGGCCACGGCCACGAGGCTGTTGAAGCGGCAGAAGGAAGCAAGAGCCTCACGCACTAGCTTCAGAACCCAAAGGAAAGGCCCGATCCGTTATGGATCGGGCCTTTCCTGCTTAACACGTGACTGCAAGTACCTCCAGGCCCGTTCACCAGCGCCAAAAGTGGCGTGCCTAGTGGTTGCGGGCTCTCCGTGCTCCGGGTCGCTGGAGGGGCACCCAGAGCTTGTACCGGTCCGCCCGGTAGTACGAGACGGAGTAGTCCACCATGGCCCTTGCCACGAACGCATGCCGCTGGATCTTCAACAGGGGCGCCCCCACTTCCACGTTGAGCAGCCTGGCAGTGGAGGGTGACGCCGCCGTGGCCTCGATCATGTCCTCCCCCCACTCCATGACCAGGCCGAACTGCTCGCTGAGGACGTTATACAGCGAGGTGGGCGGCTCGCCGTCGAGCAGCCCTGGGACCCGGTGCGCCGGGATGAAGTTTTCGTCCACGCTCATCGGTTCCCCGTCCGCCAGGAGAAGCCGGCGGAACCGGACCAGCGGAGTGCCCTCATCAAGCTGGAGCTCGCGCGCCAGGAAGGCGCTGGCACCGATCTGCTCGAAGCTCAGCACCTTGGCTGCAGGAACCATGCCGCGCCGCTGCATCTCCTCGCTATAGGACGTGAGCTTCACTTGGAGGTCCAGCTTCGGGCGCCGGACAAAGGTCCCCAAACCGACCACACGCTCGATGACCTCCTCCCCCACCAGGGCATCGATGGCCTGTCGCACGGTCATCCGGGCCAGCCCAAACCGCTCGGCAAGGTCACGTTCCGAGGGAAGCGCCGAGCCCGGGGGGCAGGACTCTGCAATATAGGTCCGAAGGATCTCGCGTAGTTGAACGTAGATGGCGGTTCCGCTGGTGCGGTCTATCTCCCCCGCTATTGCCGTGGCGCCAGCTGCCATGATGTTTCTCCTGCCGTTGGGTTTGCACTCAATTTTAGGACGGGCTAGACCACCTGCTGTACCACTCTCGGTCGCTGTCGCGCACAGCGCCGGCCGCCGGATATATTTGGTCAGGAAATTTTGCCGGACAGACGGATGGGGCCGTCGCGTGACGTAGGAGTCGCTTTGCCAGTACAGAAGGCCGTGGTCGCTGCGCCCGTGGGCCTGCACGCACGTTCCGCCGCGATATTTGTCCGGGCGGTCACCGATACCGGACTGCCGGTCACTATCAGCAAGGCCGGCGCTGACAAGGTGGATGCCCGCTCCCTGCTCCAGGTGATGGCTGCCGACTTCCCGCAGGGCTGCCACGTTGAACTGGCCGTCAATGAGGCGGCCCTGGATGGCGCTTTGGGCCGGCAAAAGGCCGAGGAAGCCCTCCGGGACCTCCGGGGCCTGTTGGAGTCGCAGGGAGCCGCCTGAGCCGCTTGGAGATAGTTAACGACGTCGGGCCCCACCTTTCGGTGGGGCCCGACGTCGTTATTCTTTTTCTTGCCTAGTGCGCGTGGTCTCCGCGGCTGTACTCGTAGACCCAGCCAACGAGTGCCACAACGGCAATACCGGCTGCGATGAAGATGATCCACGGACCCACTGCCAGGCCCAGGAAGCCGGTGGCGCAGGCGATGCCCAGCACGAGGGGCCACCAGCTCCAGGGGCTGAAGTGCCCCTGCTCGCCGGCGCCTTCGTGGATTTCAGCATCACTGCGGTCTTCAGGACGCAGGCCTACCCGCCGGCCGGTGAAGCCGAGGTAGGCGCCGATCATGCCTGCCAGCCCACCAACGAGGAGGATGCCCAGGATGCCGACCCATTCACCCCAGCTGGTCAGGAAACCGTAGACCAGAGCGACGGGAACGAAGAAGAAAACTCCGGAGCCAAAGATCCAGGATTCGATTTTCATTGTGCGGTGTCCTTCTGGTCGGCGTTGCCGAGCACCCCTGCTGCGGGAGCCGGCGACTCAACGGTGTGAACCTGCCGGAGTTCCGGGTGGTGCAGGTCCAGGGCGGGACGCTCCGAACGGATCCGGGGCAGGGACGTGAAGTTGTGGCGCGGCGGCGGGCAGGACGTGGCCCATTCCAACGAAGCACCAAAGCCCCACGGATCATCGACCTGGACCTTTTCCGCGCTGCGCCAGGTGATGTAGACGTTCCAGAAGAACGGGATAAGGGACGCACCAAGCACGAACGATGCGATGGTGGAGAACTGGTTCATCCACGTGAAGTTGTCCTCCACGAGGTAGTCGGCGTAGCGGCGGGGCATACCTTCGACGCCCAGCCAGTGCTGGATCAGGAAGGTGCCGTGGAAGCCCAGGAAGAGCATCCAGAAGTGGATCTTGCCCAGGCGCTCGTTGAGCATCTTGCCGGTCCACTTGGGCCACCAGAAGTAGAACCCGGCGAACATGGCGAAGACGACGGTGCCGAACACCACGTAGTGGAAGTGCGCCACCACGAAGTAGGAGTCCGAGACGTGGAAGTCCAGGGGCGGGGAAGCCAGGATGATGCCGGTCAGGCCACCGAAGAGGAAGGTGATCATGAAGCCGATGCTCCACAGCATGGGCGTCTCGAACGTCAGCGACCCGCGCCACATGGTGCCGATCCAGTTGAAGAACTTCACGCCGGTAGGCACTGCGATGAGCATGGTCATGAACGAGAAGAACGGAAGCAGGACGGCGCCCGTGACGTACATGTGGTGTGCCCACACCGTCACGGAGAGGGCTGCGATGGCGATGGTGGCGTAGACCAGGCCCTTGTAACCGAAGATCGGCTTGCGGCTGAACACCGGGAAGATCTCCGAGACGATGCCGAAGAACGGCAGCGCGATGATGTACACCTCGGGGTGGCCGAAGAACCAGAACAGGTGCTGCCACAGGACAGCGCCGCCGTTCTCCGGGTCAAAGATGTGGGCACCGAACTTGCGGTCCGCGCCGAGCGCGAACAGGGCGGCGGCCAGCGGCGGGAAGGCCATGAGCACCAGGATGGCGGTGATCAGGGTGTTCCAGGTGAAGATGGGCATCCGCCACATGGTCATACCCGGAGCGCGCATGCAGATGATGGTGGTGATGAAGTTGACCGCACCCAGGATGGTGCCGAAACCCGACAGCGCCAGGCCGAACACCCACAGGTCACCGCCGATGCCGGGGGTGAAGGTGGTGTTGGACAGCGGTGCGTAAGCGAACCAGCCGAAGGACGCGGCGCCCTGCGGAGTGATGAAGCCGGACACCGCGATGGTTGAGCCGAACAGGAAGAACCAGAATGCCAGCGCGTTCAGGCGGGGGAAGGCAACGTCCGGGGCGCCGATCTGCAGCGGCATGATGACGTTGGCGAATCCGGCGAACAGCGGGGTGGCGAACATCAGCAGCATGACCGTGCCGTGCATGGTGAACAGCTGGTTGTACTGCTCTTTGGTCTGCAGGATCTGCATGCCGGGTTCGAACAGCTCGGCGCGGATCAGCAGCGCCATGACACCGCCGAGGCAGAAGAACACGAACGACGCGATCAGGTACATGTACCCGATGGTCTTGTGGTCAGTGGAGGTGATCCAGTTGACGACGATGCGCCCCTTGGATTTGGGTACCACGGGAGCCGACAGGACTCCCGCAGGTGCGGATTGGGTGTACGTAGCCACGTCGCTCCCCTTACTTGGTTTCGTTCAGGTTCGGGTTGCGGTCGTACTCCACACCGAGCAGGCCGGTGTTGCCGTCAGCCTTGAGCTTGTCCATGTGGGCCTGGAATTCGGATTCCGACACCACCTTTACGCGGAACAGCATTTCGGAGTGGTACTCGCCGCAGAGTTCGGCACACTTACCGTCGTAGGTGCCCTCTTTAGTGGGGGTGAACCGGATGTAGTTGGTCTTGCCCGGGATCATGTCGCGCTTCTGGAGGAAGGCAGGAACCCAGAAGGAGTGGATGACGTCGCGGGCATTGAGTTCGAGGTCAACGGACTTGTTGACGGGCAAGTACAGGGTGGGAAGCTGTTCCTTGTCGATGGTGTTGCCCGTGAGGTGCGCCTGGACGCCTGCCTCGTGGAGGTCTTCCTGAATGACGTCGCCGGACTTGTAGTTGAAGTCCCATGCCCACTGCTTGCCGCGGACGTCCACTACGACGTCGGCCGGCTGGGAGCGGTCATCGATGGCCTGCTGGTCACGGTCGGTGAAGTAGAAGAACACCAGGACCATGAAGATCGGGATGGTCAGGTAGAAGACCTCGAGGGGGAGGTTGAAGCTGGTCTGCCGGGGGAAGCCGACGGTTCCCTTGCGGCGGCGGTAGGCAACCAGGCACCAGATGATCAGGCCCCACGTAATGGTGCCCACCACGAGCGCAGCAATCCATGAGTTGACCCAGAGGTCCATGATGCGGTCGGTGTTGCTGGTGGTGCCACGTTCAGTGGGCATCCACCCTTTCTCTACCTCTGGCGAACATCCGGTCAAAACCAACGCGCCGGCAATTGCCAAGCTTGAGATCGTGGTGATCGTTTTGCGTCGGCTGCCGGTTCGGTTCTGCGAACTCACAGACGGCCCTTCCTACTTGTTGCTGTTGTCCGGGCAGCCAGAAAGGCGCTCCGGGCACAAAAAAGTTTTACTACTCGGTGTAGAGCTTACCGCTCCGCCGGGCGTTTCGCCCACATGTCCGCGCCGAGCCCCCGTGCCGTTTTGGACGGCAGGGAACCCGGCGCGGACATCAGGCGAAATAACCGGCTTAGTGGAATGAATCACCGCAGGCGCAGGAGCCTCCGGCGTTCGGGTTGTCGATGGTGAAACCCTGCTTCGAGATGGTGTCTTCGAAGTCGATGCTGGCGCCGCTCAGGTACGGCACGCTCATTTTGTCCACGACGACCTCGACTCCGTCGAAGTCGCGCACGGCGTCACCATCAAGGAGCCGTTCGTCGAAGTAGAGCTGGTAAATCAGCCCTGAGCACCCGCCGGGCTGTACGGCTACGCGCAGCCGCAGGTCCGTGCGGCCTTCCTGCTCAAGGAGGCTGCGTACCTTGCCTGCAGCGACGTCGGTCAGGTTGACCTCGTGAACGGGCAGTTCATCGCTGGCCACGGTGGTGGCGGTGCTGTTTTCGTTGGTTGCGGTGCTCATTGGCCTACCTTCTTAGGACGGTCTGGCGGCGTCGCCGAAACGGCGCCTGCCCCTACGGTTACGGTATGGGCTATAGCTACATGCTACGCGCGGCAGTCCTGTAGCTCTAACTCCTGTCGTAACCGTCAAAGCGGTCCGGTTGTTCCCTGGAAGCCCGTCCGGTCCACTTCACGGCAAAGGACCGTCATTCGGCCCCCGGAAGGCCCTCACCGTTCAACCTTGCAAGCATGAGGGCTTCGGCAACGATGGCGTTGCGGAAGTCACCGATATGCAGGGATTCGTTGGCACTGTGGGCCCTCGAATCAGGGTCCTCCACCCCCGTTACCAGGATCTGCGCTGCAGGATACAGGTCCGTCAAGTCCGCAATGAAGGGGATGGAACCGCCGATGCCGGTTTCCACGGCAGGAACGCCCCACGCCTCCCCCAGGGCCCACATGGCCACGGAGGCAGCGGCGGAGGAGGTGTCCGTCCGGAACGGGTTCCCGGCCTCCCCCGGAGTGAAGACAACCTTTGCGCCGAAGGGCGCGTTGGCCTCCACGTGGCGGCGAACTGCATCCATGGCGTCCGCCGGAACCTGCCCGGGCGCCAGACGCAGGCTGAACTTGGCCCGCGCGCGCGGAAGGAGGGTGTTGGAGGCCACATCCACGGCGGGCGCGTCGAAACCGATGATCGACAGGGCCGGCTTGGTCCACAGCCGGGAAGCGATGCTTCCGGACCCGGCCAGCCGGACCCCGTCAAGCACCGAGGCATCCGCGCGGTAGTCCGCCTCCGGCATCTCCACCGCAGCCGTGTCGGTTGCCACCAGGCCCTCGATGGCCACGTTCCCGTCGGCATCGTGAAGCGTGGCGATCAGGCGCGACAGCAGCGTGGGCGCATCCAGGACCGGGCCCCCGTACATACCGGAGTGCACTGCGTGTTCCAGGACCTGCACTTCAATAGTGCCGTCCACCAATCCACGCAGGCTGGTGGTCAGGGCAGGTACCCCTACTTTCCAGTTGCTTGAGTCGGCCACCACGATGACGTCGGCACGCAGCAGTTCGCGATTGGCCTCCAGGAATGAACGGAACGTAGGCGACCCCGCTTCTTCCTCCCCCTCAATAAAGAAGGTCACGCCAAGATCCAGGGAGTCGGCCAGGACCTCGGAGACGGCTGCGTAGGCAGCAACGTGCGTCATGATGCCGGCTTTGTCATCGGCAGCGCCCCGGCCGAACAGCCGGCCGCCCTTTTCAACGGCAGTGAACGGCTCCGTTTCCCACAGCGATTCGTCGCCCACCGGCTGGACATCGTGGTGGGCATACAGCAGGACAGTCGGCTTTCCGTCCCCGGCAGGACGGCGGGCGACGACGGCCGGGCCACCGGGTGTGCCGTCTGCCTTGTTCACGGACAGCACCTGGACTTCGCCAAGGCCGGCGCCCCGGACAAGTTCCGCGACGGCCTCGGCGCTGCGTTCCAGGGGGGCGCGGTCGAAGCTGGGCCATGCGATTCCGGGGATAGCGACAAGCTCCTTGAGCCGTGCCAAAGTCCGATCGAAGGAACGGTCTACGGCTGAACGAAGATCGTCCGTCCTGACGTTGCCGGCTGGGCTGGATCCGGGGATGTCTGTGGTGCTGCGCGGGGTGGCAGCGGATGAAGAGGTCATGGCCAAAACATTACCCTCGTCACATTCTGCTCCCGGCCAGGGCGGGCGCGGGAGCAGGCGGCGGGCGTGCTGCTGCAAGGTATTCTGGTCAGGTGTTCGGACGTAGAAAAGAAGCGCCCTCGGCGCAGCAAACAATAGACCAGCAGGCAGCGGAAGCGGCCGCGCGGCAGAACAGCGCGGTGGGCAAGGGCGCCCCAACCCCCACCCGGAAGGCACAGGAGGCTGCCCGCAAACGCCCGCTGGTCCCCGAGGACCGCAAGGCGTCCAAGGCCGCCGAACGCCAGGCCGTCCAGGACCAGCGGCTGAAAATGCGCCGGGCGCTGGACACCGGTGACGAGAAGTTCCTGCCGCTGCGGGACAAAGGCCCGCAGAAGCGGTTTGCCCGCGATTTCGTGGACGCGCGGTTCAACCTTGGCGAGTACCTGATGTTCGGCGCGCTGGTCTTCGTGCTGGTGTCACTGGTGGTACCGGCCTCCAGCGACATGATGATCTACGTCCTGGGCGCATTCTGGGTGATGTTCCTGGCTGTCTTCGTGGACGTTTTTATCCTGTCCCGCAAGCTTCGCAAGCGCCTGGCGGAGAAGTTCGGCGAGGTGGAGCGTGGAACCGTTTGGTACGGCTCCATGCGGTCCCTGCAGTTCCGGAAACTGCGGCTGCCCAAGCCCCAGGTTCAGCGCGGCCAGTACCCCGCCTGACCAGGCATCGACTTCAAAAACCGGAACCCCGGCGGAATGACCGCCGGGGTTCCGGTTTTAAGTAGTGGCTGTCCGGGGCAGGCTTGCCGGCCGCCCGACTATCAGGAGCGGCGGTTCTTTGCCAATTGCCTGTTGATCCGTGCCGCCCAGAACGGACCTTCGTAAAGGAACGCCGTGTAGCCCTGCACCAGGCTTGCGCCGGCGTCGAGCCTTTCCTGTACGTCCTGGGCCGACTCCACACCGCCTACCGCCACCAGGGTCAGGGAATCGCCGGTAGCCTTCTTGAGCCGCTTGAGGACGTCGAGGGACCGCGCTTTCAAGGGGGCTCCGGACAGGCCGCCGGCACCGCACTTGGCCACCTGGTCCGCCGGCGAGGTCAGTCCCGAGCGGGCAATGGTGGTGTTGGTGGCGATGATCCCGTCCAGTTTGAGGTCCAGGGCGAGGCGGGCGACGTCGTCAATGTCCTCGTCGCTGAGGTCCGGGGCGATCTTCACCAACAGCGGCACGTGCCGCCCGGCGGCCCGGTCAGCTTCCTGTCCCACTGCCGTCAGGAGAGGGCGGAGGGTCTCCACGTCCTGGAGCAACCGCAGCCCCGGCGTGTTGGGGGAACTGACATTCACCACGAGGTAGTCCGCGGCAGGAGCCAGGCTGCGGGCGCTCACCAGGTAATCGTCCACGGCGTCCGCCAGCTCCACCACCTTGGTCTTGCCAATGTTGACGCCGATGACCGGGCGCACCGACGGGTATCGGCGCTGGAGCGCAGCGCGCGCCGCCTTCAGCCGGGGCGCGACGGCCGAGGCGCCGTCGTTATTGAAACCCATCCGGTTGATAACCGCACGGTCCTCCACCAGGCGGAACAGCCGCGGTTTTTCATTGCCCGGCTGGGCCTGGCCGGTAATGGTGCCGACTTCCACGTGGCCGAACCCAAGATCGGTGAGGGCCTCGATGCCGAGCCCTTCCTTGTCGAAGCCGGCGGCCAGCCCGAAGGGCGAAGGAAATGTAACACCAAAGGCAGTGGTCTGGAGGGACGGTGCAGGCGCCGTCAATTTCTGCAGGAGCCTCCCGGCGCCCGACGCATGCGCGAGCCGGATGCCTTTGAATCCGATTTTGTGGGCGCGCTCGGCGTCCATCCATGAAAAGGCCAGCCTGAAGAAAGTGGGGTAAACGCGCATGCCTCCAGTTTCCCGTTTCCTGGGGCCGCATACCAAAACGAAGAAGCAGCCGATCCGGAACGGACGCACCCGCCGGCCCGGTTTAGCATGAGGTCATGCAGTGGCAGCAGGACATCCTGGGCGGGGACTTTGAGTCCGGTTCCTTTGTGGCCACCGGACCTGACGGTGTGGAGCGGACCGCAACCCTGGTACGGCTCCGGCCTCAGCCGGACAGGGGCGCCGGCGACGGCCGCCGCGGTGCCGTACTGTTCCTGCACGGCTGGAGCGACTACTTCTTCAATGTCGACCTGGCAAGGTTCTGGGCTGGGGCGGGATACGACTTCTACGCCTTGGACATGCACAACCACGGGCGCAGCCTGCGCCCGGAATCCCCTGGTGGGTACGTGGCGGACCTCGCGGCCTATGACGCCGAAATTGAAGAAGCAGGGCGCATCATCAGCGCCGAGGGCGCCCCCGGTCCCCTGGCTTTGATGGGCCATTCCACCGGCGGACTGGTGGCAGCCCTCTGGACCAGCCGGCATCCCGGGGCCGTTTCGTTGCTGGTCCTCAACAGTCCGTGGCTGGAGATGCACGGCAGCTCACTCGTGCGCCGGGCTGCGGCGGGCATGGTGCGCCCGGTTGCCCGCCTCCGGCCTCAAACAGTCCTCCGCCTGCCCGAACGGGGCCATTACTGGCGCACCATCAGCAGCGCTGCGGACGGCGAGTGGCCCCTTGACGAACGCTACCGTCCCCGGATGGCTTTCCCCGTCCGGGCAGGGTGGTTAAGGGCGGTCCTCGCGGGACATGCGCGGGTGGCGCGCGGCCTGGGGATCGAAGCGCCCATCCTGGTCCTGCTCTCCAAGGGGAGCGCCAACGGGCTTCTCTGGTCCGAGGAAATGCGCCGCACCGATGCCGTCCTGGACGTCAATACCATCAGCGCCCGGGCGCTGACCCTGGGCCGCACCGTGACCCTCGAACGGATCGACGGGGCGCTGCACGACGTCTTCCTCTCCCCCGAGCCGGTCCGGTCCGATGCCTACTCAAGGCTGGCCCGCTGGCTGCGTGCGTATGGGTGAAGTTACTCCGCCTGAAGCCCGGCCGGGGAATCATCCCTGACGTCCGCGGGAGCAGCGGCGGCATCCACGGCGCCCCCATACCGGCGGTCCCGCCGGGCATATTCCTCGACGGCGGCCCAAAGCGTCCGCCTGTCCACGTCCGGCCAGAGCGTGTCCATGAAGACAAACTCCGCGTAGGCGGACTGCCAGAGGAGGAAGTTGGACAGCCGCTGCTCCCCCGAGCTGCGCAGGAAGAGGTCTACGTCCGGCAGGTCAGGCTCGTCGAGGTATTTCTGGATGGTCCGCTCCGTGATGGCACCGGGCTTCAGCTTCCCCGCTGCCACCTCCGCGGCAATGGCGGAAACCGCATCGGTGATCTCGGCCCGGCCGCCGTAATTAACACACATGGTCAAATTACAGGTGGTGTTGGCAGCCGTGAACTCCTCAGCTTCTTCCAGCTCACGGACCACCGAACCCCAGAGCCGGGGGCGGCGGCCGGCCCAGCGGACCCGCACTCCCCAGTCATCGAGCTGGTTCCGCTGCCTTCGCAGCACATCCTTGTTAAATCCCATCAGGAAGCGCACTTCCTCGGGCGACCGGCGCCAGTTCTCGGTGGAGAAGGCGTACACGCTGACGTACTCAATCCCCAACTCGATGGCTCCGGCCACGACGTCGAGCAGCGCTGGCTCCCCCGCCTTGTGCCCCTCGATCCGGGGCAGGCCGCGCTGGTTGGCCCACCGTCCGTTGCCGTCCATCACGATGGCCACGTGCCGCGGAATGAACTCAGCGGGAATAGAGGGCGCCACCGCACCGGACGGATGCGGGTAGGGGGCCACCACGGGATGGGTGCGCCTGCGGGCTGCATTGTTCTTTTTTCCCAGGGCCACTGTCAGCTACGCTCCACATGTTTGAGGGATTTCAGTACTCGTTCCAGATGCCATTGCAGGTACGCGGCCACCAGCCCGGCCGCCTCCTTGCGGTGCTGCGCCTGGGAAGCGTCGGCCGTCGTCCAGTCCCCGGTCAGCAGCGCGGCCAGCAGGACCACGGTCTCCGGCGCCGGGGCGGGTGACCCCGGCGGCCTGCATTGCGGGCAGACCATGCCGCCCAGAGGCGCGGAAAAGGCGGAGTGCGGGCCGGGCATGCCGCAGCGCGCGCAGTCGGTGAAGCTGGGCGCCCATCCGCCGGTAGCCAGCGCGCGCAGCAGGTAGGAGTCCAGAATGAGGCCGGCGGCATGCTCGTCCCGGCTCAACGCGGCGAGGGCCCCTACCAGCAGGTTGTACTGCGCGGTGCCCGCTTCGCCGTCCACATCCGTGAGTTTTTCCGCCGTCTCGGTCATCGCCGCGGCCACCGTGTACCTGCCGTAGTCCGCGGCGATGCTTCCGCCGTAGGCACCTTTGGCGACGGCCTGGGTCACGATGTCCAGGGTGCGCCCGGAGACCAGTTGCAGGTCCGCCACCATGAAGGGTTCAAGCCGGGCACCGAAACGGCTGCTGGTGCGGCGCACACCCTTGGCGACGGCGCGGACCTGCCCATGGTGCTTGGTCAGGAGGGTGATGATCCTGTCCGCTTCGCCCAATTTGTGGGTACGGAGCACCACGGCGTCGTCCCGGTACGCCCGGGAGGCGAAAGACTGTTGGGGCACGCTCTATCTTCCCATCCTGTACAGCACCATGCTGCCAAGGCGTGGCGGCGCCGCCGGTAAGAGCGGCGCCACCTGCTACAGGTATCAGGCCTGGGCGTCCCGGATGGCGCGGTTCACTGCCGAGATGACGGCCTTGAGGGAGGACATGCTGGTGTTGGCGTCGATCCCGACGCCCCACAACACCCGCTCCCCTACGGCGCACTCAACATAAGCGGCGGCCATGGCGTTGCCGCCCTCGGACAGCGCGTGCTCGCTGTAGTCCAGCACGCGGACGTCCACGCCGTCCTCGTGGAGGATGTTCAGCAGGGCCGCAATGGGACCGTTGCCGGTGCCGGTGCGGTTCACCTGGGCACCATCAATGGCGAGGGACGCGTGCAGCGTCATGCCGCCGTCGGCATCCGTTTCCGTCTTGACTCCGCCCAGGGAGTAGCGTCCCCACTGCCCATCAGCCTTCCCGGACGGCAGGTATTCATCCTGGAAGATCTGCCAGAGCTGGGCGCCACTGACCTCCCCGCCGACGGTGTCGGTGCGGCGCTGGATGACACCGGAGAACTCGATCTGCGCACGGCGCGGCAGGTCCAGGCTGTGTTCGTTCTTCAGCAGGTAGGCCACGCCGCCCTTGCCGGACTGCGAGTTCACGCGGATCACGGCCTCGTAGCTGCGGCCCAGGTCCTTGGGGTCCACGGGCAGGTACGGCACCTGCCAGGTGAAGTCGTCCACGGCCTTGCCGGCTGCAGCGGCATCGCGCTCCAGGGCTTCGAACCCCTTCTTGATGGCGTCCTGGTGGGAACCGGAGAAAGCAGTGAACACCAGGTCGCCACCGTACGGCGACCGCTCCGGGACCGGCAGCTGGTTGCAGTACTCCACGGTGCGGCGGACGTCGTCGATGTTGGAGAAGTCGATCATGGGATCAATGCCCTGGACGAACAGGTTCAAGCCCAGGGTCACCAGGTCCACGTTGCCGGTGCGTTCACCATTGCCGAAGAGGCAGCCTTCAATGCGGTCTGCACCGGCCATGTAGCCCAGTTCGGCGGCTGCGACTCCGGTGCCGCGGTCGTTGTGCGGGTGCAGGGACAGGATGATGCCTTCGCGCGGGTGCAGGTGCCGGCTCATCCACTCGATGGAGTCGGCGTAGACATTGGGCGTTGCCATCTCCACGGTGGCGGGCAGGTTGATGATTACCTGGCGGTCCGCCGAGGCTTCAAAGACGTCAGCGACGGCGTTGCACACGCGCACCGCGTACTCCAGTTCCGTGCCGGTGAAGGATTCGGGCGAGTACTCATAGGTCACGTGCGTATCCGCGAGGGTTTCCTCGTACTTTTTGCACAGGCGGGCGCCTTGGAGGGCGATGTCCAGGATGCCGTCCTCGTCCTGGTTGAAGACCACGCGCCGCTGCAGCACCGATGTGGAGTTGTAGAGGTGGACGATGGCCTGCTTGGCGCCCACCAGGGACTGGTAGGTCCGTTCGATCAGGTGTTCGCGCGCCTGCGTCAGGACCTGGATGGTGACGTCGTCCGGGATGTGGTTGCCCTCGATGAGCTGACGGACAAAATCGAAGTCCGTCTGGGACGCGGACGGGAAGCCAACCTCGATCTCCTTGTAGCCCATGCGGACCAGCAGATCGAACATCTTCATCTTGCGGGCCGGGCTCATGGGGTCGATCAGTGCCTGGTTGCCGTCGCGCAGGTCCACAGCGCACCAGCGCGGGGCCTTGGTGATGACCTTGTCCGGCCACGTGCGGTCCGGGAGTTCAACCTTGATCTGGTCCTGGAACGGGGTGTACCGGTGGGCAGGCATTCCTGAGGGCTTCTGTGCGTTTCGCATGACGTTCGTGGCCTTTTCTATCGATCTTCAGTGAAAGGGTGGCCGGGCAACACAAACTCCGCAGCGAGGGTGGGCCGTGCGCTAAATAGCGTCTGTGGCCTCGCCGCGGCAGCTAAGGAGAAGGAGCTCTGCACGCACACTTTGAGGGTAACACGGGTGCGTAAGATGAAAGGGCACTACCGTCCGTAAAGTCCAGCATGCAGACGCATTCCGGTTTTCCGCCCGGCAACGGCGTCCCAGCAAAGGAGTTGCAGTGCCCATTTCGGGGATCGATCTGTCCACCATTGATCACACAGTCCGGCCGCAGGACGACCTCTACCAGCACATCAACGGAGCCTGGCTTAAATCAACCGAGATTCCCGATGACAGGCCGCTGGAGGGCACTTTCACCGCACTCCGCGACGGGTCCGAGATCGCTGTCCGGGACATCATCGAGGAAGCCGCGGCAAAGGGGGCGGACGCCACCGGTATCGAGCGGAAGATCGGCGACCTCTACAACAGCTTCATGGACGAAGCAGCTGTTGAGGCCAAGGGCATGGAGCCCATCCGCGGACGGCTGGCCGAGGTGTTCGCCACCAGCGCTGTGCCGGACCTCATTGCACTGGCCGGCCGGCTGTTCCGCGCCGACGTGGGCGGGTTGTTCTACATCTACCCTGCCCCCGACGCCGGCAACCCGGACCGGGTCCTGCTGTACACCGGCCAGGGCGGCCTGGGACTGCCCGACGAGTCGTATTACCGGGAGGAGAAGTTCGCTCCCATCGTCTCCGCCTACGCCGCGCATGTGCAGAAGATGTTCGAACTCGCAGGGGTAGCCGATCCGCAGGGCGCAGCAGCCCGGGTCGTTGAGCTGGAGCGAAAGCTGGCGTCCCACCACTGGGACAATGTCACCCTTCGTGATCCGCAGAAGACCTACAACCTGAAGACGGCTGAAGAAGCCACCGAACTCTTCCCGCTCCTGGACACCTGGTTCGACGCTGCAGGAATCGACGAGGCCAAGCGTACGGAAATCGTGGTGAGCACCCCTGACTTCTTCACCGGCGCAGCCGCACTCCTGGGCGAAGTCCCCGTGGCGACCTGGCAGGAGTGGCTGGCCATGCGGGTCATCAGCGGTGCCGCCCCCTACCTGTCCTCCGCCTTCGTGGACGCCAACTTCGCCTTCTACGGCACCACCATCAGCGGCACGCCCCGCAACAAGGACCGGTGGAAGCGGGGCGTCGCCGTCATCGAGGCTGCTCTGGGTGAAGCCGTGGGGCAGATCTACGTGGAACGCCACTTCCCGGAGACCCACAAGGCACGGATGCAGACCCTGGTGGCAAACCTCATCGAGGCCTACCGGCGCAGCATCACCGGGGTGGACTGGATGGGCGAGGACACCAAGGCCGAGGCCCTGCGCAAGCTGGAGGCATTCCGGGCCAAGATCGGCTATCCGGACAAGTGGATCGACTACTCCGCGGTGGAGATCGACCCCCAAGACCTCCTCGGCAACGTGGAACGGGCGCACAATGCCGACGTCGACCGGCACCTGGACGAGGTGGGCAAGCCTGTGGACCGGACCAAGTGGCTGATGACGCCGCAGACGGTCAACGCCTACTACCACCCGATGATGAACGAGATTGTGTTCCCCGCCGCCATCCTGCAGCCGCCGTTCTTTACCGCCGACGCCGACGACGCCGTCAACTATGGCGGTATCGGCGCCGTCATCGGTCACGAGATTGGCCACGGCTTTGACGATCAGGGATCGCAATTCGACGGCGGCGGCGCCCTCCGCAACTGGTGGACGGACCAGGACCGCCAGGCTTTCGAGGCCCTGACAGCACGGCTCGTGGCACAGTTTGATGCTTTGTCCCCCACCGCCGCGCCGGGCCACCACGTCAACGGCCGGCTCACGCTCGGTGAGAACATCGGCGATCTGGCAGGCCTGACCATCGCCTACAAGGCCTACCAGATCAGCCTCGATGGCAAGGACGCCGAAGTTTTGGACGGGCTGACCGGACAGCAGCGTTTCTTTGCCTCCTGGGCGGCGGGATGGCGCCAGGTGATCCGGCAGGAAGAGGCGATCAGGCGGCTTGCCACCGATCCCCACTCCCCCAATGAGTTCCGGACCAACGCGATTGCGAAGAACCTGGACTCCTTCCACGAGGCGTTCGACGTCACCGAGGAGGACGGCATGTGGATGCCGGCCGCCGAGCGCGTCAGCATCTGGTAGCCAAACTAAAATTGGGCCCCGCCTGTGCGGCGGGGCCCAAATTTTTTGCCGGCGGCCTGCCGCCGACGACACTGGTGTTACCGCACGATCAGCTCAGGGTTGGCCTGCTGGCAGACTTTGTCTCCTGCAGTCTGGTTCACGATGTCCTGCGGCAAAGCCGGCGCCGTCCCACCGCTGGCTCCTCCTCCATAAGTGGTGCCGCTGGTGAAGTCGCTCCCCACGTAGACCTGCACGCCCGATACCCCCGGGGCAGGAATCATGAGGGTGGCCGGAATCCCCAGCAGGGCGGCGACGTCGGCCGCCACATCGGCGAAGCCGTTGCCGTAATACACGGCTGTCTTGGCCACCGGCTGGGCGAGGAACTGGCTGGTCTGCGTGAAGCCGCCTGCCACCAACGCCTGGACAATTTCCTGCGCGCGGCCGCTGACCCCGCTTCCGTTGGCGACAGTGACGGGCTGGATGCCCTTGTTGTACGGCGGCACCGGCGGAGCCGTCTCAGTCGGCGTCGGAGACGGTGATGCCGTCTCACTGGGCGACGGCGAAGCGGGCGCATTGGGATCGGTGAGGTCCACGTTCTTCCGCAACGCAGAGAACAGCTGCGCACCGGCAGGCTCCGCGATGACCAGCCGGTTGGGATCAACGGGCGCCGGCGTGGTGGGCACCGCCACGAACGCCACCTTGCTGATGTCGATGTCCTTGAGCCGGGTGCCGATGGTCAGGAGGGTGGGAACCGAAGCAAGCCCGTCATCAACGGTCAAATTCCGGGTAACGACGTCGGCGATCTTAAGCATTTTTGCCGGGTCGGACAGTGTTCCCTCATCCTTGATCTTGCGCGTCAGTGACGACAGGAAGCCCTGCTGCGCCTTGATCCGTCCCAGGTCGCCGCCGTCGGCAAAAGCGTGGCGGGTCCGGAGGAACGCCAGCGCCATTTCACCCTGCACTGACGATGTTCCGGCGGGCAGGCGCAGCCGGGAGTCGGGATCGTAAACGGCGTCGCTGATGCAGACGTCTACTCCGCCCACTGCATTGGACAGCTCCTTCACGGCATTGAAGTCGGCCATCATGAAGTGGTCCACCTGCATGCCGGTGAGCTTGTTGACGGTGTCCACCGCGCAGCCGATGCCGGCCTCGCTCATGGCTTCGTTGATCATCACACCTGTGCGGGCAGGGTAGTCCTTGCCGGTTTTCCTGTCCTTGCAGTCGGGGATGTCCACCAGCAGGTCACGCGGGAAGCTGATGACGTTGACGCGCTTGTTGTCCTCGGAGATGTCCATCAGCATCATGACGTCAGACTTGCCGTAGCCGGTGGAATCGTCGGAAGTTCCGTACTCCGAGTTCTTCCCGTCGCGGGTATCCGAACCGAGAATCAGGATCTGGAGCCGGCCGGTTGCATCGTTACCGGCAGCTTCGGTGTTCTCCCCGCCGGCGTTCAGCGGCGCCTTGGAGATGTTGTTCTGGAGCCGGAAAAGCCAGAACCCGCCGAAGGCGATCGCGCCCACGAGGACCAGTGCCACCACGCCAGTGACGGCCTTCAGCCACAACGGCATCCCGCGCAGGGGGCCCAGGTGGCGGGCAGCACCAACGGCACCGCCGTTTGCGTGCCGGGATACCGGTCCCGGTCCGGCTGACAGGTCAGCCTCGTTGTCACGTCCATCGCGGCCTCGATCCACCTGGTGAACCTTCCTCTAAAAACGAAATCCGGTCCATTTTAGTGGTCCAGTGTGGAGAACTTGCCGGCGCCCTCCGCCGAACGCCTTTATCGTAGGTCAGAAACCCAGTTTGACCAGTTGTTTCGGGTCGCGCTGCCAGTCTTTGGCCACCTTGACGTGAAGATCCAGGTAGATCCGGGTGCCCAGGAGGGCTTCGATCCCCTTGCGGGCGTTGGTTCCCACTTCCCGCAGCCGGCTGCCACCCTTGCCGATGATGATGGCCTTCTGGGATGGCCGCTCCACGTAGAGGTTAACGCGGACGTCCAGCAGGGGGTTGTCGTCCGGCCGGTCCTCCCTGGGGACGATCTCCTCGACCACCACGGCCAGGGAGTGGGGAAGCTCGTCACGGACCCCCTCCAGGGCAGCTTCGCGGATGAGTTCGGCAACCATGACCGCTTCGGGCTCATCCGTCAGTTCGCCGTCGGGATAGAGGGGCGGCGACGGCGGCATGTGGCTGATCAGGACGTCGGCGACCGTTTCCACCTGGAAGCCGTCAGCAGCGGAGACCGGAACAATGTCCTTCCAGCCGTCCTCCCCCATCACTTCGCGCCCCAGGGCCGCAACCGCAAGGAGTTGTTCAGTCAATGCCTGCTTGTCCACGAGGTCTGCCTTGGTGACGATGGCAACCACCGGTTGGCGGCCGACGGCGGCAAGCTGGGCTGCGATGAACTTGTCACCGGGACCGATTTTTTCGTTCGCCGGCAGGCAAAAACCGATGGCGTCCACCTCGGCCAGCGTGTCTGCCACAAGGTCGTTCAGGCGCTTTCCCAGGAGGGTACGGGGACGGTGCAGCCCCGGCGTATCCACGAGGATCAGCTGGGCGTCGTCACGGTGCACGATGCCGCGGATGGTGTGCCGAGTGGTCTGCGGTTTGGCGGAGGTGATGGCCACCTTCTTGCCCACCAGGGCGTTGGTCAGGGTGGACTTGCCCGCGTTGGGCCTGCCAACCAGGACCGCGAACCCGGCGCGGAAGCCGCCAAAATCGTTTGGTAATTCGGCCTTATTTTTCTTGCTCACGTGGAACTCCCTGCTGGGTTGCTTCGGCCTCTTCCAGGAGGCCTTCAAGGTCAGTCTCTACTCTTGGTACGGGCGCCGCAATGATGTGGCTGACCCGGTTCCGCCGGCCCTCCAGCCGCTCCGCCCGCAGGGACACCCCCTGCACCTCCACGCTGCTGCCCACGATCGGGACGCGGCCAAGCGCCTTGGCGAGGAGGCCGCCCACGGTGTCAACTTCGTCGTCGTCGATCTCCAGGTCGAACAGCTCGCCGAGATCATCGATGCCCATCCGGGCGCTCACGCGGTAGGAGCCGTCGTCCAGTGCCACGGCTTCCGCGCTCTCGGTGTCGTATTCGTCCACGATCTCGCCCACGATTTCCTCGATCAGGTCCTCGAGAGTCACGAGCCCCGCAGTACCGCCGTATTCGTCGATGACGATGGCCACGTGGGTGGATTCCTTCTGCAACTCGCGCAGGAGGTCGCTGACGGGCTTTGACTCCGGCACGTAGCGGACCTCGCGGGCCAGGGACTCTACCAGGGGTGGCTCCTGGCCGGCTGCCAGTTGGTGGATGACCGCGGCCACGTCCTTGAGGTAGATGATGCCAAGGATGTGGTCCGTATTCTCGTTGATGACTGGGATGCGGGAGTAGCCCGAGCGCAGGAAGAGGGACATTGCCTGGTGCAGGCTGGATCCGGCGTCGATGCTGACGATGTCCGTCCTGGGCACCATGACAGCCCGCACCAGGGTGTCGCCAAAGTCGAATACCGATTGGATCATCTCCGCCTCGGTGTCTTCGATCATGTCGGATTCACTGGCCCGGTCCACGAGCTCCCGGAACTCCTGCTCGCTGAAAAACGCATCGTCGCCGCCGGGCGCTCCGGGGGCTGCCGCGCTACCGATGGCAACAAGCCAGCCCGGAACGGGTCCCAGCACGCTGGTGAGGAACCGGACCATCGGGGCGGTGAAGCGCACAACAGCCGTGGAATGCAGCCGGCCGAGCTGCCGGGGCGAAACACCCACGATCACGAAGCCCAGAAGCGCCATGATGCCGGTCGCCACCAGGCCGGCGACCCACACGTTGTCCAGCAGGCTGGCGATCAGCACCGCGACGGCGACGGCGGAGGCCATCTCGAACCAGACGCGCCAGAACCGCAGGGCCCGGGTGTGGGCCACGGGTTCGGCAAGGATGCGCCGCATGGCAGTGCCGCGGCTCCGGTGCAGTGCCTCTTCGGCGTCGTGGCGGGGAAGGAAACTGAAGGCGGCCTCGGCCGCGGTCAGTACGGCCGCGACGGCAAGGAAAACCAGTGCCACCGCGACCAGGAGCAGTTGCGTCACTGGGTTGTCTCGGCGGGGGCTTCTTTGCCGGTGAAGCCGGACAGGAGTTCGCGCTGGAGCCCGAACATCTCCGCTTTCTCTTCCGGCTCGGCGTGGTCGTAGCCCAGCAGATGCAGGATGCCGTGCGTGGTCAGCAGCAGCATCTCGTCCTGGAGCGAATGGCCGGCGTTCCGGGCCTGGACCTTGGCCACCTGCGGGCAGATGGCGATGTCGCCCAGCATGCCCTGGGGCGTCGGCCGGTCAGGGGTCCCGGGGGTCAGCTCGTCCATGGGGACCGAGAGCACGTCCGTGGAGCCAGGTTCGTCCATCAGCTCGATGTGCAGCTTCTCCATGGCGGGTTCGTCCACCAAGAGGATGGAAAGTTCGGCCTGCGGGTGGATATAGAGCTGTTCAAAGATGTACCGCGACAGGGCCACGAGCTCCGATTCCTCCACCTGGATGCCGGACTCGTTGTTGACCTCGATGCTCACGCGTGTTCCCCCCGTTTTTCCCTGCTGGCTGAGTGCTTGACCCGGTTCCGCTGGGTTTCGTCCCAGATGCTGTAGGCGTTGACGATGTCCCCCACAAGCCGGTGCCGTACAACGTCAGCGGCATCCAGGACGGAGAAACTAACGCCCTCGATTCCCTGCAGGATTTCCTCGACGATCCGCAGCCCGGAACGCGTTCCGAAGGGCAGGTCCACCTGGGTGATGTCTCCGGTGACCACCATCTTGGATCCGAATCCAAGCCGGGTGAGGAACATCTTCATTTGTTCCGGCGTGGTGTTTTGTGCCTCGTCGAGGATGATGAAGGCGTCATTGAGGGTTCGCCCGCGCATGTACGCCAGAGGGGCCACCTCGATGGTGCCGGCGGCCATGAGGCGCGGGATGGACTCGGGGTCCATCATGTCGTGCAGGGCGTCGTAGAGCGGCCTGAGGTAGGGGTCGATTTTGTCGCTGAGCGTTCCGGGCAGGAATCCCAGCCGCTCCCCGGCCTCCACCGCAGGGCGGGTGAGGATGATCCTGCTGACCTCTTTTTGCTGCAGCGCCTGGACCGCTTTCGCCATGGCCAGGTACGTCTTGCCGGTGCCGGCGGGCCCGATGCCGAAGATCACCGTGTTGGCGTCGATGGCGTCAACGTAGTTCTTCTGGTTGAGCGTCTTGGGCCGGATGGTCCTGCCGCGGCTGGAGAGGATGTCGTGGGTGAGCACGTCCACGGGATTCTGCAGGGACTGGGTGCGCAGGAGCGACACCAGCTGCTGCAGCACCGCGGGCGTGATGACAGTGCCCCTGGCCACCAGGCCACGGACCTCCTGGAGCAGCCGCATGATCCGGGGCACGTCACTGACGGGGCCGCTGATGGACAGTTCATTGCCGCGGGCGTGGAAATTGACATCCGGGAACTGCTCTTCGATAAAGCGCAGCGCCTCGTCGTGGCTGCCAAGTGACTGAACCATCTGGTCGGTGTTCTCAAAGAGGACAACTTCGGTCCGGGTGCCGGGCATTGAGTGCGGAAATTCCCCCGGACTGCCTTCGCCCGTGTTGAGCCGGCGCTTACCATTTGCTGATTCAGTCATGGTGTTGGCCCGCAGGCCCGTGGTCCCCTCGAAGATCGACAACACTTGTTTTGCGTTTGGCTGATGCCGGTGCCCGTCGCGCGGTGCTCCCTGCCCAGCGATCCCTTTATCTTACGCCAGCACGGGTATGGAGCGGATATCCGCCCGAATGGGAGCTGCCGCGCCACCCCTGAAAGGTTCCCGAGCAGGGGGCTTAGATATCAACTTCATATCGGCCATATATCGTTCCAGTTGCAGTTCGCCGGAAGGACGCACAGAGCGGCTGACCGTGCGCACCGCTGTGCAATGCTGGAAATCCAGCATCTGCTGGGACGTCAGGCCGCCAGGGGGATCGGCCCGCCACGCCAGGAAAGGACAAGGGCAGGACAGTGCCGGAAACCTCTGTGCCCAAAAGGGCAGGACGACCCAAGGGCCGCCTGTGCCCGGCCGTCCTTGCAGGAATTTTGGTGCTTGTGCCGGCCCTGGCAGGCTGCACGGCCGAGGGCGGGCCTTCACCTACAGGCACCAGCGCATCGGTCCCCGCCTCCGGGGGCACTATGCCGGACGGCCCGGCCACCAGCGCCCCGCTGGAAACCACGCAGTCCTCCAACAAGGCCCCGGTGTACTGGATTGGCCGCAGCGGGGGGAACATCTTCCTTTACCGCGAATTCCGGGACGTCCCGGAGCAGGACAACCCGGTGACCCGGGCACTGCGCGCCATGATGTCGGAAAAGCCCCTTGACCCTGATTTCTTCACGCCCTGGCAGAACCCGGACAAGCTGGCCACGTCCATTTCCGGCAAGGATGTCATCACCGTCGACGTCTCGGCCGACGCCTTTAACAGCAACCTCGATGCAGACATGGCGGCACGGGCCATCCAGCAGTTGATTTACACGGCCACCGCGGCGGCCGCCAGTTCGGGCCTGATCGACACCGGCCAGCAAGTCCGGGTCCGGATCCTCGTGGACGGCCACACGGACTACGTGGCGTTCGGAAAGATCCAGCTGGGCGCGCTCATGACGCGCGCGGCAGGCCTGGTGGCGCCGGTATGGATTATCGACCCCCAGGAAAACGCCGAGGTGCCGGGCGGCAGCGTAAAAGTCACAGGGCGCAGCACGTCACCTGGCGCGAAGCTCCACTGGCAGCTCCTTCGGGCCGGGGACGGGGGCAGCAAAGCGCCCTTCCTGAACGGGGAGACCACGGCCGGCACGGAGCAGGGACAGGCGGGCGTCTTCACGCTGGCCCTGAACCTGCCGCCAGGCGACTACGAACTCCGGGTGGCGCAGGCCGGCTCCGGCGGGGAGCCGGACAAGAACGAGGACACCAGGACCTTCAAGGTCCGGTAACGGTCCACCGGCCAAGAATGTCGCTGGCAAGCACGACGGCGGCAGGCCCGGCTGTGGAGGACCGCAGGACATGGTGCCCCAACAGGGCTGTCACAGCCCCTTTGTCGCAGAGTTTGGTTACTTCCCGCGGGCTGATTCCGCCCTCCGGGCCGACGATCAGCAGGATTTCACGGGAGCCGGTGCCTGCACTCCCCTGCCACGCTTCAAGGACGGTACGCAGCGGCCGTACGGCGTCTTCATGCAGGATGACCGCCAGGTCCGCGGCTTTCACCGCGGTGGCGAGCCCTGTGGTGTCGACGGCGGCCCGCACTTCCGGGATCCAGGCACGCCGTGCCTGCTTGGCGGCCGCCGCCACGGTTGACTCCCACTTGGCGTGCGCCCGCGCTGCCCGGTCGCCCTTCCAGCGGACGATGGACCGTTCGGACTGCCAGGGAACCACCGCGTCGACGCCCAGCTCGGTGGCCGTCTCAATGGCCAGTTCGTCGCGATCACCCTTGGCCAGGGCCTGGACCAGCACCAGCCGCACGTCCGGCCTGTCTTCCACCGCCAGGCTGCCGCACTCCACCTCGAGGCCCGAGGGTGCAGCCGAGACGACTCTTCCGGTCATGCGGGTGCCGGCGCCGTCGACAATGTCCACGGCCTCGCCCGGCGCCAGCCGCTTTACGGTGACGGCATGGCGCGCCTCCGCCCCTTCGAGGACAAAGATGCGGCCCGGCGTCATGGCGTCCAGCGAACCGGTGGAGGTGAAAAAGACCGGGTTGCTCACCGCTACAGGTTCCCGAACCGGTCCCGGAGCTTGGCGAACATGCCGCCGCTGGCAGCCAACTTGCCTTCGGTGATCTGCTCGCCGCGGAGCTTGGCAAGCTGGCGCAGCAGGTCCTCCTGCGCGGAGTCGAGCTTGGCGGGGGTGTCCACCTGCAGATGGACCTTCAGGTCGCCGCGGCCATAGCCCCTCAGGTGCGTGACGCCCAAGCCGCGCAGGGTGATGATTTCGCCGGACTGGGTGCCCGGCTTGACATCGATCTCCTGGGTACCGTCGAAGGTTTCCAGGCTGACGTCCGTGCCCAGGGCCGCAGCGGTCATGGGGATGTGCAGGGTGGCGTGCAGGTCATCGCCTTCGCGCACGTACGTGGGGTCGTTGTTGACGCGGATCTCCACGTACAGGTCGCCGGCGGGCCCACCTGCCGGGCCGGCTTCGCCCTGCCCGGAAAGCTGGATGCGGGTGCCGGTGGCGACGCCGGCAGGAACCTTGATGGTCAGTGACCGGCGGCTGCGGATGCGGCCCTGGCCGCTGCATTCGTTGCAGGGGTCCTTGATGACCGTACCGAAGCCTTCGCAGGTGCCGCAGGGAGCTGCCGTCATGACCTGGCCAAGGATGGACCGGACGGCCCGCTGGACCTGGCCGCTGCCGCCGCAGATGTCACAGCGCTCCGGGTGGGTGCCCGGGCGGCAGCAGGATCCATCACAGGTGGGGCAGACCACTGCGGTGTCCACCTCGAGTTTCTTGTTGACTCCAAAGACGGCGTCGCGGAGGTCGATCCGGACACTGATGAGTGCGTCCTGGCCACGGCGGACCCGGGACGCCGGGCCAGACGTGCCGCCCGCGCCAAAGAAGGTGTCGAAGATGTCCTGGAACGCGAACCCCTGGCCTGCGTAACCGGCGCCGCCGAAACCGTTGTCCGTGCCGTTTTCGTTGCCGGTGGTGTCGTAGATCCTGCGCTTCTGGGGGTCGGAAAGGACCTCGTAGGCGTGCGTTACCGCCTTGAAGCGCTCGGCAGCGTCGGCACCTGGGTTAACGTCCGGGTGAAGGGTGCGGGCCAGCTTGCGGTAGGCCTTTTTGATCTCTTCGCCCGTAGCTTCGGGTGAGACTCCAAGGACGTCATAGTGGCTGCTCAAAATTCGTGTCTCTTCCTTGTTGTACTGCGTTCAGTCGGGCGCCAGGACTCTTGTCCACAGCCGAAGCGGACTCCGGCGGCCAGGAGTCAGGGCCCCAAAATCCTGGAAAGGTAGCGGGCTACGGCCCTGACGGCGGCCATGGTGGTGGGATAGTCCATTCGGGTGGGTCCGAGGATTCCCACCTTGGCTGCACTGTCCGGACCATAGCCGGTGGCCACCACGGAGGCCTCGGCAAGGCCGTCATAGGGGTTCTCCCTTCCGATGCTGACGGCCACGCCGCGGTGGTCCTGGGCCATTTCGCTCAACAGCCGCAGCATCACCACCTGTTCCTCGAGCGCCTCCAGCACCGGACCAATACTCAGGGGGAAATCAACGTTCGACCTGGCCAGGTTGGCGGTGCCGGCCATGACCATGCGGTCTTCCCTGCTGTTCTGGGCCAGCGCCTCCAGGCCGAGGGCAAGCGCGTGGGCTGCCTGGCGCTGCGGCTGGGGCGCAGCGGCCACGACGGCGGGAAGTGCCTGGGCGAGGTGGCTCAGCCGGGTTCCCCCCAGGGCGGCAAGGAAACGGGTGCGCAGCTCCGCCAGCGCTTCGTCTCCGAGGTCCTGCCCGACGTCGATGACGCGCTGCTCTACCTTGCCGCTGTTCGCGATGAGGACCACGAGGACCTTCCGAGGTGCCAGCAGCACGAATTCGATGTGGCGGACAAGTGCCCTGCTCAGGTGCGGGTACTGGACCACGGCTACCTGGTTGGTCAGTTGTGACAGCAGCCGGACGGTGCGGTCCAGCACGTCGTCGAGGTCGTCCGCACCCTCCAGGAGGGTTTGGATGGCTCGGCGTTCGGGAGCCGACAGGGGCTTGACGGCGGAGATCTGGTCGACAAAAAGCCGGTAGCCCTTGTCCGTAGGGATCCGGCCGGCGCTGGTATGGGGGGCCGTGATCAGCCCCTCGTCCTCCAGCGCGGCCATGTCATTGCGGATGGTGGCGCTGGAAACGCCAAGATGATGCCGCTCCACCAGGGCTTTGGACCCAACCGGCTCGCGGGAGTGGACGTAATCCTCCACGATCGCCCGCAGTACTTCCAGTTTGCGTGGCTCGCTCACTCTCCACCTCCATCCATGGTCCGGGGCACCCGCCCCGTCCGGTGCCGCCCAAGGGTTAGCACTCGACATGCCTAAGTGCTAACAGTCTATTATGCCTCGGCCCGTTGTTAGCATTGGTACCGCTCCGGGCGAAATTCCCGGGTTGAGGAGCTAGCGCTAGGCGGATTGATTCCATGGATTACCAGAACTGGGGCCCCCGGGGCATTTCCGCTCCCAAGCGGGTGGAGCTGCCCGAGGTCCCTGTGGAGCGGGGCATGGTTCTTGAGGAAGTACAGTCCGGCTGGGTGGGCGCTGTCACCCGCGTGGAGAAGTCCGGCGGAATGCACCTCGTGGCATTGGAGGACCGCCGCGGAAAGTCCCGGTCCTTCAAGCTCGGATTCGGTTTCCTCCTCGAGGGCCAGCCCATCCGATTGATGCCGCCCGCGCCCAAGGCCGCCGCCGGTCCTCCCGCCGGCCGGACCGCCTCCGGTTCAGTGCGCGTCCCAGGCCAACGCGCCCAGGTCGCAAAGGCAAGCCGGATCTGGGTGGAAGGCAAGCACGACGCCGAACTGGTGGAAAAGGTCTGGGGAGACGACCTGCGCGTGGAGGGCATCGTCGTCGAGCCCCTCCACGGCATCGACGACCTGGCCGCAGCCGTGGCGGACTTCAAGCCCGGCCCTGGCCGCCGCCTCGGCGTACTGGTGGACCACCTGGTTCCCGATTCCAAGGAATCCCGGATCGCCGACGCCGTCATGGCGTCCCCCGGCGCGGCCGGCAACGTCCTGATCGTCGGCCACCCGTACGTGGACGTCTGGCAGGCAATCCGGCCTTCAGTCCTGGGCATCGAAAAATGGCCCGCCATCCCCCGCGGGCAGGACTGGAAGACCGGGATCCTCAAAGCGTTCGGCTGGCCCCACAGCACGAAGGAAGACATCGGCCTCGGATGGCAGAAATTACTGGGCGCCGTACGCACGTACGCGGACCTCGAAGCGTCCCTGCTGGGCCGGGTTGAGGAAGTCATCGATTTCCTTACCGTGCCCTAGGCGGCGGGCGCCGGCCCTAAAGCCAGTATTCTTGGTAGTAGTCAGCACTAACTTGCACCTCAGAAGGACACAGACTGTGGCAGAAAACGCACGTGATCACAGGGACGGCCAGGGCCGCTCCGAGTACCATGGCGTACCCGCCAACGCCCTGCCGCTTACGGCCAGCGAGGACCGCCAGTGGGCCACGCTGGCGCACTTCGGCGGGATCCTGGGGTGCATCCCCTCGCTGCTGATCTACCTGATCTTCCGCGACCGCGGGCCCTTCACCGCGCAGGAATCCAAGGAAGCGCTGAACTTCAGCCTGCCGCCCACCATCGCCGCGGTGCTGGCCAACATCCTGGTCTTCATCCCCTATGTGGGAAACATCTTCGCGGTCATCGCCACACTGATCTGGGTGGCCCTCACCTGCTTCTCCGTAGCCGCAGGTATCCACGTCAACCGTGGCCAGCCGCACCGCTACCAGTACAACCTGCGCTGGATCAAATAGTCCCCGCCCGTTCCCTAGCCTCGCAAGCTCGGCCAGGGAACCCTACGGGCGTGGGCCCACCCAGCGGCTCCCTGCCCTCGCAAGCTGCGGGGCGCACCCAGCGGCTCCCTGAGATTAGTCAGGGAGGATGCGGCGGACCACTGCGTCTGCCAGCAGCCTGCCCTTGAGGGTCAGCACCAGGCGTCCGCGGAAAGCAGCAGCAGGCTCCACCAGGCCGCCCGCGATCAGCCCGGCCACCTCGTGCCGCCCGGCAGCGCTGAGCGTTGACACCTCAAGTCCTGACTGCAGGCGCGCCTCGAGCATCACCTTTTCCAGGTGCCTGGTTTCCGGATCCAGGGTCTCCCTGCCGGCAGCCGGCGACAGCCCCTGCGACAGCCGGTTGGCATAGGCGGACGGGTGCTTGACGTTCCACCAGCGGACCCCGCCCATGTGGGAGTGGGCGCCCGGCCCGATCCCCCACCAGTCGTCGCCCTGCCAGTATGCGAGGTTGTGCCGGCACGCCTGCCCCGGAGTGCGCGCCCAATTGCTGACCTCATACCAGCCAAGCCCTGCTTCGGTGATCAACTGGTCGGCGAGCTCGTACTTGTCGGCGTGGTCGTCGTCGTCGATTCCCGGGACTTCACCGCGCCGCATCTGGGCTGCCAGCTTGGTACCCTCCTCGACGATCAGCGCGTAGGCGCTGATGTGGTCCGGCTGGTACGACAGGGCGGTCTCCAGTGAGTGCCGCCAGTCGGCCAGCGACTCCCCCGGCGTGCCGTAAATCAGGTCCAGGCTGACAGCCAGGCCGGCTTCCCTTGCCCACTGCACCACCTGCGGAACCCGGCTCGGCGTGTGGGTGCGGTCAAGGACCTTGAGGACGTGCGGAACGGCGGACTGCATGCCAAAGGACACGCGGGTGAAGCCGGCTTCCTTGAGGACGGCCAGGGATTCAGGGGTGACGGAGTCCGGGTTGGCTTCCGTGGTGACCTCGGCGCCGTCCTCGATGCCCCACTGGTCGATGGCAGCGCGCAGGATCGCCGCAAGGTCTTCAGCGGGAAGCAGCGTGGGCGTGCCGCCGCCGAAAAAGACCGTGCTGAGCTTCCGCTCCGGCATGCCCGAGCCCGCCAGCACCTTGGCCGCCAATGCCACTTCTGACACCGCAGTTTGGGCATATGCATCCTGGGATGCGCCGCCGCCGAGCTCCGTGGCGGTGTAGGTGTTGAAGTCGCAGTATCCGCAGCGCACGGCGCAAAAGGGAATGTGGACGTAAAGGCCGAAAGCCCGGCCCGCCGCACCGTCCGCTGCCTGTGCAGGCAGCAGACCGTCCGACGGCGCCGGGTCGCCGAGGGGAAGGACGCTGGGCATCAGGGCGTCCCCCACTGCGCAGTGGTCACTTCTTCTTTGCCTTGTCCTTCGATTCGTCCGTGGTGAGGGCGGCGATGAAGGCCTCCTGCGGCACTTCCACCGTGCCCACCATCTTCATGCGCTTCTTGCCTTCTTTTTGCTTTTCCAGCAGCTTGCGCTTACGTGAGATGTCACCGCCGTAGCATTTCGCCAGTACGTCCTTGCGGATGGCCCGGATGCTTTCACGGGCGATGATCCTGGAACCGATGGCCGCCTGGATGGGCACCTCGAACTGCTGCCGGGGGATGAGTTCGCGGAGCTTGCCGGTCATCATCACGCCGTAGGCGTATGCCTTGTCCCGGTGGGTAATGGCACTGAAGGCGTCCACCTGCTCACCCTGGAGCATGATGTCCACCTTGACCAGGTCGGCAACCTGCTCGCCGTCGGCTTTCCAGTCCAGGGAGCCGTAGCCGCGGGTCTTCGACTTCAGGATGTCAAAGAAGTCGAAGACGATTTCCGCCAGCGGCAGGCGGTAGCGGATTTCCACCCGGTCCTCGGAGAGGTAGTCCATGCCGCCCATGACGCCGCGGCGTGACTGACACAGTTCCATGATGGCGCCGACGAATTCGTTGGGGGCCAGGATGGTGGCGGAGACCATGGGTTCGCGTACTTCCGCGATCTTGCCGGTGGGGTACTCGCTGGGGTTGGTCACGCGGACCACCTTCTTGTCCTCCAGGGTCACCTCGTATTCCACGTTAGGCGCAGTGGAGATGAGGTCGAGGTTGTATTCGCGCTCCAGGCGTTCGCGGGTGATCTCGAGGTGCAGGAGACCCAGGAAGCCCACCCGGAAACCGAAGCCCAGCGCAGCCGAGGTCTCCGGTTCGTACACCAGCGCCGCGTCGTTGAGCATGAGCTTTTCGAGGGCGTCACGGAGTACCGGGTAGTCGGCGCCGTCCAGCGGGTACAGGCCGGAGAACACCATGGGCTTGGCATCGGCGTAGCCGGGCAGCGACTGGGCTGCCGGCTTGGCCAGGTTGGTGACAGTATCGCCCACCTTGGACTGCCGGACGTCCTTCACGCCGGTGATCAGGTAGCCCACTTCACCGACGCCCAGGCCCTTGGAAGGTGTGGGTTCGGGTGAGCTGACGCCGATTTCCAGGAGCTCGTGCGAGGCCCTGGTGGACATCATCTGGATGCGTTCCCGCGGGTGGAGCATGCCGTCCACCACGCGAACGTAGGTCACCACGCCGCGGTAGGTGTCGTAGACAGAGTCGAAGATCATGGCACGGGCCGGACCATCGGGGTCACCCTCCGGCGCCGGAAGGTCCCTGACAATCTTGTCCAGGAGGGCTTCCACGCCCACACCGGTCTTGCCGGACACGCGCAGGACATCCTCCGGGTCGCCGCCGATCAGGTTGGCCAGCTCAGCTGCGTACTTTTCGGGCTGCGCCGCGGGAAGGTCAATCTTGTTAAGCACCGGAATGATGGTGAGGTTGTTCTCCATGGCCAGGTACAGGTTGGCCAGCGTCTGGGCCTCAATGCCCTGGGCCGCGTCCACCAGCAGGATTGCGCCCTCGCAGGCGGCCAGGGACCTGGACACCTCGTAGGTGAAGTCCACGTGGCCCGGGGTGTCGATCATGTTCAGTGCGTAACTGACACCATCCACCTCCCACGGCATGCGGACAGCCTGGGACTTGATGGTGATGCCGCGTTCACGCTCAATGTCCATGCGGTCCAGGTACTGGGCCTTCATGTCGCGCGCCTGGACCACCCCGGTGGACTGCAGCATCCGGTCAGCCAGGGTGGACTTGCCGTGGTCAATATGCGCGATGATGCAAAAGTTCCGAATGATTGCCGGATCTGTCGCGGCGGGCACCGGTGCGGTGCGGGCCATGGGAGACACGCAGGGTCCTTACTGTTGGCTTTTCTGCAGCCATCCGGCGGCACGCGAAAGGCGCCCGCGGACCAGCCGCACATCTTGAACCTCCAGTGTCCCACGTCCGGGACCCCGCCACCGCATCCTGACCGCCTTCTACCGGTGCGCTTCTGGAGCTCAACCCCGCCGATAAGCTGTCGGGATGGCCATTGATCTCCGCTCCCTGGGAAACGCCGTCCGCCGCGGACTGCGCCTGCTGCAGAACCGATCGTCCGTTCCACCGGTCCCAGGCGGGCTGCCGCCCAAGAGCGCCGGCGGCGGGGGTCCGGCGCCCGACAGCGCCACCGCAGCGTCGGCCGCCTACCCCGGTGACTTCCGCGGCCGCGCGGACATCCGCTACGCCCCGCAGCCGGACGGCGACCCGGATCCGGGTGAAGTGGTGTGGGCTTGGGTCCCCTATGAAGAGGACCACGGCAAGGGGAAGGACCGCCCGGTCCTCTTGGTGGGGCATCACGGCCCCTACCTCCTGGGACTGATGCTCACCAGCAGGGACAGGGTGCCCGCGGGTTCCACATCGGCCGAGTACGTGGACCTTGGGGCCGGCGGCTGGGACAGGCAGGGCCGGGCGAGCGAGGTGCGGCTGGACCGCATCCTCCAGATCCGACCCGACGGCATCCGGCGTGAAGGCGCGGTACTGGACAGGGCGCGCTTCGAAAAAGTGGCGGCCGGGCTCCGCAGGCGACACGGATGGAGCTGACCGGCGCAAATGGCCAGTGGCGCCGCTGACCTGCTATTCTTTATTGCTGTGTGTCCGTGCAGGTCGACGGTCACTGATAGCTGGCCGCCATAGGTATCCCCACGCCGCTCAGTCAAGGCCAGCTTGAAAGCCCTCTAGACCATTTCCGCATTACAAAGAGAGTTCACACGTGGCGAATATCAAGTCCCAGAAGAAGCGCATCCTGACCAACGAAAAGGCCCGCCTGCGCAACAACGCAGTCAAGTCCGAGCTGAAGACGGCCATCCGCGCCGTCAACACCGCTGTTGAGTCCGCTGACAAGGAAGCTGCTACTACTGCGCTCGTTTCTGCCAGCCGTAAGCTGGACAAGGCTGTCAGCAAGGGTGTTCTGCACAAGAACAACGCAGCGAACCGCAAGTCGGCGATCTCCAAGAAGGTCAACGCACTCTAAGGTTTCCAGTTCCCACGAACTGATGGTGTGGCCGGTACCCTCGGGTGCCGGCCACACGCCTTTAACGCGTCTTCTTCGGGAGCCGCGGCAGCCCGCCGTCGACGGTTACCTGAAACGCCTTATTCGTCTGCTGCGTGAGGCCATAAGGCGGCAGGAGCTGATGCCGTGCCGGCGCTACCTGCCCTGGACGGACATGGCAATCACGGTCACGGCATGCTCCACCGCGTAGACCGGGTCCCGGGAGAGGCCCTTGACCTGCGCGTCAGCCTCCGCCGTGGCCTGGATGGCGCGCACCAAGCCCTCGGGCGTCCAGCGCCGGACATCCCGCTGCGCCTGCTCGACCAGCCAGGGCTGCATTCCCAGGTCCGCGGCAATCTGCGCTGGTGATCCAGAAGCACCTGCCACCCGGGCCACCGTCCTCAGCTTGGATGCCAGGGCTGCCACCAGTGGCACCGGGTCTGCGCCGGTAGCAAGGGCATGGCGGAGGGTGGACAGTGCCACCGGCGCGTTTCCCGCCATTGCTGCATCGGCCACCTTGAAAGCGGTGGCTTCGACCCGGCCACCGTAGTACTTGTCCACGGTTTCCGTGGTGACGGTGCTTCCCGCATCCGCGATCAGTTGTGCGCAGGCGGCGGCAAGTTCCGACAAGTCTGCACCCACGGCGTTCACCAACGCCTGTACTGCATCCTGGTTGATCCGCCGGCCGGCTGCCTTGAACTCCGCGACCACAAACTGGACCTTGTCCGCATCCTTCTTTAGCGGCTGGCAATCCACCACCGGCCAGCCGCCCTTCCTGATGGCGTCGAGGAGCTTCTTGCCGCGCGCTCCCCCGGCATGCCGGAGCACGACGACAGCGTCCTCCTCCGGGTGTTGGAGGTAAGCGAGGGCATCCGCGAGGAAGGCGTCGTTCATGCCCTCCACTGCTTCCACTTCGATGAGCTTGTTTTCACCGAAAAGCGAGGGACTCACCTGCATGGTGAGGGCGCCGGTCTCATAGCCGGCAGCGTTCATGCGGCTCAATTCAACGTCCGGTGCAGCTGCCCGTACCTGCGAACGTATCCTGTCCATGGCCCTGATGCCCAGATACTCCTCCGGCCCGCTCACCAGGACGATCCTGTCCGGAGTTACATCCCGCCAGGAGGCCGCGTTCGATGCCGGGGAGCGGGTTGCTCGCTTTTGCGCAGCGGCCATCGAAGGTCCCTTCCGGAGGTGTTATTGCAGTATCCCAGCCTGCCATGTCTGTGCCCCCGGTCCAAGCCGCAGGCGCGGCAGAACTGTTGCAGCCGCAGTTCCACCAGCCCGATCAGCACCACAGTGGCGGCGTGCGCTTCCTGAACTTTGCGGACGACCTGCAGGGGCCGGGCCGCCGCCCAAACGGTGGCGAGTGTCACCACCGACAACAACACCATGGACAACAGTCCGGGTATCCCCTCCGGCCAGGGAAGGGCTGACCCCGGCAATTGAGCCGCGCACCGGGCGATGCCGCCTACTCCGGCGCTGAACATCCCTGCCACTGCTATCAGCCCCGTGGCCAGCCACGGCAGCAGAACCACCAAGGGTACAGCAGCGGTACCCAGCAGTGTCACGGGAGCCACAAGAGGTGAGGCGGCCACGTTGGCCAGCAAGGAATAGGTTGCAAACTGCGGCTGCAGGAAGACGATCACTGGCCCACACAGCAACTGCGCCGACAACGGAACCGCAACTGCCGCGGCCACCCACCGCGGCACTGCCGCGGGAATCCACCCGACGATTCGCCGTCCCAGGAGGATGATGCCCAGCGTGGCCAGGACGGACAGCAGGAATCCGAAACTCGAGCCCAGCTCCGGGTCCGACAGCAGGAGCCCGATAACAGCGAGGCACAGGAAGCTCAGGCCCCGTCCCGAGCGGCCGCCCGCCAGGGACGCGACACCAATGGCACCCATCAGCGCCGCGCGCAGGACGCTCGCATCAGGTCCCACCAGGACAACGAACAGGGCCAGGCCGGCGAGGGCGGCTCCAGCAGCAGGAGCGCGGGGCAGCCGGATACGACGGCACATCACCAGCAGCGCGCCCAGGACAAGGCTGCAGTTTGCGCCGCTGACAGCTGTCAGGTGGGTCATGCCCACGGCCTTCATCGCGTTGCCCAAGCCCTCGTCCAATGCACTGGTGTCGCCGGTGACCATTCCCGGAAGCAGTCCGCGGGCGTCGGGTGGCAGGAACGCGGAGGCGGCAACAAAACGCCCGCGCAGGTCCCTCGCTCCCGCCTCCAACAAGGAACCGTTATCCGACAGCGAGCTGCCTGAAGCGTTACCAGGGCCTGTCGAGGCATTGAGGTTCCCCACTTCTTGGCCACCGGGCTCTGCGGGCCGCAGCTTGCCGGTTGCCCGCAGTGTCTGCCCGGGAACGACATTCCCCCAGCCTTGTCCGCCCATGACGACCAACCGGGCCCGTATCCGGACCAGAACACCGCCCGTCGTCACTTCACGGGTCAACACCGGCACCGACCACCGTTCCCCCGTTCCTCCCCGGCCGCCGATGGCGCGCGGATTTCCTGCCACCTCGACCACGGCAACGGCCGATTTCCCGGCCGCAACCGCTTCCGCGAGCGGCCCATCGGACCGTTGGCTGGACGCTGTTGCAGAATGTGCTGCGGCAGCAGCAGCCAATATCAAAGAGACGCCCGCTGCCGCCCGATAGCTGCGTCCCCGCGCCCTGCGGAAGGTGGGAACTGCAGCAGGCCCGGTGCCACCATGCGCTCTGCGTTTCCGTCCGCCCCTGGCTGCAATGGCCAGGAACGCGCCGCCGAGCGCCACCAGGGCGCAGCAGAGGGCCGCCAACTCCGTGGGCGGCAGCCAAAGCCCCGCCACCGAGGCAGCCCACACCGACGCTGCCGGCAGGGCAAGCCGGAGGTCAGTACGCTTCTGTAGTTGGCCAGGACTTGAGTCGGCTTCTTCCTGGGCCTTGCGGGCGTCCACAATCCGTGCGCGCACCCGGTCCAGGCCGGATGTCGGCGTTGTCTCCCGGGCGGCCGGCACTGCGTCCATGTCCTGCACGGCCGACTCAATGAACCGGCTCCACGGGCTCTTTGCTCCTGGACGCCGGGTTACTGACGGTCGCGTTCCCTGACTTTCCGCCTCAGGACGCAGCATTCCTTTCCCACTCCTGGGATTCCGGACGGTCCCCTCCCGCCGCCGGTTCGTATTTCTCCTGCCCGGACTGGTGGCCACGGTTACCCCTGGACCGTGACCAAGGGAAGCAAGGCCTCAAGCATCTTGGGGCCAACACCGTCCACAGCGTCCAGCTCTTCGACGCTCTTGAAAGGACCATGTTCCTTCCGCCAGTCCACGATTCGCTGTGCCAGCACCGGGCCGACCTTTGGCAGCGTGTCCAGTTCAGCGGCGCCGGCGGTGTTCAGGTTGACCTTCGCGCCCTGGGTCCCCTGCTGCACGGTACCGCTTGTCCCGGAGGAGCTGGCCCCGGATCCATCCGGTCCTGTGCCTTCCGAAGCTGCAGCATCCGACTCGGCGGGCAGGGGTTCCCCATGCTGTGGGACGTAGATCTTCTGGCCGTCCTCCACCATAAGCGCAAGGTTGAGCCGGTTGGCATCGCCGTCAGCCAAAGCGCCACCCGCTGCAGCAATCGCGTCATCTACGCGGCTGCCCTGCTGCAGCCGGATGACCCCAGGTTTGGCAACAGCTCCGGCGACATGGACTACCACCAGTACCGCACTGCTGGGCTCCCCCTGGCTTGAAGCAGGGTCAGGGGCCGAACCCGCAGCGGCGTCACCCTTGGATTCTTCTGAGAGTCCCCCGGAATCCATCCCGCTCAGCGGCAAAACCTCCGGAGCTGCCGATCCTGCCTGGCACCAGAACCACGCCCCGGCCGCCGCGGCCAGCGCGGCCAGCAGCACGGCGACGCGCAGGCCGACCCGCCCTCGTAGGGAAGGTGACCGGCGGGATTCACTTTCAGCTCCATCCCCCTCGCCGGAGCCCCGGAACTCAAAACCCGTCTGACCCGGGCCATGCTCCAGAAGTCCGGGAGGTGCCTTACCGATGGTCGCTTGAAGCCTGGCGTGTGCGTGCCGCGCCTGCTGACCTGCTGTTCCAGCATCCCGGCGTGACATAGCTCCACCTTAGGAACCCAGTCGGTTAAACGGCGAGGAACCGGTGGCCCTATGTGGAAACATGCCGACGGCAGCGTGCAGCGGGGGCAGCTTATGAGGGGGTAAGTCCGTCAGAACCCGGAGGCGCAGGCGGGGAGTTGTATCGGGGTCCTGCTGGAGCCTGCCAATACCCGGCTCGGGAGTACCTGTCGAACCGTTGCCCCAGCGGGTTCTCACGCTGCGCGAGCAGCACGATGAGGATAATCCATCCGAGCACCGGTATGAGGGCGAGGAGCAACAACCAGCCGCTGAGGTTGGCATCGTGGAGGCGCCGGACCGCCACAGCGAGCGAAGGGACCACAGTGGCGAGGAACCAGATACCCCCGAGCGCACTGGACCCCGTCACTTGCCCATTGACGACTGTCGGGCTGATCGAGTTCAACACGGCGGACGCCAGTCCGGAGGCGAGGAACCACCACCAATACTCACTGCGACTGGCTCGTCCGGTAAAGACGGCGTACTTCTGGAATACACGCTTGACTGCCTCGACGGGCGGAGCGCCGTAGTAGGGGAAATCCAGCCCCGGGACTGCGTTCCGCGAAGCGTCCGGGGGCTGCTGCATGGTCATCGAACTGTCCCTTCCGATACGTCGCTGCCGCCAATGCTACGGAAACAGGAGGCGCAGGACCTGGGCCAGAGGGCCCTACTCCAGGACCAAGCGCAGACAAAAGCTTGGTGAAGACAGAAAACCAGTAAGTTGCGGGGCCTCCGACCGGAGCCGCTCAGCCCTCACATTCAGTGCAGTAGGCATGGCCGTCCTTTTCCCGCGCCTTCTGGGAGCGGTGGCGGACCAGGAAGCAGGACCAGCAGGTGAACTCGTCGTCAGCCTGGGGAATCACCTGGACGACGAGCTCTTCGGCGATGAACTCCCCGCCGGGGGTGAGCCCGTCCAGGGTGTCAGCCTCGTCGAGCTCCTGGACCACGGATTGCGCGTCCGGCGCTTTGGCGGACTTCAGTGCCTCCAGCGAGTTTTCCTGGGATTCCTTGACGTCGGTGCGGAGTTCATCGTAATCGGTTGCCACGAAGGTACATCTCTTTTCGCTTGATGGGTGTTACCGGTCCTGCAACGTACAGCCCAACGAAAGAATTCCCTGCCGGAACTGCTGCCTCATTTCAGGCGCTGCGCCTGCCCGTCAGTTGCGGGCCGCTACTCGATTTCCACCCTGCCCACAATGACCGCCAGGACACCCAGCCCGGCGTGGGCCGCCAGGACCGCCGGCAGGGAGCTGATCTGCGCGGGGGGACAATCCGGAAGAGCGGCTTCCAGTCTCGCCGCCAGGCTCTTAGCCTCCTCCGGGTTGCCGAAGTGATGGACGGCAAGGCGCACGGACTGACCCGGATGGGGTGCGGCTGCGGCCACAACAATTTCCTCAAGGCGCGCCACGGCCCTGGAAGCGGACCGCACCTTTTCGAGCGGCACGATCCTGCCGCCGTCGAGTGCCAGGATGGGTTTGATGGCAAGCATGGTGCCCAGCAGCGACGCAGCGGCTCCGATCCGCCCGCCGCGCCGCAATTGTTCCAGGCTGGGTACATAGAAAAAGACCTTGGTGCGGTCCGCCTGGGTGGCCGCCGCAGCGGCCACCGCCGCCCGGTCCGCACCAGCGGCCGCCGAGTTCACCGCGGCTTGAACCGCCATCCCCTGCGCCATGCCGACGGTCCGCGTATCAACTACGTCGACGGGGATTCCTACCCTGGCTGCAGCCAGGCGTGCGGAATCTGCCGTACCCGAAAGCTCGCCGGAGATGTGGACGGACACGACCGCATCGAACCCATGAAGCTGAGCGGCGCGGTAGGCCTGCTCGAATTGTCCCGGTGATGGCCTGGACGTTTTGACCGGAGTCCCCGCGGCCAATGCCAGGGCGATGGTCTCCAGGATGTCGTCTTCACCTTCGCCGTAAATTTCCGCACCCACCATGACGGGCATGGGCGTCACCGTCAGGATCCCGTCGCACGGTAGCCCGCGTGGATAGTCCGCAGGGAGGGCGGCAGCGGAGTCGGTCACGACGGCGGTGCGGACCACAGCGCCTCCGCCGCGTCCCGTGCCCTGCCGGGCCGCGGGACGGAGGCCGGAGAGCCGTGCGCGCACCCACGGCCAGGCGGCGGCGTTACTGTCAGGCAAAGGGCCTCCTGGAGACGGTGACCGGCTCAGCCAGGACCGGCCGCCGGAGGACAACCCCCGACGGCCGGCCCATGCTGCGGATGCGGCTATGCCGGGACGATGTTCACCAGCTTAGGGGCACGGACGATCACTGTCCTGATGCCCCGGCCGTCAAGGGCACGCTGCACGTTCTCCGACGCCAGGGCCAGCTCGCGCAGCTGGTCCTCGGAAACATCCGGGGAAACCTCCAGCCGGTCACGGACCTTGCCCTGGACCTGGACAACGGCAGTGACCGTCTCCTGGACCAGGAGCGCGGGATCGTGCGCCGGCCAGCCCGCATTGGCAACGGAGGCGGGGTGGCCCAGCAGGTTCCACATGTCTTCGGCCGTGTACGGCGCGAACAGGCTGAGGATCACGGCCACTGCCTCGGCCGCCTCGCGGACTGCCGGGTCGGATGCTCCTGCCCCGGAGTCAATCGCCTTGCGGGTGGCATTGACCAGTTCCATCAGCTTGGCCACCACAACGTTGAACTTGTTGGCGTCCAGGAGCTCGGCTGCATCCGCGATGGTGCGGTGCGTGACCGAACGCAGTGCGCGGTCGCCCGCGGCGAAATCGGCACCGGGCCCGCTGGTGACGTCCTGGGCCAGGCGCCACGCCCGCGCCAGGAACTTGGCGGAGCCCGACGGCGAAACGTCGGCCCAGTCCACGTCGTCCTCGGGCGGGGAAGCGAACACCATGGTCAGGCGGACAGCGTCCACACCGTACTTGTCCAGCTGTTCGCCGAGATCAACACCGTTGCCCAGCGACTTGCTCATGGCCTTGCCGCCGTTGAGCACCTGGCCCTGGTTGAGGAGTGCGCTGAAGGGTTCGTCCGCATCGATCATGCCCAGGTCATGAATGACCTTCGTAAAGAACCGCGCGTACAGCAGGTGGAGGATGGCGTGCTCCACGCCGCCCACGTACTGGCCGACAGGCATCCAGTCGTTGATCTTCTGCGGATCGAAGGGGCCCTCCGTGTAGTGCGGCGATACGAACCGCAGGAAGTACCAGGACGAGTCCACGAACGTGTCCATGGTGTCGGTGTCCCGTTTGGCGGGGCCGTGGCAGGTGGGGCACTCGACGTTGACCCAGGACTCAGCGGCGGCCAGCGGCGAGGTGCCCTTGGGAGCCAGGTCCTCGCCGCGGAGGTCCGAGGGCAGGGTGACCGGCAGTTGCTCATCAGGAACCGGAACTTCGCCGCAGGACGGGCAGTGGATGATGGGGATGGGAGTGCCCCAGAAGCGCTGGCGGCTCAGCAGCCAGTCGCGGAGCCGGAAGTTCACGAACTTCTCACCCGTGCCCTGCCGCTCCAGCATGGCGATGGCGGCAGGAATGGCCTCGGCCTTGGGCAGGCCGTTGAGCTCGCCGGAGTTGATCAGGGTGCCCTCCCCCGCGGTGGCCGTGCCGGAAACAGCAGGGTCCTCCTCGCCCGTGTCCAGGACGGCCCGGACGGGCAGGCCGAAGGCGCGGGCGAAGTCGAGGTCGCGCTGGTCGTGGGCCGGCACGGCCATGATGGCGCCCGTGCCATAGTCCGCCAGGACGTAGTCGGCGGCCCAGACGGGCAGCTTCTCGCCGTTCAGGGGATTGACGGCGTAGCGGCCGGTGAAGACGCCGGTCTTTTCGCGCTCGGTGGACTGGCGTTCGATTTCGGAGAGTGCCTTGACCCGTTCGCGGTATTCGTCCAGGGCGGCGGCGTGCTCGTCGGTAACGAGTTCGACGGCGAGCGGCGCGTCGGCTGCCACCACGAAGAACGTTGCCCCGTAGAGGGTGTCCGGGCGGGTGGTGAAGACCGTGACCTCCTTGGCGGGCTTGCCGCCGTCGGCCTCGATCACGAAGTTGACGTGGGCACCCTCGGACCGGCCGATCCAGTTCTTCTGCATGGCCAGGACGCGCTCGGGCCAGTGGCCGCGCAGCTCTTCCATGTCGTCCAGCAGGCGGTCCGCGTAGTCAGTGATCTTGAAGTACCACTGGTTCAGGGACTTCTTGGTGACCGTGGTGCCGCAGCGCTCACAGGCCCCGTTGACAACCTGCTCGTTGGCCAGGACGGTTTGGTCCTTGGGGCACCAGTTCACCGGGGAGTTCTTCCGGTAGGCCAGTCCGCGCTCGTAAAACCGCTTGAACAGCCACTGGGTCCAGCGGTAGTACTCGGGGTCGGAGGTGTGGAGGCGGCGCGACCAGTCGGCGGAGATGGCGTACCGCTTGAAGGACGCTGCCTGGGTGTCGATGTTGGCGTAGGTCCACTCACTGGGGTGGGCGTTGCGCTTGATGGCGGCGTTTTCCGCGGGCAGGCCGAAGGAGTCCCAGCCGATTGGGTGCAGCACGTCGTAGCCCTGCTGGCGCAGGTAGCGGGCCACCACGTCGCCCATGGCGAACGCTTCCGCGTGGCCCATGTGCAGGTCACCTGAGGGGTACGGGAACATGTCAAGCACGTAGCGGCGCTCCCGGGACCCGTCGTCCACAGGGGTGAAGACCTTGAGGTCCTCCCACACCTGGGGCCATTTGGCCTCAATGGCGGTGAAACTGTAGGTGCCCTCTTCAGGCTCCGCCGATACTGTTGTTGCTGTTCCGGTCTCTGTCTCCGGCTGAACGCCCACTGCTGCCCTCTTCTGTTCTGTTACGGCATTTGTGCTGCCATAACGGCCTGATCCCCCTGCTGCCGGTCCGGCGCAAAGCCCCGGACACACAAAAGCCCCTCACGAAGGGAGGGGCTGCCGCTCAGCTGTCCGATAATCGGAGCCGGCGGCTAACTAAGCAGAAGGATCGCACGCATGAATCTACTTTAGCGCACCTGCACACCCCCTCAGCGTAAGTCGCAACGAGCGGCTGAGGTGGCAGCAGCCGGAAGAGAGGGGCCGGAGACTCCCCGCCATGGTGTGGTGGGCACCGCGAAGCGGGCGGGCGGGAGTCTCCGGCCCCTCTCAGGGCCAGCTGCGGGCTACTTCACGTCCTCGTCGACCCAATCCATGGACTTGGTGACCGCCTTCTTCCAGAGCCGCATCTGGCGGTCCTGTTCGGCCTGGTCCATCTGCGGTTCCCAGCGCTTGTCCTCGGACCAGTTGGCGGAGCATTCGCCCAGGTCCTTCCAGAACCCGACGGCCAGGCCTGCCGCGTAGGCAGCACCCAGCGCGGTGGTCTCGATGACCTTGGGGCGGATGACCGGGACGCCAAGGATGTCCGCCTGGAACTGCATCAAGGCATCATTGGCCACCATGCCGCCGTCGACCTTCAACTCGCTCAGCGGCACGCCTGAGTCCGCGTTGACCGCATCCAGGACCTCGCGGGTCTGGAACGCGGTGGCTTCCAGCGCGGCCCGGGCAATGTGGTTCTTGTTCACGAACCGGGTCAGGCCGACGATTGCGCCGCGGGCATCGGAGCGCCAGTACGGGGCGAACAGGCCGGAGAAGGCCGGGACGATGTAGACACCGCCGTTGTCCTTGACCGCCGCTGCCAGCGTCTCCACTTCCGGTGCGCTGCTGATCATGCCCAGGTTGTCCCGAAGCCACTGCACCAGGGAGCCGGTGACCGCGATCGACCCTTCGAGGGCGTAATGCGGCTTGGCGTCGCCGAGCTTGTACCCGACGGTGGTGAGGAGGCCGTTCTTGGAGTGGACGATTTCCTCGCCGGTGTTGAAGATCAGGAAGCAGCCTGTGCCGTAGGTGTTCTTGGCTTCACCGGCGTCGAAGGCGGCCTGGCCGAACGTTGCGGCCTGCTGGTCGCCAAGGATGCCGGCCACCGGCGTCTCGCGGAGCAGCTGGGAGCTGTGGACGGTGCCGTAAACCTCCGAGGAGGACTTGATTTCCGGCATCATGCTGCGCGGTACGCCGAAGATGCCGAGGATTTCGTCGTCCCACTGCAGGGTTTCGAGGTCCATGAACAGGGTGCGGGAAGCGTTGGTGACGTCGGTGACGTGGACGCCGCCGTCAACGCCACCGGTCAGGTTCCACAGGACCCAGGCGTCGGTGTTGCCGAAGACCAGGTCCCCGGTCTCGGCCTTTTCCCGGGCGCCGTCAACGTTGTCCAGGATCCATTTGATCTTGGTGCCGGAGAAGTAGGTGGCCAGCGGCAGGCCCACTTTTTGTTTGAAGCGGTCTGCCCCGCCGTCTTTGGCCAGCTGGTCCACGATGTCCTGGGTGCGGGTGTCCTGCCAGACAATGGCGTTGTACACGGGCTTGCCCGTGGTCTTGTCCCACACCACGGCCGTTTCACGCTGGTTGGTGATGCCGACGGCGGCGATATCGTGCCGCGTCAGGTTCGCCTTGGAGAGGGCCGAGCCAATGACCTCACGGGTGTTGTTCCAGATTTCCGTTGCGTCGTGTTCCACCCAGCCGGCCTGCGGGAAGATCTGCTCGTGTTCCATCTGTCCACTGGAGACAATGGCGCCGCTGTGGTCGAAAATGATCGCGCGCGTGCTGGTGGTGCCCTGGTCAATAGCGATTACGTACTGGTTCATGATGACGTCCTTGTCTTTGTTGGTTGGAATGGGTGTGGGTCAGGCAGCAGCCGTGACGATGATGGGAACAATGCGGGCCACCAGGCCGCCGAGCGCGCCGCCGACCAGCGGTCCGACGACGGGGATCCAGGAGTAGGCCCAGTCACTGGAACCCTTGCCCTTGATGGGAAGCACAGCGTGGGCGATGCGGGGGCCGAGGTCACGGGCGGGGTTAATGGCGTAGCCGGTGGGGCCGCCAAGGGAAACACCGATGCCGACCACCAGCAGGGCGACGGCGAGCGGGCCCAGGCCGGAGGGGGTGCCGCCCAAAGTGAGGATCACGAAAACCAGGACGAAAGTGCCGATGATCTCGGTGATGAGGTTCCATGAGGTGGATCGGATGGCAGGGCCGGTGGAAAAGGTTCCAAGCTTGCCGGCGGGTTCCGGTTCGTCATCGAAGTGCTGCTTGTACGCCAGCCAGCAGACGACTGCGCCAAGGAAAGCGCCCACCATCTCGCCCCCGAAGTAGGTGAGGGTAGATGCGAAATCCACGGCGACGCCGGGGGCATACTCGGCTTTGCCGTTGAGCAGCAGGCCAAGAGTGACAGCCGGGTTCAGGTGCGCGCCCGACTTGGCGGCAACGAATACGCCGCAGAACACGGCGATACCCCATCCCCACGTGACCATCAGGAAACCGCCGCCATTGCCTTTTGTCCCCCGCAAAGCCACGTTGGCAACGACGCCGCAACCCAACAGGGTCAGCATTGCCGTGCCAAAGACTTCGGAGAGGAAGACTATTCCTAGAGACATCTTTGACTCCTTCTTTGTTTAGTTGTCGGTTCTCCGTGGGTGAAGAACCGTTGGCCGGGACGCTGGCGCGTCCCGGCCGGCTGCCCGGCCTTAGGAGACCAGGCTGTGCGTTTCCACGCGGTGGAAACGCTGCAGCACGTCCTGGGCGTGCTTGATCTCAGCAGCGCGGGTTGCGGCGTCCCACTTGAGCGGGACGGACAACACCTCTGCCACTTCATTGAGAAGTTCGCCGGTGACCAGTCCGCGGAAGGCAAGGGAGGTGCGCCGGATGAACACATCCACCAGGTGCCCCACCTGCTCATTTGCCGCCATGAACCCCAGTTCACGGACAGTGAGTTCGCGGGTGGAGCGCAGTGGCTGGTCGGGTTCCGCATCGAGGTACGAGATCACTGCTTCGGCGCGTGTCCCGTAGCGGGTCAGCAGTCCGGCTGTGCGGTCTGCGTCACGGCCGGCGCCCATGTGTGCCTTGATCCATTTCTGTTCGCCGGCCTCATCGGCCGGGAAGCCGGCGCCGCCGCCGATGGGGAGCTGCGCCGTCGACACTTTCCGCTGTACGCCGAGTTCGGAGAGGACCTCGTTGGTCAGGTGCTCGGCAAGGGCACGGAAGGTGGTCCACTTGCCGCCCACCAGGCTCAGGACGATGGCACCGCTTCCGTTGTCGCCGGAGGCGCGGCGTTCAATACGGTAGTCGCGGGAGACGAAGCCGGGCTGCGTGGCGTCGTGGCTCGGCAGGGGGCGCACACCGGAGAAGGTGTAGACGATGTCGTCGGGCGTCACCGCGATCGAGGGGAAGACGTGGCCGATGAGGTCGAAGAAGTACTGGATCTCCTCATCCGTGCAGATGGCGTCCTCCGTCATGTCCGCATCCACGTCGGTGGTGCCCACCAGTACGCGGTCGCCCATGGGGTAGATGAGGACGATCCGGCCGTCGGTGTGCTCGAAGAAGATTTCGCGTCCGCGGCAGGCCGCGAGGAGGCCGGGGTGGTCAAGCACGATGTGCGAGCCCTTGGTGCCGCCCATGAAGGACGATGCAGCGCCCATGGACTCGTTGGTGAGGTCCACCCATGCCCCGGTGGTGTTGACGATGATGTCAGCCGTGAAGTCGAATTCTTCCCCGGTGAGTTCGTCGCGAAGCCGGACCGTGCTGCCACGGCCAGTCCCCGGGTTGGGTGCGGACGACATCGACTGCAGTGAGAGGTAGTTGCTGGCCCGGGCAGTGTTCCCCTGCGCTCCGGCGGCCTGGGCATTGCCCGCGCGGCCCGCCTTTTCGCCGTCCTGCAGGACGTCGAGCGTCAGCCGCTCCGGGTTGTGGACGGAGGCGTCGAAGTAGGTCGCCGTGTATTTGACGTCGGGGCGGAGATCCGGGAGCTCCTGGAGGGCCGCCTTGTGGGTGCGGAACTGGTGTCGCGGCACCGTCCCGCCGTCACGGGAGAACGAATCGTAGAGGCTGAGGCCGGCCTTGATGAGGAACGCGCCGCGCTCCTTGGGCTTGCCCTGCTGCTTGTGCGTCAGGAAGCGCAGCGGTGCGGACAGGATCCCGGAGAAGGTGCTGAAAATCGGGATTGTTGTCTGCAAAGGCTTGACGTAGTGCGGGGCAATCTTCAGCAGGCGGTTGCGTTCCACCACGGACTCACGGACCAGGCGGAATTCACCGTTTTCGAGGTAGCGGATGCCGCCGTGGATCATGTGCGAGGATGCGCCGCTTGCACCCTGGCAGTAGTCACCGCGCTCCACCAGTGCGACGTCCACGCCCTGCAGGGCCAGGTCACGGAACGTGCCAACGCCGTTGATGCCACCTCCCACTACCAGCACCTTCGCGTGGGGGCGGCGCCGCAGGCTGTGGACCGAGGGGCGTTCGGCCCCTGGAAGGGGCGCGCTGACAGAGGGTTGAGCAGATGAATCCTTGGGTCCCAAAACTACTCCCTTGGGGCTTTGTGTGATGCGGACACCGCTTGGTGGCGCCGCCGTTCTGCTCTATTGTTCGGAGAAATGGAAAATGGAGTCAAGGACTATGCACAAACGTGCAGAACGGAACTGAGATGGCACTTTCCCGCGACCAAGATGCCCTCCGAGCTGCACAAATGTATTATCTGCAGGACCTGACGATGGATGCGATAGCACGTGAACTGCGCACCTCCCGGTCCACTGTTTCCCGCCTCCTGTCCTCAGCCAGGGAGTCCGGCCTGGTGCAGATCCAAATCCGCAACCCCCTGGACACCGGCCCGGAGCTGGAGGGGATGATCCGACGCCGGTACAACCTGGATGTCCATGTGGTTCCGATCCTCGGGACGCTCAACGAGGCGGAGACCCTGGACCGGGTAGCCATGCAGGCGGCCCGGACCATCGGGCCCCTGGTGGACTCCAACGCCATCATCGGGGTGGCCTGGGGGTCAACCCTCAGTGCGGTGAGCAGGCACCTCACCAGGAAGATCACGCATGACAGCGTCATCGTCCAGCTCAACGGTGCCGGCAACATGCACACCACCGGCATTACCTATGCAAGCGACATCATGCGCAGGTTCGGCAGCGCTTACGGGGCCCGGGTGGAGCAGTTTCCCGTCCCGGCTTTTTTTGACCACGCCGCCACCAAGACGGCCATGTGGAATGAACGCAGCGTACAGCGCGTCCTGGAGCTGCAGGCCAAGATGAGCATCGCCATTTTCGGTGTCGGTTCCGTGCACGCCGACTACCCCAGCCATGTTTACGCAGGCGGGTACCTGGACGAGGACGACCTGAACGCGCTCGCCAACTCCGACGTCGTGGGTGACGTGGCCACCGTTTTCTTCCGGGCCGACGGTTCCTCCGACGGGATCGTCCTGAACGAACGGTCCACCGGCCCTGCGCTGGCCCAGCTGCGGCAGGTCCGCCGCAGGATCTGCGTGGTGTCGGGGGTGTCCAAGATCAACGGCCTGCGCGGAGCCCTGGCGGCGCGGCTCGCCACCGATCTGATCCTTGATGAAGCAACTGCACGCCGCCTGGTCGATTACGAGGGGCTGACCAGCTGAAGTGGGTAGAGTCGGTGCCATGAGAACCTCACCCCGGCTCAGCCTGAACAATGGCGTGCTGATAGACCAGCTCGGCTTCGGGCTCTACAAAGTGCCGGCAGCAGACGCGGAAGGCCTGGTGGCCACCGCGCTCGCCGTTGGGTATCGGCACTTCGATACGGCCGCCATGTACGGCAACGAAACCGGCGTGGCGAGGGGCATCAGTTCCCAGCTGGGCGCCGGGGCCGGCAGCGGTGGTTCCGGGGAGCTCTTCCCGCCCCTGGGCCGCGAAGACGTGTTCGTTACCACAAAGGTGTGGAATGACCACCACGGCTACGACGCCACGCTGCGGGCATTCGACGACTCCATGGTCAACCTGGGCCTGGACTACGTGGACATGTACCTGATCCACTGGCCCTGCCCCCGCCGCGGCTTGTTCCCCGAAACCTACCGCGCGCTCGAGACGCTTTACCGTGAAGGCAGGGTCCGTGCCATTGGCGTGAGCAACTTCCAGCCGGCGCACCTCGACCGCCTGCTGCAAAGCGCCGAAGTGGTCCCCGCCGTCAACCAGATCGAACTCCACCCCTGGCTGCAGCAGGAAGAACTGCGCAGCAAGCACGCGGAACTCGGAATCCACACGGAGGCATGGAGTCCGCTGGGCCGAGGACAGGTCCTTGCCGACCCCGTCATCCAGGCCTGCGCCGCGGAGCACCGCAGGACGCCGGCGCAGGTGGTCCTCCGCTGGCACATGCAGCTGGGAAACATCGCCATCCCCAAGGCCAGCTCCGAAGCGCGGATCCGGGAGAACCTCGACGTCTTCGGTTTCGAGCTTTCAGAGCGTGACCTGGCGGCCATCAAGGAGCTGGACCGCGGGCAGCGGACCGGGTCCCACCCGGACAACGTCAACTAGGCCGGGCATGAATACTGTGAACCCGGAGACCGCCCCTGCGCCGGCGTACCTGAGCCCCGGCCTTGCCGCCCGCACGTCCGCCTCAACCGTGACCCTCGACGGCGGAACGGTGGCCTTCTGGACCTACGAACCCCTCCAAGAGACGCGGTATACCCGGACCATCCTGGTGGTCCACGGGTTCCGCGGCGACCACCACGGGCTCCTGCGCGTGGCGGACCAGCTCCCGGACATGCGTGTCATCATGCCGGACCTGCCAGGCTTTGGCGGTTCCGACGCTTTCGCCAGCGACCCGCACTCGGTGGAGCGTTACGGACAGTTCATCACCGATTTCATGGCATCCCAGGGCTTGGGGCCGGACACCGTGCTGTTGGGACATTCCTTCGGCTCCATCGTGGCGTCACACTTCGTGGCCAACAACCCGGACAGCGTAAACCCATTGATCCTCATCAACCCCATCGCCGCCCCGGCGCTGGAGGGACCCAAGGGCGTGATGACCCGGCTGGCCGTGCTCTACTACCGGCTGGCGGCCCGGCTTCCCCGGAAGCCCGGGCTGGCGCTTTTGCGCAATCCGCTGATTGTGCGGGTGATGAGCGAAACCATGGCCAAGACGCGCGACAGGGAGCTGCGCGCCTACATCCACGGACAGCACCACGCCTATTTCAGTTCCTTCGCCGACCGGGACAGCCTGCTGGAGTCCTTCACGGCCTCCGTCAGCAACCATGTGGCGGAGGTGGCGGACCGCTTGGACCTTCCTGTGTTGCTGATCGCCGGCGAAAAGGACGAAATTGCCACCCTTCCCAACCAGCACCGCCTCCTGGCTCTGCTGCCGGACGGGCAACTGAAGGTGATCCCCGGCGTCGGACACCTGATCCATTACGAAACGCCGGAACCGGCCGCCCGCTACATCCGCAGCTTCCTGGAGGACCACCCCGCGTGAAGATTGTCATCGATGCACGTTTCACCCGCACCGACCACCACGACGGCATCAGCCGCTACGGAGCAAGCCTGATTGCTGCCACGGCGAAGATCGCCGACGTGTCCATGCTGGTCTCCGATGTCCGGCAGCTGGCCCTCCTGCCGGACGTTCCGTACACGCTCATCAGCAGCCCGCTCTCCCCCCGCGAGCTGTTCGTCGCCCGGACGGTCAACGGCATTGGAGCGGACGTGGTGGTGTGCCCCATGCAGACCATGGGCACCTGGGGCCGCAAGTACGGCCTCATCCTCACCCTGCACGACCTCATTTACTACGAGCACCCCGCTCCCCCGGGTTTCCTGCCCGCACCCGTGCGCGTGCTCTGGCGGCTGTACCACAAGGCTTTCTGGCCGCAGCGCCTGCTCCTCAACCGCGCGGACATCGTAGCCACCATCAGCCGCACTACAGAGGCCCTGATGGCCAAGTACCGGCTAACGGGCCGGCCCGTGCGCATCATCGCCAACGCCCCGCAGCCTGCCCAGGAACCCCGCAACCCGTCTGGTGGAGCCGACAAAACCATCATCTACATGGGCTCGTTCATGCCGTACAAGAATGTGGAGACCATGGTGGCGGGTATGGCCGGGCTGCCCGGCTACACCCTGCACCTGCTCAGCCGCATAACGCCCCAGCGGCGCGCCGAACTGGAACGCATCATTCCGCCGGGCGCCTCCGTGGTGTTCCACAACGGCGTGACGGATGCGGAGTATGACGCGCTGCTGCGCCGGGCCACTGCACTGGTGAGCCTGTCCAGGGCCGAGGGGTATGGACTTCCCCTGGTCGAGGCCATGGCCTTGGGCACCCCGGTGATCGCCAGCGACATTCCGATCTTCCGGGAAGTGGGTGCGGACGCCGCACTCTATGTGGACCCCGAGTCCCCGGGGCAGTTCGCGGACGCGGTATCACGACTGCAGGATGATGCGCACTGGCAGGATCTGTCCCGGCGATCCATTGCGCGGGCAAGCGAGTTCAGCTGGGACGAGTCGGCACGCCAGCTGGTGGAAGCGGCGCACGAGGTCATGGCGAAAAGGCAGCGGGCCTAGAGCAGGTCAACCCTCAGAGCACATCCACACCGTCCAAGCGCAGCTGCACTGGGTCGATGGCACGTTTGGCCGCCACGGCTGCCCGGGTGACCCTTAGGACGCGGACGACGGCGGACGCCTGGCCGTACGGGAAGAACAGCAGGGTCCGTACGTCTTCGGCCGAGCGCCTGCCGGAGGGCGGTGCGGTCAGCAGCAGCGGCGCCGGGCCTGCGGCGCGGAGCGTTATTCCGGCGCGTGCGAGGTCCGCTTCCACGGCGCCGGTGAAGTGTTCCACGGCAGCCCGCGGCCCCGTCACCGATGCGATCCGCACTGCCGGGGGCAGCTGCAGCCCCGTTCGGAGGGACAGCTCGCGCTGGGCGTATCCTGCCGGATCCCACCGCAGCAGCGCGCCGGTGGCGGCTGCGTCCGAGGCCGTAACCACCACCAGACCCTTGTCCGGGGCGGGACGGACCAGGGCTGCAGCGTTGAACCAGCGCCGCACGGTGTCTTCGCCGGCACGGAGGGTTTCGCGGCGGAGCAGGGAATCCCCGTCCAGGAGCAGGGCGGCAGCGTAGCCGTCCTCTGCGACAGGTTCGGCCCCCACCGTGGCCACGACCAGCGCCTTGCCGGGGCCCACCCTGGCCTTCACTTGGTCCCCGGAGGACGTGATGACTGTTGTGCCGGGAAATGCGCGGCCAAGTTCCTCAGCGGTGCGCAGCACTCCGGTGGCGCCTTTGCGCAGCCTCCGGACCCCGCAGTGGGAACACTTCCAGTCGGGTGCCGGGGTGGAACACCAGCGGCACTGCGGCAGCGCTGATGTTCCGGCCAGCGCCAGGGGTCCCTGGCAGCGGCCGCAGCGGGCCGGTTCACGGCACGTTTCGCATACCAGCGAGGGCGCGTAACCCGCCCTGGCCACCTGCACCAGCACGGGCCCGCGTTCCAGTCCTTCCTTGGCGGCCTGCCATGCCGCGTGCGGGAGGCGGGCGAGGGTGGCCAAGGGATCGCGCGCCTGTTCGAAGCTGTCCGCAGTGCTCACGACGCGGGCAACGGTCCTGCGGAGGGTTCCACGCTCGGTTTCGACCGGGACGGCCCACCCGGCTTCCACCAACCGCTGCACTTCGGTGCTGCGGGCATGTCCGGCAAGCAGGCAGGCGGTGCCTTCCTGCTCGGCCCGCAGGAGCAGGACCTCCCGGGCATGGGCGTATGGTGCGCGCTGCTCGATGTGAAGGTCGTCGCCGTCGTCCCAGCAGGCCACCAGCCCCAGGTCCTGAACAGGGGCGAACGCGGCGGACCTCGTGCCGATGGCGATTCTCGCGGTGCCGGCGAGCAGTCGCAGGAAGTTGCGGTACCGCGGCGTGGGGCCGTCATCTGCGGTGAGGCGGGCCACGGCCTCGGACGGCACCAGCCCGTTGAGCGCTTCCTCGAGCCGGTCCAGATCCCGGTAGTCGGGTACCACCAGCACTGATCCCCGGCCGGAGGCATAGGCGGCAGCAGCGGCCTGGGCCAGCAGGTCCGGCCAGCCTGCGGGCCCGTACCCCTGGAGGGGGTTGACGACGGCGCGGGGCGAGCCCCCACCCGCCAGGTGCCGGAGAAAAGCAGCACCTGTGCGGTACGCACCCCAGGCGGAAACGGCGGGGGTTCCCGCAGCCTCGGGCGCGGGCACCGCCTCCTCCGCGCCCAGCGAGTGGGGATAGTCCTTTTCAAGTTTCGCCACCCGCGGCGGCACCGCCAGTCGGAGGACATCGCTGACGGTACCGGCGTAACGGGCAGCAACGGCGGTGGCAAGGTCCCTGACGGCGGGTGTGAGGACCTGGACCGGGGACACCACCTTAGCCAGGGGCACAAGGGTGTGTCCGGCGTCGGACTCCTCCAGCCGCTCAAGGAGGTATCCGCTGAGGTCCTGGCCGTTGAACTTGACCTTCACCCGGGTTCCCGGCTGGGCGACCTGTTCCAGCGGCTCAGGGACGGCATAGTCGAAGGGGCGGTCGAGGTGTGGCAGGGAGGACTCAACCAGGACCCTTGCCACCGGCAGTTGGGCAGCAACTGCAACGCCGCCGGGCATTTTGCGTGCGGGGAAACCCTGCAAAAGGGTTGGCTGGACGGAGCTGTCAGAACCCATGACAGTTACCTCCGTTCAGCTACCGGTTTGACACGAACAGCAAAGCACCGGCCACTGACATTAGGCGTTGAAGTACGCCTTCAGGTCGTCAACCCGGTCCAGCCGCTCCCAGGTGAAGTCGGGGTCATCCCGGCCGAAGTGGCCGTGGGCGGCTGTCCTGGCGTAGATGGGCCGCTTAAGGTCCAGGGCATCAATGATGGCCCTGGGACGAAGGTCGAAAATTTCGGCGATGGCTTCGCTGATCCGGGCCGGATCCACGGTTTCGGTGCCAAACGTCTCCACGTAGGTTCCCACCGGCCGCGCCTGGCCGATGGCGTAGGCGATTTGGATCTCGGCGCGCTTGGCCAGGCCCGCGGCCACCACGTTCTTGGCTACCCAGCGCATGGCATACGCTGCGGAGCGGTCAACCTTGGACGGGTCCTTGCCGGAGAAGGCGCCGCCGCCGTGGCGTGCCATGCCGCCATAGGTGTCCACGATGATCTTGCGGCCGGTGAGGCCGGCGTCGCCCACAGGGCCGCCGATCACAAACTCGCCGGCAGGGTTGAGGATGTTGGCCGCGCGGGAAATATCCAGGTTGGCGGCAGCCAGGACAGGTTCAATCACGACGGCGGCGAGGTCGGCGCGCAGCTGCTCAAGGCTTGCGCCCTCGGCGTGCTGGCTGGAAATCACCACGGTTTCCACAGACACCGGAACGTCTTTGTCATAACCGACGGTGACCTGGGTCTTGCCGTCGGGGCGGAGGTAGGCCAGCTGGCCCGTCTTGCGGACGTCGGTGAGGCGTTCGGAGAGTCGATGGGCCAGCCAGATGGGCGTTGGCATGTAGGACGGCGTCTCGTCGCTGGCGTAGCCGAACATCAGGCCCTGGTCGCCGGCGCCCTGGAGGTCGTAGTCGTCCTCTTGGCGGCCTTCGCGGGCCTCGAGGGAGTTAAAGACGCCACCAGCGATGTCGTTGGACTGCTGTCCGATGGAAACGGACACGCCGCAGCGGGCGCCGTCGAACCCGTTGGCGGACGAGTCGTACCCGATGCCCAGGATGGTCTCACGGACGATCTGCGGGATTTCGACGTAGGCATCAGTGGTGACTTCGCCTGCCACATGCACCAGGCCGGTGGTGGCCATGGTCTCCACGGCCACGCGGGACTCTGGATCAGCGGACAGGAGCGCGTCCAGGATGGCGTCGCTGATCTGGTCGCAGATCTTGTCCGGGTGGCCTTCAGTGACCGACTCGGACGTGAAGAGCCGGAGCGCGGAGGGCGTGGCCCCGTGGGTGTGGGGAAGGTGCAGCGGTAAAGTCACTCAACTACCTTACTGGTTGGTGTTGGTACTCCCGTCAGGGAGAAGTCCGTAGATGTCCCCGTGCTAAGCAAACGTGGCCAGGAACACCCAGGCCAAGGCGAACACGTTCAGTTCGAAGCAACGCGGTTCAGTTCAGAACTGATGCGTCTGATGATGGCTTCCGAAACCTCAGTCTTGGTTCCCGATGCTTCCTGCGGTTCGGAGCCGGAGCGCGAAAGGATGACCACGGAGTTGGAGTCCTGCCCGAAGACTTTGTCCGTCCCCACATGGTTGACCACCAGCAGGTCGCAGCCTTTACGCTGCAGCTTTGCCTCCGCATACGCCAGGACGTCCCCCTGGCCATCCCCGGTCTCGGCCGCGAACCCTACAATGAGCTGCCCGGATTGGGCCGGGCCGGCATCGCGCTGCTCCACGAGCTCCTGCAGGATGTCCGGGTTGCGTACCAGGGTGATGACCGGATCTGCCGTGTCGTCGCGCTTCTTGATCTTGGTGTCCGAGACTGCCGCCGGGCGGAAGTCGGCAACAGCTGCGGACATGATGATGACATCGGACCCGGCAGCGGCGGCCAGTGCAGCCTCGCGGAGCTGCAGGGCAGTCTCAACGCGGACAACTTCCACGCCGGCCGGCGGTGGAACGTCCATATGGGCTGCCAGCAGCCGCACGCTGGCGCCGGCGTTCCGCGCAGCGACCGCCAGGGCCACGCCCTGCTTGCCGGACGACCGGTTGCCGAGGAAGCGAACGGGGTCCAACGGTTCCCGGGTGCCGCCGGCACTGATGGTCACGGTGCGGCCGGCAAGCGGGAGCTGGTAGTCGGACTGCCCCTGCACCAGTGCCATGGCTGCGTCGAAAATCATGTGGGGCTCGGGCAGTCTTCCCGGACCTGAGTCGGCCCCGGTGAGACGGCCGGATGCGGGTTCAAGGACGGCAGCGCCGCGGGAGCGCAGGGTTTCGACGTTGGCGCGGGTGGCGGCGTGCTGCCACATTTCCGTGTGCATCGCTGGGGCGAACAACACGGGGCCGTGCGCCATCAGCAGCGTGTTGGTGAGCAGGTCCCCGGCCTGGCCCGTGGCAGCTCTCGCAAGGAGATCTGCCGTGGCGGGTGCCACCACGACGAGGTCCGCTTCATGGCCCAGGCGGACGTGGTTGACCAGGTGCACGTCGTCGAAGACGCTGTTGCTCACGGGGTTGCCGGACAGCGCCTCCCAGGTGGCGGTTCCGATGAAGCGGGTGGACGCCTCCGTGGGGATCACGGTGACGTCATGGCCGGCTTCAGTAAAAAGCCGGAGGAGCGATGCCACCTTATAGGCGGCAATCCCTCCCCCGACTCCGAGGACTATGCGCACGTGACCTCCGTCAACAGCAAGTCAGTTCAGCGGCAGGACTACTCTGCGGCTTCGATCGGCGTGGAAACCAGCTTGCCTTCGTTGATCTCACGCAGGGCGATCGAGAGCGACTTTTCGTTCAGCTTGGTGTCAACCAGGGGTCCGACGTATTCGAACAGGCCCTCGTGCAGCTGGGCGTAGTAGGCGTTGATCTGACGAGCGCGCTTGGCACCGAAGATCACCAGGCCGTACTTGGAGTCGGCTGCTTCGAGCAGCGAGTCGATCGGCGGGTTGATGATGCCTTCAAGGTTCGTGGACACGAATTCTCCAAATTCCTAGCGGGCTGACGGTTCCGGCAGGTGTGGATGCGGTGTCAGCCCCATGAGTGAAACAAGCTCGTCCGCTGCCCGGCGGACGTCGTCATTGATGACGGTGTGGTCGAACTCCGGTTCAGCAGCAAGTTCCAGTTTAGCGGTTTCCAGGCGCCGCTGCTGTTCTTCCGGCGTTTCGGTGCCCCGGCCCACCAGCCGGCGGACCATTTCGTCCCAGGTGGGCGGGGCCAGGAAGACGAACTGGGCGTCCGGGACGGCTGCCTTGACCTGGCGGGCGCCTTGCAGGTCGATTTCCAGCAGCACGGACCGGCCTTCAGCGATGGCCCGGTTCACGGTGCTCTTCAGGGTGCCGTAGGTGTTCTGGCCGTGGACCACCGCCCATTCCAGGAGTTCACCATCCGCAATGAGCTGCTCGAACTCCTCCTTGGACTTGAAGAAGTAGTGAACGCCGTCGACCTCCCCGGGCCGGGGTGCGCGGGTGGTGGCTGAGACGGAAAGCCACACCTCGGGGTAATTGTCACGGATGTAGGTGGACACGGTGCCTTTGCCAACAGCCGTCGGACCTGCGAGGACTGTCAGTCCAGGTTTCTTGCTCACGTATTCCTTTTGCCGCAGTTGGGGGAAAGACAGGCGCTGCCTGCCTCAATGCTCATCTATAAAATCTACCAGCGCCCGGCGCTGGTGGACGCCCAGGCCCCTGACCCTGCGGGAGGTTGCAATGCCCAGCTGCTGCATGATCGCGGCGGCCCGTACCTTGCCGATGCCGGGAAGGGCCTCGAGCAGCTCAGAGACTTTCATGCGGGCCAGCGCGTCATCCTCCAGTGCCGAGCTGATGATGTCCGCGGCGGACCTGTCGCCGTTTCGAAGGCTTTCCTTGGCGGCGGCCCGGGTGGCCCTGGCGGCTGCCGCCTTGCCCAGGGCATCGGCCCGTTCAGACGCAGATAAAGGTCGCAGGACCATCACGGACACCCCCGAAGTCGGCGGATTTCATCCAAGGGCGGCCGCCCTTGGACCTGTCCTGAAACTACCCTCTGGTGCAGCGTGAATCAATGCATCAGGGCAATTGCAGGCTATTGTCCCCGCAGCCCCTCCAGGGTCCGCAGGGCGGCCTCACGCAGGGCGCGGACCTGCGGTCCCGCCGACAGGATGTCGCGGCTGGACGTTCCCAGGACCAGAGGGTAAGCAGCACCGAAGGTGGCCCCAAGGTCGGCCGGCGTGGCCCCCTGCGCCCCGAGCCCGGGTGCCAGGATGGGGCCGCGGACGGCCGCAAGATCCAGGTCTAAATCCGCCAGGGCGCTGCCAACGGTGGCACCCACCACCAGGCCCACGGACCCCAGGTTTCCTGCAAAGCGCACGTTCTCCGCCGCCGCTGCGGCCGTGATCCTTCGGGCCACGGAATCCTTTCCGCCCACGTGCTGGACGGAGGCGCCCTCCGGGTTGGAGGTCAGGGCCAGCACGAAGACCCCGCGGCCGGTCTCTGCCGCCAGGTCAAGCGCAGGGCGCAGGGACTCAAAGCCGAGGTAGGGGCTAAGCGTGACGGAATCGGCCGCCAGCGGAGACTCGTCACGGAGCCAGGCGTCGGCGTAGGCAGCCATGGTGGAACCAATGTCCCCGCGCTTGGCATCGGCGATCGTCAGAACTGATTCGTCGCGCGCGGTGGCCAGGACCTCCTCCAGCACGGCCATGCCCGCAGATCCGTGGCGCTCGTAAAGCGCCACCTGCGGCTTGACCGCGGCAGCGAGCGAAGCCACCGCTTCCAGGACGGTGAGGGAAAAGCACCTCAGCCCGGCGGCGTCGTCGTCCAGTCCCCAGCCCTTTAAGAGGGCCGGGTGCGGGTCAATGCCAACGCATAACGGGCCGCGGGCGGCCATGGCCGCGCCGAGCCGGGAGCCAAAGGACTCCCGGCCGGCGCCGGATGCAGGCGAACCGGGAACCTGCTCAGGCATGCTGCAGGGCCGCTTTCTGCGACTCCGCAAGGGCTGCCGCGTGCTCCTGCAGGCTGGTGACCGACCATTCGTAAGTGCGCATGGCTTCGATGGCCTGGACCGCGGCGTTGAACTCAGCCACCGTGGTGATGCACGGGATGCCGATGGAGGTCGCTGCGGCGCGGATTTCGTAGCCGTCGCTGCGGGCCTCGCCGCCCGAGGGCGTGTTGAAGACCATGTCGATCTCGCCCGCGACGATCAGGTCCGCGATGGTGCCCTCGCCCTCGGCACTGCTGCCCTCGGCGACCTTGCGGACCGGCGTGGCCTGCAGTCCGTTGCGGCGCAGGACGTCGGCGGTGCCGCCGGTGGAGACGATCTCGAAGCCGAGGTCCGAGAGCCGCTTGACCGCCATGATGACGGCTCGCTTGTCCCGGTTGGCCACGGAGACGAACACCTTGCCCTCGGTGGGCAGGGCATTGTTGGCGCCGGCCTGGCTCTTGGCGAAGGCGGTGTCGAAGTGCTTGTCGATGCCCATGACCTCGCCGGTGGAACGCATCTCGGGTCCGAGCAGCGAGTCCACCACCTTGCCCTCGAGCGTGCGGAACCGGCTGAACGGCAGCACCGCTTCCTTGACAGCGACGGGGGCGTCCAGCGGCAGGGTGGAACCGTCGCCAATCTCGGGCAGCATCTTGTAGGCACTGCGCAGCTGGTTGATGGTCACGCCGGCGCCGATGAGCGCGGCGGCTTTGGCCATCTGGACGCCGGTGGCCTTGGATACGAACGGCACGGTCCGGGACGCGCGGGGGTTGGCTTCCAGGACGTACAGAACGTCGGAGGCCAGCGCGAACTGGATGTTGATCAGGCCGCGCACGCCCACGCCCTCAGCGATGGCACGGGTTGCGGTCCGGACGCGTTCAATGACGTTGCTCCCCAGGGTGATGGGCGGCAGGACGCAGGCGGAGTCACCGGAGTGGATGCCGGCTTCTTCAATGTGCTCCATGATGCCGCCCAGGTACATGTCGGTGCCGTCGAAGAGGGCGTCGACGTCGATTTCGACGGCGTCCTCCAGGAACCGGTCGATCAGGACCGGGTGGTCCGGGGTGATCTCCGTGGCGTTGGCGATGTAGCGGGACAGGTTGGGCTCGTCGTAGACGATTTCCATGCCGCGGCCGCCCAGGACGTAGGACGGGCGGACCAGGACGGGGTAGCCGATTTCGTCGGCGATGGTCTTGGCATCCTCGAAGGAGACCGCGGTGCCGTTCTTGGGTGACACCAGGCCGGCCTTGTCCAGCACGCGGGAGAAGGCTCCGCGGTGTTCGGCGAGGTCGATGGCCTCCGGGGAGGTGCCCAGGATGGGTACGCCGGCGTCGGCAAGCTGCTGGGCGAGCTTCAGCGGGGTCTGGCCGCCGAGCTGGACGAACACGCCCATGACGCCGCCGGTGCGTTCCTCGGCCGCGATGACTTCCAGGACGTCCTCGAGCGTGAGCGGTTCGAAGTACAGGCGGGTGGAGACGTCGTAGTCGGTGGAGACGGTTTCCGGGTTGCAGTTGACCATGACGGTCTCGTAGCCTGCCTTGCGCAGCGCCATGGAGGCATGCACGCAGGAGTAGTCGAACTCGATGCCCTGGCCGATGCGGTTGGGACCCGAGCCGAGGATCAGGATGGACGGCTTGGAGTGCAGCGCAACCTCGTCCTCCTCGTCGTAGGCCGAGTAGTGGTACGGGGTGTAGGCGGCGAACTCGGCGGCACAGGTGTCAACGGTCTTGTAGACGGGGCGGATGCCCAGGGCCTGCCGCACCCCGCGGACCACGGCCTCGGAGTTGTGCGTCAGCGCGCCGATCTGCTCATCGGAGAAGCCGTGGCGCTTGGCGCGCTTGAGCATGTCGACGGTCAGGGCGCCGGCCTGCCGGATTTCCCGGGAGACCTCGTTCAGCAGTTCGAGCTGGTCCAGGAACCAGGGATCGATCTTGGTGGCCTCGAAGAGCTGTTCCACGGTGGCGCCGCCCAGGAGGGCTCGCTGGACCTGGTGCAGCCGCTCGGTGGTGGGGCGCTTGGCCTTTTCGATGAGCTCTGCGACTTCGTATTCAGGGACAGAGCTGAAGTCCAGCTGCGAACCCTTCTGTTCCAGGGAGCGCAGGGCCTTTTGGAGTGCCTCGGTGAAGTTGCGGCCCATGGCCATGGCCTCGCCCACCGACTTCATGGTGGTGGTAAGGGTGTTGTCGGCCGCGGGGAACTTCTCGAAGGCGAACCGCGGGACCTTGACCACCACGTAGTCCAGGGTGGGCTCGAAGGACGCGGGCGTCTTCTGCGTGATGTCGTTGGGGATCTCGTCCAGCGTATAGCCCAGGGAGAGCTTGGTGGCGATCTTGGCGATGGCGAAACCGGTGGCCTTGGATGCCAGGGCGGAGGAACGGGAAACGCGGGGGTTCATCTCGATGACCACAACGCGGCCGGTCTTGGGATCGATGGCGAACTGGATGTTGCAGCCGCCGGTGTCCACGCCCACCTCGCGGATGACGGCGATGGCCACGTCGCGCAGCTTCTGGTACTCGCGGTCCGTGAGGGTCAGCGCCGGGGCAACGGTGATGGAGTCACCGGTGTGCACGCCTACGGGATCGAAGTTCTCGATGGAGCAGACAACAACCACGTTGTCGTTCTTGTCCCGCATCATCTCGAGCTCGTATTCCTTCCAGCCCAGGATGCTTTCTTCGAGCAGCACCTCGCTGGTGGGGCTGTACTGCAGGCCCTGCCCGACGATGCGGCGCAGGTCCTCCTCGTTGTAAGCCAGGCCCGAGCCCAGGCCGCCCATGGTGAAGGACGGACGGACCACCATGGGGTAGCCAAGGTCGACCGCGGCGGTGAGAGCCTGGTCCATGGTGTGGATGATGTGGCTGCGGGCGGACTCGGCGCCGCAGCGCTCCACGACGCCCTTGAACTTCTCGCGGTCCTCGCCGAGCTCGATGGCGGCGATGTTTGCGCCGATCAGCTCCACGTTGTACTTCTCGAGCACACCGTTCTTGTCCAGGGCGATTGCAGTGTTCAGCGCGGTCTGGCCGCCCAGGGTGGGCAGCACGGCGTCCGGGCGTTCCTTGGCGATGATCTTCTCCACCACCTCGGGGGTGATGGGCTCAACGTAGGTGGCGTCGGCGAACTCGGGGTCGGTCATGATGGTGGCCGGGTTGGAGTTCACGAGGATGACGCGCAGGCCTTCCTCCTTGAGGACACGCAGCGCCTGGGTGCCGGAGTAGTCGAACTCGGCGGCCTGGCCGATGACGATCGGGCCGGAACCAATGACGAGGACGCTCTTGAGATCTGTACGTTTCGGCATTACTTCTTGTCCTCAGTCTTGTTGTCGTTTTTGTGGTCAGCCCCGGCAGAGTGCGCGGAATCCACGGGTTCCTTTGACAGGTTGGCGGTCCGGCCGTCGCGGGTGCCTTCCATCAGTTCGATGAAGCGGTCAAACAGGTAGGCGGCATCGTGCGGTCCGGCTGCAGCCTCCGGGTGGTACTGCACGGAGAAGGCGGGGATGTCGAGGCAGGCCAGGCCTTCCACGACGTCGTCGTTCAGGCTGACGTGGCTGACTTCCACGCGGCCGTAGCGCTCCTCTGGTGCCTGGGTGGCGCCGTCGAGCGGGGCGTCGACGGCGAAACCGTGGTTCTGGGAGGTGATTTCCACCTTGCCGGTGCGGCGGTCCATGACGGGCTGGTTGATGCCGCGGTGGCCGTAGCGGAGCTTGTACGTGCCAAAGCCCAGTGCCCGGCCCAGGATCTGGTTGCCGAAGCAGATGCCGAAGTAGGGCAGTTTCTCGTCCAGGACCGAGCGCAGCAGCTTGACCTGGGCGTCGGCCGTGGCGGGGTCTCCGGGGCCGTTGGACATGAAGAAGCCGTCCGGGTTGACCGCCTTGACGTCCTCCAGGGTGGCGGTGGCGGGCAGCACGTGGACGCGGACGCCGCGTTCGGCGAACCGCACGGGGGTCATGGCCTTGATGCCGAGGTCGATCGCCGCGATGGTGAAGCGGGGGTCGCCGTCCCATCCGTGGTCCTTGGGTTCCACCACGTAGGCTTCGTCAACGCTGACTTCCTCGGCCAGGCGGGAACCCTCCATGGGGGCGCTCGCCAGGACGGCGTCGACCAGTTCCTTGTCCGTAACCTGGGCGGCCTCACCGGAGAAGATGCCGGCGCGCATGGTCTTGTGCTCGCGCAGGTGCCGGGTGATGGCACGGGTGTCAACGCCCTGGATGCCAACGATGCCCTGGGCCACCAGCTCTTCGTCCAGCGATCGCTCGGAACGCCAGTTGGAGGGCCGGCGCGCGGGGTCGCGGACAATGTAGCCAGCCACCCAGATGCGCCGGGACTCGGCGTCGTCATCATTTACGCCGGTGTTGCCGATGTGCGGCGCCGTCTGCACCACCAGCTGGCGGGCGTAGGACGGATCGGTGATGGTTTCCTGGTAACCGGTCATGCCGGTGGCGAAGACGGCTTCGCCCAGGGCGGTGCCCGTGGCGCCGTAGCTGGTGCCGCGGAAGATGCGCCCGTCTTCGAGGACCAGCGCAGCCGGGGCTGATACAGGAGCGGAGGTGGTTGCTGTCAATGTATTCGCTTTCACTGTCTTACTTTCCACTGGTGGCACCAGCCGCGGGGGCTGACGAAATCAAATCCTGAAGGGCCTGGTACAGAGCTTCCTTGTCCGCCGCGCGGCGGGTCCGGAAGCCGGTGTCCAGTTCGTGGGCACCATGCCTCCACGCGAGCACCAGCAGGCCGTCCTTTTCCACGAACTTTCCTGCCATACCGCTGTCCTGCCGGACACCCGTGAGGGAGGCTGCGGGGATGTAGAGGGCCGGGGCACCTGAGCGCTCATAGAGGACCCCGTGCGGATACACCTCGAGGCTGGAGTTGGTACGGATGCCCAGGCCGTGCACCGCGATCCGGTCGAGCCAGTCGCCTGCCGTGGTGGTGGCCACGTACTGCCCGTCGGCAGCGGCGGTGGGCTCGCCGGGCGCGTCGGGCACCTGGGGCAGTTGCTCGACGTCGGACTGGCGCTTCAGGCGGTTGCGCCAGCCAACGGCGAGGAGGACAAAGACGACGGCGACAACCGCCAGCATGGCAAGTCCGGGAAGGATTTTGTCCATCAGGCAGCGCCTGCCGGGGTTGCGGCGGCTTCCGGGTGGGGGGTGTTGAGGGCGCCGTCCAGGACGGTGGGGTGGCCCTTGAAGAAGGTGGCCACCACCTTGCCCGGAAGTTCCCTGCCCTTGAACGGGGAGTTGCGGCCCATGGTGGCCATCTGGAAGGGGTCCACTGTCCAGCGTGCTGCCGGATCAACCAGGATGAGGTTGGCGGGTTCGCCGGCCTCGATGGGCCGGCCCTGGTCAGCCAGCCGCCCAATCTTCGCAGCCGCGGTGGAGGTGACCCGGGCGAAGTCGGCCCAGGTCATCAGGCCGGTTTCGATCATGGCGTCCTGGACCACGGACAGGGCCGTTTCCAGCCCGGTCATGCCCATGGCAGCCTGCGCCCACTCGCATTCCTTGTGTTCGCTGGGGTGCGGTGCGTGGTCGGTACCCACAACGTCGATCGTGCCGTCTGCCAGGCCCGCGCGCAATGCCTGGACGTCGGCGTCGGTGCGCAGCGGAGGGTTGACCTTGAACACGGGGTCGTAGCTGCGCACCAGGTCGTCGGTCAGGAGCAGGTGGTGCGGGGTGACCTCGGCGGTGACGTCGATGCCGCGCTCTTTGGCCCAGCGGATGATCTCGACCGAGCCCGCCGTGGAAACGTGGCACACGTGCAGGCGGGAGCCAACGTGTTGGGCCAGCAGGACGTCGCGGGCAATGATGCTTTCCTCCGCCACGGCGGGCCATCCGGTGAGGCCCAGGACGGCGGACACGTCGCCCTCGTTCATCTGTGCCCCGGCTGTGAGCCGCGGTTCCTGCGCGTGCTGGGCCACCACGCCGTCGAACGCCTTGACGTATTCGAGGGCGCGGCGCATGAGCACCGGGTCATGGACGCAGATCCCGTCGTCGGAGAACATCCGCACCCGCGCGCGGGAATCGGCCATGGCGCCGAGTTCGGCGAGCTGCTCCCCTGCCAGGCCGACGGTTACGGCGCCCACCGGGCGGACGTCGACCCAGCCGGCTGCAAGGCCAAGCGTGTAGACCTGCTCCACCACGCCGGCGGTGTCGGCAACGGGAGTGCTGTTGGCCATGGCGTGCACGGCGGTGTAGCCGCCCAGTGCCGCGGCCCGGGTGCCCGTTTCCACTGTCTCGGCGTCTTCGCGGCCCGGCTCACGCAGGTGCGTGTGGACGTCCACCATGCCGGGCAGCGCCACCAGCCCGGTGGCGTCGATGACGGTCCCACCGTCAGCCGACAGGCCATGGCCGATCTCGGCGATGATGCCGTCGCGGATCAGCAGGTCCGCAGGCTCCCCGCCCAGGATGGCGGCGCCCTGGATGAGGTAGGTTCCGGTGCTGGCTGCCATCAGTTGCTCTCCTTGGGGGAAGGGGCGGCGGCAGCGTAGGCCGGTGCCCGGTGTGCGGCTGGTTCCCGGGTGTCTCCGGAGAGCAGCAGGTACAGCGCGGCCATCCGCACGGACACGCCGTTGCGGACCTGCGCGAGGACGGTGGAACGGGGTGAGTCGGCGGCGGCGGCGCTGATCTCAAGGCCCCTGTTCATGGGTCCGGGGTGCATGATGATGGTGTCCGTCATGCCGAGGTCGTCGAGGGCACGCAGGCGGTTGTCGTCGAAGCCCCAGCGGCGGGAGTATTCCCGGGTGCTGGGGAAGAACGACGCGTTCATGCGTTCGCCCTGGACTCGGAGCATCATCATGGCGTCCACGCCGTTGGCCAGGGTCTGGTCGAGGTCGTAGCTGACGCTGCAGGGCCATTTGTCGACGCCGACCGGCAGCAGCGTGGGTGGGGCCACCAGGGTGACTTCAGCGCCAAGGGTGCGCAGCAGCCAGACGTTGGAACGCGCCACGCGGGAGTGCAGGACGTCGCCGGCGATGGCCACCCGCATGCCCTTGAGGTCCGTCCCTTCAGACGCTGTGCCGGAGAGGCGGGCCCAGTGGCGGCGCATGGTGAAGGCGTCGAGCAGGGCCTGGGTGGGGTGTTCGTGCGTGCCGTCACCGGCGTTGATGACGGCGGCGTCGATCCAGTCAGTGGCGGCGAGGCGGTGGGGTGCGCCGGAGGCCCAGTGCCGGATGACGACGGCGTCCGCACCCATGGCGGACAGTGTCTGGGCCGTGTCCTTGAGGGATTCGCCCTTGGAGACGGATGATCCCTTGGCGGCGAAGTTGATGACGTCCGCTGAGAGCCGCTTGGCGGCAGCTTCGAAGGAGATCCGCGTGCGGGTGGAGTCTTCGAAGAAGAGGTTGACCACGGTGCGGCCGCGCAGCGCAGGAAGTTTCTTGACTTCCCGCTCCCCCACGGCCGACATTTCCTCGGCGGTGTCCAGGATGCGGATGGCGTTCGAGAGGCTGAGGTCCTCGGTCGACAGGAGGTGTTTCATGCGCCCCCCTCGATCACGACTTCGTTGACCGGGCTTCCGCCGTCGGAGGAGTCCGTCTCTTCCAGCCGGACCCGGACCTTTTCGGCTGAGGACGTAGGCAGGTTCTTGCCCACGTGGTCCGCGCGGATGGGAAGTTCGCGGTGGCCCCGGTCGATCAGGACTGCAAGCCGGACGATGCGCGGGCGGCCGAGATCCACGAGTGCGTCCAGGGCGGCGCGGATGGTGCGGCCGGAGTAAAGAACGTCGTCGATGAGCACCACCACTTTGTTGTCAATCCCCGTCCGGGGCAGCCTGGTGGGGTATGGGGGGCGGGTTCCCTGGTGGGAGAGGTCGTCACGGAACATGGTGACGTCAAGCTGGCCTACGATGGCGGCGGCATCAACGGTGTTGTCCGCGGCGGCAATTTTTTCCGCCAACCGGACAGCCAGCGGATAACCGCGGCGGGGAATGCCCAGCAGGACCAGGTCCCGGGAACCCTTGTTGGCTTCGAGGATCTCGTGGGCGATACGAGTGAGGGCCCGGTCAATGTCCGCCTGGTTGAGGACAACCCTGGCTGGAACCGGTGCGCTGGTGACAGATGTCAACGCTCGTCTCCCCTTTCCCCGCCTCACAGGACGGAATTAAAAAAGGAATGTTTGCTGTTCAAAATTACCACACGGTCCTGCCCCGCCGGCCCCGGATCAACGCGGTGCTGGTCACATCCCGCGGGCCGCAAACAGAAAGTAAGCCCGCTTCCTTTGTGGCGCGGGAGCGCCCGCTTAGGCTTTCCGGTATGCCGATGTATTCGCAGCACCCTTCACCCGGACTCCCCGACGACCACTACGGCGGTGCCGGTGGTGCCCTGCCCCGGGAAGCGAATCCAAGCTGGATGGGTCAGGTGCAGCCGGAAAACTACCGGGCGGCGCCGGGGCACCAGGGCCAGCCGCCGGCGGGCGTGGTTCCGCCGCAGGCGCAGGGAACGGTGCTGCAGGCGTCGCGGACCCGCAGCGGACTGCTGGGGCTGAGCGTTGCCGGCGGCGTGCTCGCCTTCCTTAGCCTGTTCCTGGTGGTGCCGTTCCTGCTGTCCAACACCGGTGCTGCCGGATTCCTGATTGGTTTCCTGGCGTCCCTGGTCCCGCTTGCGGTGGTGCTGACGGCGGTGCACATCATCGACAGGTGGGAGCCGGAACCGAAACGGCTCCTGTTTTTTGCTTTCACGTGGGGCGCCGCGGTGTCCGTTGCCGTAACGCTGCTGATCCAGCCGTTCTTCGTGATCGCCTTCCAGTTCACGGACCAGCCTGACCTTCAGACCTACATGGCCACCGTGCAGGCACCCATCGTCGAGGAGTTCGCCAAGTCCCTGGGCCTGCTCATCCTCCTGCTGGCAGCGCGGCGGCAGTTCGACGGCCCCGTGGACGGCGTGGTGTTCGCCTTCACCATCGCCGGCGGCTTCGCCTTCACCGAGAACATCCTCTATTTCGGCCGGGCCATCGCCGAATCGGCCTCGCCGGCAACCGACTTCGCCCAGGTCTTCTTCCTGCGCGGCGTCATGTCCCCTTTCGCCCATGCGATCTTCACCGGCACCACCGGCCTCATTATGGGCTTCGCCGCCAGGCGCTGGCACACCGGCGCATCCATCGGCGCGTTCTTCGTGGGCCTGCTGCCGGCCATGTTCCTCCACAACAGGTGGAACAGCATGGGACAGGGATTCCTGCTGGACTACATCGTGGTCCAGGTGCCGATCTTCGTTCTGGCAGTGGCAGGCATCATCTTCCTGCGGGTGGCAGAGAAACGCCTGACCCGCCAACGCCTGCTGGAGTATTCCGCCGCGGGCTGGTTCACGCCCGCTGAGGTACAGCTGCTGGCCACGCGCGGGGGCCGCCGGACAGCCTTGGCGTGGGCAGCCAGTGCGGGCAGGAAGCAGCAGATGAAGCAGTTCCTCAAGGCGGCAACCCAGCTGGCCAACACCCGCCAGCGGATCCTGAGCGGACGCGACGTAGCCATCCACCAGGCCGAGGAGAGGCTGCAGCTCCAGCGGATCCTGGCCCTGCGGGCGTCAGTGGCCGGGTGAACCGAATCCCACCGGCAACGCAAAAGAACCCCGCCATTGGCGGGGTTCTTTTGTCTATTGATAGTTCTGCCGGCAGCTCTTACGCGAGGAGCGAAGGCTTCAGCTGCTGCAGCCGGCCCAGGAGGCCATTAATGAACTGCGGCGACTCGTCCGTGGACAAGGTCTTGGCCAGCGCAACTGCTTCGCTGACCGCCACGCCATCAGGGACGTCGTCGTTGTAAAGCAGCTCCCAGGTGCCGATGCGCAGGATGATGCGGTCCACTGACGGCATGCGCTCCAGGCTCCAGCCCTGCGAGTAGGTCTCCAGGAACTCATCGATGGCTGCCTGCTGCGACAGCACTCCTTCGACGATTTCCACGGTGTAGGGGTTGACCACCTGGTCGGTCTTTTCCCGGCGTGCGCGGAGCACGTCGAACGGTGAAACAGAGCGCTGCTCCGCTTCGAAAAGAACATCCAGTGCCCTGCTGCGGGCTTTACCGCGGGCGCTCACTAGTCGGTGACCCGGCCCAGGTAGCTGCCGTCGCGGGTGTCCACCTTGACCCTGGTGTTGTTTTCAATGAACAGCGGAACCTGGATCTCGTAGCCGGTTTCCAGGGTGGCGGGCTTGGTGCCTGCGGAGGAGCGGTCACCCTGCAGGCCCGGCTCAGTGTAGGTAATTTCGAGGACAACGCTCGGCGGCAGCTCGATGTAGAGGGGGGTACCGTCGTGGATGGCGATGTTGACCATCTGGTTCTCGAGCATGAAGTTGGTGGCGTCGCCTACCGTGGCACCGGAGACGGTGATCTGGTCGTAGTCCGAGGTGTCCATGAACACGAAGTCCGCGCCATCCTGGTACAGGTACTGGTAGTCGCGGCGGTCGACGGTAGCCGTTTCGATCTTGAGCCCGGCGTTGAAGGTCTTGTCGACAACCTTGCCGGACATCACGTTGCGCATCTTGGTCCGCACAAAGGCGCCGCCCTTGCCGGGCTTGACGTGCTGGAATTCGATGACGTTCCAGAGCTGGCCCTCAAGCTTCAGGACCGTTCCGTTCTTAATGTCGTTAGTGGTTGCCACTGGTTTCCTTTGGTTTCTTTGTCTGGCCGCGTGGTCAGATGCTGTATGCCGGGCGGGCACGCCGCAACGGCCCGCCTGCACGTGTTTGTCAAAAATCGCGTGGATGCAAAAATTCCACAACCATTCTACCGGTAAATACCGGGCGCCCTTCCGCAGCCTATGGCTGCGGCCTCAGCAGGCCAGGTCCAGGACGTCCCTGGCCCGCTGGAGAGCCACCGTGGACGAGTAGATCTGGGCGGCGTCGGCTGACTGAGCCACCCGCAGGTCCAGCGCCCTGGAGAAGGATTCAACCGCAGCAGAGGTCTGTCCGGCTGCGTACTGTGCCCTGCCCAGGTACTGGAGGGCCAGGGCCTCCCCCGGCGTGCCGTGCGCCTCGGCAAGGAGTTGACGGAACAGGCCCACAGCGCGGTCCATCCGATGGCTGACGCTCAGCACTTCGGCTTCGAAGATGCGCAGGAGGAACGATTCCGGATCCTTGAAGCGGGCCTCCGCAAGCAGCTCGGCAGCCTCGGACGCGTGGCCCTCAACCAGCAGCACGAAGATCTGGTCCGCCGGATCCGAGGAGGCGGCCAGGGTCTCCCGGACCACGTCCTCGTTGACGATCTGGGGCTGCAGGCTATCGGGGTTGATGCGGACGCCCGGGAAGCCGGCCTCGGGCCAGTCGGCAGTGCCGCTTATGTCGCCCTGCATCAGGAAGCAATCTCCTGATAGGCCGCGAACAGCAGCGAGGTATCCGGGACGTCGAGGATTCCGGGTTTGGCAATGCCGTCCAGCACCACGAACCGCAGCAGGTCGCCGCGGGATTTCTTGTCGCGGCGCATCCCGTCCAGCAGGCCCTGCCACCGGTCCCGCCGGTAGGTGACCGGAAGCCCGAGTCCGTCCAGGATGCTCCGGTGCCGGTCGGCGTCGGCGTCGCTGAGCCGCCCCACGCTCCGGGCGAGCTCAGCTGCGAACATCATGCCCACGGACACCGCGGCGCCGTGCCGCCACGAGTACCGCTCCACGAGTTCGATGGCGTGGCCCAGGGTGTGTCCGTAGTTCAGGATTTCCCGCAGCCCGGACTCTTTGAGGTCCTCGGAGACCACTTTCGCCTTCACGGCAATGGCCCGCTCGATCAACTCCCGCAGGGCCTCGGAGCGGGGGTCCACCACCGCGGCCGGATCCTTTTCCACCAGGTCCAGGATGGCGGGGTCGGCGATGAAGCCACATTTGATGACTTCGGCCAGGCCCGAAATGATTTCGTTTTTCGGCAGCGTGTCCAAGGTGTCCAGGTCCGCCAGGACGGCCGCCGGCGGGTGGAAGGAGCCCACGAGGTTCTTTCCCTCAGCCGTGTTGATGCCGGTCTTGCCGCCCACGGAGGCGTCCACCATGCCCAGCAGGCTGGTGGGCATGTGGATGACCTTCACCCCGCGCAGCCAGGTGGCTGCAACGAAGCCGGCAAGGTCGGTCACCGCTCCCCCGCCCACGGCGACAATTGCATCGGAGCGGGTGAAGTCGTTTTGGCCCAGGACCTGCCAGCAGAAGGCGGCCACCTGGATGTGCTTGCCTTCCTCGGCATCCGGGATCTCCGCGGTGAGGGACGTGAAACCCGCTTCTGCGAGTTCATCGCGGACGGTGTCGCCCGTGAGGCGCAGCGCGCGGGGGTGGATCACGAGGACCCGGCGGACGCGCTCTCCGAGCAGGGCGGGAAGTTCACCAAGGAGGCCGCGCCCGACGACGACGCCGTAGTTGTTGCCGGCGCCTTCGCCGGTGACGTTGATGACTGTTGATTGCGTGTTCACTTTTCAACTTCCTGTTTGGCAGCTGCATGGTTGCGCAGTGCTGCTTCCAGCCGGCCGCACAGTTCGGGTATCGAGCCGTGGCGGACGTCCAGGGTGATGTCGGCCAGCCTTTCGTAGACCGGCCTGCGGGTGGCGAACATGGCCGTCCAGCGGCCCATCGCGTCTCCGGCAAGGAGCGGCCGGCCGGAGTTGCGGGCGATCCTGTCCGCGACGGTATCGGCGTCGCACTCCAGGTACACAACGGTGCAGCGGCTGATGAGCTGCTGCGTGCCTGGGTCCAGCACCGCTCCCCCGCCGAGCGAGATGACCGTGGACGTGCCCTCGGCTTCCGCCACGGCCTCGGCGACGGTCCGGGCCTCGATTTCCCGGAAGGCGTGCTCGCCGCGCCCGGCGAAGATCTCGGCGATGGAGCCGTGGCCGGCGACGATCACGGCGTCGGTGTCAATGAAACGGACACCCAGCTGCTGGGCGAGCTGCCGGCCGACGGCTGATTTACCCACGGCCATGGGGCCGATGAGCACAATCGGCCGGCCGCCAACCGCTCCGGGACTGCTGCGGTGGAGCACTACTGGCCGATCGAGTCCAGGGATGCCGGGATGCTGTCCAGGTAGCCCTTGATGTTGCGTGCGGTCTCCGCCACCGAGTCACCGCCGAACTTCTCGATGACCGCTTCGGCGAGGACCAGGGCCACCATGGCCTCGGCCACCACTCCGGCAGCCGGCACAGCGCAAACGTCGGAGCGCTGGTGGTGGGCCTTGGCTGGTTCGCCGGTGCTGACATCGATGGTCCGCAGGGCGCGGGGCACAGTGGCGATGGGCTTCATGGCTGCCCGGACACGGAGGACGTCGCCGATGCTCATGCCGCCTTCGATGCCGCCGGCGCGGTTGCTGGCGCGCACGATCCGGCCTTCGCCGTCGCGGAGGATTTCGTCGTGGGCAGCGGACCCGCGGCGTGCCGCCGTCAGGAAACCGTCGCCAACCTCCACGCCCTTGATGGCCTGGATCCCCATGAGGGCCGCGGCCAGCCTGGCGTCCAGGCGGCGGTCCCAATGGACATAGCTGCCCAATCCCGGCGGAAGGCCGTAGGCCAGGACCTCAACGACACCGCCCAGGGTTTCGCCTTCCTTGTGCGCGGCATCGACCTCGGCGACCATGGCGTCAGAGGTTTCGCGGTCGAAGCAGCGCAGGGGATCGGTGTCCAGCGCGATGACGTCACTGGGCACGGGCAGCGGACGGCCTTCCGGCACCGTCACACTGGCGATGGATACCGTGTGGCTGACCAACTCAATGCCGAGATGCCTGAGGAACTGTGCGGCCACGGTCCCCAGTGCCACGCGCGTGGCGGTTTCCCGGGCGCTTGCACGTTCCAGCACGGGCCGGGCCTCGTCGAAGCCGTATTTCTGCATGCCGGTAAAGTCTGCATGCCCCGGGCGCGGGCGCGTCAGGGGCGCGTTGCGGGCCTGGTCGGCGAGGAGTTCGGGGTCCACGGGATCGGCAGACATGATCTGCTCCCATTTGGGCCACTCGGTGTTTCCCACCTCGATAGCGACCGGACCCCCCTGGGTGCGTCCGTGCCGGACGCCACCAAGAATGGTCACGACGTCCTGCTCGAACTTCATCCGCGCGCCACGTCCGTAGCCGAGGCGGCGGCGGGCCAGCGAGTCTGCGATGTGGCCGCTGGTGATTTCCACACCGGCGGGGACGCCCTCAATAATTCCCATTAGAGCCGGACCATGGGATTCACCGGCAGTCAACCAACGCATAATTTCCATCCTGCCACGTAGGGCGGTCAGAACGCCCGCCGGGCAAGGCCGACTGCGTCACACATCACATCTATGACAGCTGCATTAACGTCTTCTCCGCGCCGGGTGAAGAGCCGCACCTGCTCCACTGCCTGGTACAGCAGCATTTCCAATCCGGGCACCACGCGGCCGCCGCCGCCCTGCCAAACCGACGCGATAAGGCTGGGCCAAGGATCGTAGGCGACGTCCAGCAGCACACCTGGTGTCGTGGTTTTGAGCGCGGCAATTTCCGCGGCGAGCCCGTCTGCCGCGCGCGGCGGCAGTGTCGAAACGACGACGTCGGCTTCCGCCGTTGGGCGGGCGGCCCCGGCGAGGGGGCGGACCTCCAGGGCCATCCCGAGGCTGTCGGCAGCCGCGCGGACGTCGGCCGTGCGGGACGCATCGCGGACAAAGACCTGCACCGTTTCGGTGCCCAGTTCCTTGAGTGCGGCGACGGCCGAGGCCGCCGTGCCGCCCCCGCCCAGGATAACGGCCGAGGGTGCGGCAGCAGAACCGGCATGGCAGAGGGCGTTGACGATGCCCGTCACGTCAGTGTTGGAGCCCACCATCCTGAGGCCGGCGGCGGTCTCTTCGAACGTCACGGTATTCACGACGCCCAGGGTCCGTGCAACTCCCCGCACCTCGTCCACCTCGTCCAGCATCGCCGTCTTCAGCGGCATGGTCACCGACAATCCCCGCCAACCCGGCTGGTGCCGGATCTGGCGCATGAAGGACGGCAGCAGCTCCTCAGTGACGTCGATGGCCGTGTAACTGATGCCTGTACCCAGCCGCTCATAGGCCGCGAGGTGCAGCGCCGGGGATTTTGAGTGGCTGATCGGGTGGCCCAGGACGGCAGCCCGCAGGCTCATGTGCAGCGGCCCGCGTTTGCCTGGCACCAGGCGTTGTACTGCTCCACGTAGGCGTTGTGTTCAGCAAGGGTCTTGGCGAACTTGGTTTCCTTGGTATCCAGGTTGATGGTGACCCAGTACAGGTAGTCGTTGGTCTTTGGCCTGGCTGCCGCGTCGATAGCTGTCTTGCCGGGAGACCCGATGGGGCCAGGGGGCAGCCCGGGGTTCGCGTAGGTGTTGTACGGGTTCGACTTGTCCTTACGCTGCTCATCCGTGAAGTTGAAGCTCCGGGTTCCCAGTCCGTACGTGACGGCTGAGTCAACCTGCAGGAAGCCGCCGGTCTGGTCATTGGGCTTCAGCCGGTTGTAGATGGCGCCGGCAACGTCGCCGTAGTCGGCCTGGCCTCCCTCGGCCTGGACAATGCTCGCCACGATCACGGCCTGGTACTGCTTTGCGGGGTCCGTGATGCCCTGTGAGACGAGTTCATCGGTGGTGGCCTTCACCAGCGCCTGCAGGATGTCCTTTGCCTGGGTACCCAGCGGGAAGCGGTACTCGCCCGGCGCCAGGTAGCCTTCCAGGTTCTTCGCGTTGGCGGGCAGGCCGAACTGCGCAGGCTGGTTGCTGAGCGCCTGCAACTGCTGCACGGAGATGCCGGATCCCTCGGAGATCGCCTGGAGGGATTCACTGATGCGGAGCCCTGCACTCAGGGCGAAGTAGATGACCTTGGACTTGTCTTTGCCGGCCAGGACGTTGACCGCATCCGCGTTCTTCATCTCGGTCTTGAAAACGTAGTCCCCCGGAGAAAGGGTTGCGCCGGACGCATGGAACGCCTGCATGAAGGTATCCGCGTTAGCCACGACGCGCTGGTTCTCCAGTTCTGATGCAACGGACCTGGTGCCCTCGCCGCTGGCGACGGTCACGCGGACCTCACCCGTTCCGGGGCCGGGGAAGTCCGATGGTTTGCCGCTGCCCAGGAGGGGCTTCAGGAACTGGGCGCCTACGGCCACGGCCGTAACGAACACGGCCAGCGTCAGGAACAGTGCCAACAGCCTGCGGCGGCGGCGGACCTTCTTCGAGGGACGTTTCACCACCTCACTGGATGCGGCAGGCAGGATCCCGGCGACCGGGTCAACATGCGCGGATTCGGGGTGGGCCTCAGGGTGGTAGTCGGTTGCCTCATACTCAGAGTGGCCGTGAACGCTCTCCGGGTAGTCGGGGACGTCCGTTTCATCGTGAATGTGGGCCTCTTGGTGCGCATAGTGGACGTCGTCCGTAAGGGGCGTGACGTCGTCGAGGTGGTCGTCCTGGTAGTCATCCGTGTGGTGATGCGCTGCGGCGTCTGGGTGTGCCGCGTCGTCATGGATGGACGGGGGCGTTTGCGGTGCCGCCGGGACGTCACCGGCGCCGGGAAGCGGAGCAAAAGTGGATTCGGTGGCCGGAGAAGCGGCGGCCGGGGGTGCGGCGGGTTGCGGAGGGACCTCGCCCGTCTCGTAGGCCTGTTCGGGCACGGCGTTTTGGCCCCCGGTATTGAGGGTCTTCTCCCGGGCGCGCAGTTCCTTGCGGGTCAGCGGCCGCTGGGCGCCGGTGCCCAGCGGACCGGAGGTGTCATCAATGTTGGCAGGGCTCACTGTTGCCTTCCATTATCTGAAAATCGGGCCGTGTCTGCGGGGGCGGTGCGGACTGGTTCGTCCACCCCACCGGCCCCCAGGTCCACGGACGGGGATGGCGCTGTCACGCGTGAGCCGACATCCGCTCCCCTGGCTTTCTGCATGTCGATGGCGTGCTGAAGAATACCCGCCGCCGCGACCTGATCAACTACTTTACGGTGCTCCCTGCTGCTCATGCCAGCTTCGTGCAGGTTCCGGTGGGCCGTGACGCTGCTGAGGCGCTCGTCCACAAGGTTGACGGCAACGGCCAGGCCGCGGCTGGAAAATTCAGCAGCCAGCAGCAGCGCATAGTCCGTTGCCATCCTGGCTGAGGCATGTTCCTCACCCTTCATGGTCCTGGGCAGGCCAACGATAACCTGCACAGCCTCCAGTTCCTCCGCCAGCTTCGCGATGACGCGGATGTCCGAGTTCTTCTTCGCGTTCCGGTCGAGGGTCTTGTAGGGCGTGGCAAGGATCGAGTCCCGGTCGCAGATGGCGACCCCGACCCGGACGGTGCCGACGTCCACCCCCAGTTTCACGCCCTGGGGGTAGCCGCCGGCAGCAACAGGATTGGTCATCGGAGGGTTAGCGCCTTGAGATGGCGTCGACGACGGCAGCCAGGGCAGCACCGACCTTACCGGCGTCCGTACCGCCGCCCTGGGCAACGTCATCCTTGCCGCCACCGCCACCACCCAGCACGCCGGCAGCGACTCTGACCAGGGCGCCGGCCTTGACACCGGCTTCCCTGGCTGCCTCGTTGGTGGCAACCAGGATCAGGGGGCGGTCGTTGGCGACACCGGCGACGGCTACCGCGGCAGCTTCTGAACCGAGGCGGTTGCGCAGGTCCAACGCGAGGCCGCGGAGGTCGTCAGCGCCGCTGACGGAGCCGACGTCGTGGGCCACCACCCGGACACCGACAGCATCCTGCGCGGTGTTGACGAGATTCGCGGCGGCTGCGGCCAGCTGCTCCTTGCGGAGCCGGTCCAGTTCCTTCTCGGTTGCCTTCAGTTTGGCCAAAGTGGCGGAAATCCGGTCCGCGAGCTGGCCGGAGGGGACCTTCAGCAGGTCGGTCAATTCGGTAACCAGTGCGCGTTCGGCGGCGAGGTGGCGGAACGCCTCCATGCCCACGAAAGCCTCCACACGGCGGTTCCCCGAACCCACCGACTGCTCACCCAGGAGGGAAAGGCTGCCAATCAGCGACGTGTTGGCAACGTGGGTGCCGCCGCACAGCTCGCGCGACCACGCGCCGTCGATCTCCACAACCCGGACTTCACTGCCGTAGTTCTCGCCGAAAAGCGCCATGGCGCCCAGTGCCTTGGCTTCGGCCAGGCCCATGATCTTCGTCTCCACCGCGTAGTTGTTGCGGATGGCAAGGTTGGAGACTTCTTCGATCTCGGACCGGGTGGCGGTGCTCAGCCCTTCGCCCCACGCAAAGTCGAAGCGCAGGTACCCGGCCTTGTTGAAGGAGCCGCGCTGGGTGGCTTCGGGCCCAAGGATCTGGTGCAGGGCGGCGTGCACGATGTGCGTGCCCGTGTGCGCCTGCTCTGCGGCGTGGCGGCGTTCGCGGTCGACGGCGGCGCGCACCAGCGAATCAGCACCGATTTCGCCTTCCCGGACAATCGCCTTGTGCACGCTGAGGCCCTTTACCGGCCGCTGGACGTCCAGGACCTCGACGACGAACCCGTCGCCGGTGATCAGGCCGGTGTCGGCGGCCTGGCCGCCGGCTTCGGCGTAGAACGGCGTTTCGGCCAGCACGAGTTCGATCTCGTCCCCGGTGAGGGCCTGCTGGACCTGGCGGCCGGCGCTGAGCAGGCCGCGGACCCGCGACTCACCCTCCAGCTCGGAGTAGCCCGTGAAGACCGTCTCACCCTGGGCCAGGAGGTCCTGGAAGACGCTGACGTCGGCGTGGCCGCCCTTCTTGCCCTTGGCATCGGCCTGGGCGCGCTGGCGCTGTTCCTGCATCAGGCTGCGGAACGCGGCCTCGTCCACCTTGAGCCCGGCCTCTTCGGCCATTTCGAGCGTGAGGTCGATGGGGAAGCCGTAGGTGTCGTGCAGGGCGAAGGCATCGGCACCGGACAGGGGCTGGTTGGCGGCCTTCGATTCCTTGACGGCGTCTTCAAGCCGGGCGGTGCCGGAGGCGATGGTGCGCAGGAATGCCTTTTCTTCCGCGTAGGCGATGCGGCTGATCCGGTCGAAGTCGGTTTCCACGATGGGATACACACCCTTCATCGCGTCACGGGAAGCCGGCAGCAGCTGGGGCAGGCAGGCTTCTTCAACGCCGAGCAGGCGCATGGAACGGACGGCGCGGCGGATGAGGCGGCGCAGGACGTAGCCGCGGCCTTCATTGGAGGGGGTCACTCCGTCGGAAATCAGCATCAGCGCCGAGCGGATGTGGTCGGCCACCACGCGCATGCGGACGTCGTCCGTGTGGTGGGGATCGTCCGGGGTTTCGGCGGAGGTGTATTCCTTGCCGGACAGTTCCGCGGCCTTGTCGATGACGGGGCGGACCTGGTCGGTCTCGTACATGTTCTCGACGCCCTGCAGGATCATGGCGAGGCGTTCCATGCCCAGGCCGGTGTCGATGTTCTTCTTGGGCAGCTCGCCCACGATGTCGAAGTCGACTTTCGACCGGACGTTCTCGATCTGGTACTGCATGAACACCAGGTTCCAGATCTCGATGTAGCGGGTCTCGTCCGCGAGGGGACCGCCCTCGACGCCGTAGGCCGGACCGCGGTCGTAGTAGATCTCCGAGCAGGGACCGGCGGGGCCGGGCTGGCCGGTGGACCAGTAGTTGTCCGACTTGCCCATCCGCTGGATGCGTTCGGCGGGGACGCCGGTGTTTTTCAGCCACAGCTCTTCGGCTTCGTCGTCCTCTTCGTAGACGGTGACCCAGAGCCGCTCGGGCGCAAGGCCGTAGCCGCCGTCGTCAACGCTCTTGGTGAGCAGTTCCCAGGCGAACTTAATGGCGTCTTCCTTGAAGTAGTCGCCGAAGGAAAAGTTGCCGCACATCTGGAAGAAGGTGCCGTGGCGGGCGGTCTTGCCCACTTCCTCGATGTCGCCGGTGCGGATGCACTTCTGCACGCTGGTGGCGCGGGAGTAGGGCGGTTCCTCGCGGGCGGTGAGGTAGGGAATGAACGGGACCATGCCGGCCACCGTGAACAGCAGCGAGGGGTCGCTGGAGACCAGCGATGCGGAGGGAACCGCGGTGTGGCCCTTGCTGACAAAAAAGTCCACCCAGCGCTTTGTGATCTCCTGCGACTTCATGAGCTGTTTTCTTACCCTTCTTGGTCCGCACCGCAGGGCGGCACGGATATTTCGTTCAGGTGGCGGCTTCCCGGATCGGGTTCCTGCCGGTTGTTGACTGGCTGCCGGCGCTATATGCCCTTCCGGGCTAGCGGCGAACAACTTCCGCGGACTCGATGCCCAGGGCGGTCCTCAAGTCGGTTTCGCGTTCATGCATCCCTGCACGCACGGCGTCGGCGAAGTCGTAAACGCCGTCGGCCAACCGGCCCACTGCACGGTTCAGGCCTTCCGGCCCGAGGCTGGACTGCGCCTGGCTGACTTTACGGAAGGCGATGACGCCAATGGCCACGCCGATTCCCATCCACACAATTCTTTTCATGGTCTTCTTTTCGAATCTAGCGGCTGCGGCGGCCTGCAGCGGGCTTCCGGCGGTTGGCGAAGGCGCTGCGCACGCCGTAGCTGAACGCGGCAACCTTGATCAACGGGGAACCCACGGTGGCGGCGACCAGCGACGACAGGGCGGAGATGTTGGCGGACGCGTCCGAGACGTTGGATGAGATCCCGTCCACCTTCTTCAACTGCTGGTTGGTGGTGGAAACAGTTGCGGTGACCTCATCCATCAGTGGCGTGGCGCCGTCGCTGAGGGAGCGGATGGTAGTCCGCATCTCGTCAAAGACCTTCCCCAGCTTCAGGATGGGGACCGCAAGCAGCAGGACCAGGAGCGCGAACACCCCGGCAGCGATCAGGCCGGCAATATCGCCACCAGACATAGACGTTCATCTCCTTGAAATTCCGTGGTGGGGCCCCATCCGCGGCATGCACGGAAGGCCCGTTGCGCAGATGTCCCCCAAGTACCTTACATACAAAGAAGCCCGCGGCGCTTGCCACGGGCTTCTTTGGATACGCTGCTGGGATTTAGCGTGCGTAGAATTCGACGACGAGCTGCTCTTCGCAGGTCACGGGAATTTCGGAGCGCTTGGGGCGGCGGACCAGGCGTGCCTGCAGGGCCTCCAGCTTGACGTCCAGGTAGGCCGGAACGGCAGGCAGGACGTCGCGGTGGGCACCGGCTGCGGCAACCTGGAGCGGAACCATGGTTTCGCTGCGGCTGTGGACGTGGACCAGCTGGCCCTCGCCGACGCGGAACGACGGACGGTCAACGCGGACGCCGTCAACCATGATGTGGCGGTGCACAACCAGCTGGCGGGCCTGGGCGATGGTGCGGGCGAAGCCGGCACGCAGGACCAGGGCGTCGAGGCGCATTTCGAGCAGTTCGATGAGGTTTTCACCGGTCAGGCCCTTGGTGCGGCGGGCCTCTTCGAAGGCACGGGTCATCTGTGCTTCGCGGATGCCGTACTGGGCGCGCAGGCGCTGCTTTTCACGCAGGCGAACGGCGTAGTCGGAGTCCTGCTTCTTGCGGGCACGGCCATGCTCACCGGGGCCGTACGGGCGGCGCTCCATGTACTTGGCGGCCTTGGGGGTCAGAGCAATGCCGAGGGACCGCGAGAGGCGGGCCTGACGGCGAGCACGAGTGTTGTTAGCCACTTGTGTCCTTCCAATATCTGCGGTGTGTCAGTGTTACTGGCCTCCACGATGGAGAGCATCGGCCAACCGCTGCCTTTTGCTACTGGGCGCAGGGCATAACCTGTCCAACGTAAATTGGGGAGATTGTGCGTCCGTGCCTTGCCAGACAAAGAGTCAGCTTACCACGCGATTACTTGCCCCGGACAATCCTCCGCAGCCGCTCCAGCCGCTGGGCAATGTCCCGTTCCGCACCGTTGCCGGTGGGCTGGTAGTAGTCCCGGCCCACCAGGTCATCCGGCGGGTACTGCTGGGTAGCCACGGCGTGCGGTGCGTCGTGGGCATACTTGTAGCCCACGCCATGGCCCAGCTGTTTGGAGCCGGGATAGTGCGCGTCACGCAGGTGCGCGGGAATCCCCACGCCCAGGCCGGCGCGCACATCGGCGATCGCTTTGTTGATGCCCATGTAGGCGGCATTGGACTTTGGTGCGGTGGCCAGGTGGACCACGGCCTCGGCCAGGATGATCCGGCCCTCAGGCATGCCAATAAGCTGCACGGCCTGCGCCGCTGCGACGGCCGTCTGGAGGGCGGTGGGGTCGGCCATGCCCACATCCTCCGCTGCGGAGATGACAATCCTGCGGGCAACAAACCGCGGGTCCTCCCCCGCCTCGAGCATCCGGGCGAGGTAATGCAGGGCCGCATCCACGTCCGAGCCCCTGATGGATTTGATGAAGGCGCTGGCCACGTCGTAGTGCTGGTCACCGGCGCGGTCATAACGGACGGCAGCCGCGTCCAGGGCGCGCTCGGTGTGCCGCAACTCCACAACGACGGGCTCCAGGGCGACAGGCGCTTCGGCGGCCGGCCCACCAGGTGCGCCTTCCTCCGCCACGGAACGTTCGACGTCGTCCGCGTCACCGAAAGCGACACCCGCCGCGGCTTCCAGTGCCGTGAGCGCCCTGCGGGCGTCCCCGCCCGAGAGCCGGACCAGGTGCTCCAGCGCCTCGTCGCTGAGCCGGACCTTGCCGCCCAGCCCCCGCGGATCCTCCACGGCGCGCACCAGCAGGCCCTCGATGTCCGCGTCGGTCAGGGGTTTGAGCGTGAGGAGCAGCGAGCGGGAGAGCAGCGGCGAGACCACCGAGAAGGAAGGGTTCTCGGTGGTGGCAGCCACGAGGACCACCCAGCGGTTTTCGACACCGGGCAGCAGGGCGTCCTGCTGGGCTTTGTTGAAGCGGTGGATCTCATCCAGGAACAGCACCGTGGTGGTCTTGTACAGGTCCCGCGCGGTGAGGGCGTCGTCCATGACGCGGCGGACATCCTTGACGCCCGCAGTGATGGCGGACAGTTCCACGAACTTGCGGCCGGGACCGCGGGCGATGACGTGCGCGAGCGTGGTCTTGCCGGTACCCGGCGGACCCCAAAGGATCAGGGAACTGGGTCCGGCCGGACCGGCTGCGTCGGCGCCTGCCCCGGCCGCCAGCTGGCGCAGCGGCGAGCCCTGGCCGAGCAGGTGCTGCTGGCCCACCACCTCATCGAGGGTGCGGGGCCGCATCCTTACGGCAAGGGGGCTGCGGGGCGAGCCCTGGCCGCGCGCACTGTTGCCCCGGGAACCGTTGCCTGCCCCGGCGACGGGACCCTCGTCGTCGTCATGTTCTGGCCCGTTGCCGAAGAGATCATCCACATAGATAGGCTACTTCCAGTCAACCGCTGCTTTCTCCGCCCCAAGGATGCCCCATGCCTTCCCCTGCTTCTGCCGGCGGACCGCCCTCCGTCCGGACCGCCTTCGTCTCAGGCGCCCGGCTGGCGGGCTGGGCTGAACGGTTCAGCGCATCGCACGGCGGGTACCGGCTGCAGGATGACGATGACGGCCTCCGCCTTGTGGCGGCCGATGGCACCGTAGCCCTCCTCCAGGCGCCGTGGCCGGCAGATGGGCGGCCGGGTCGCGGCGCCGGCCCGCTGGAGCGGCTGGCCGCCCTTGCCTCCCAGCCCCGCCGGCTGGGACTGCTGCTGGTCCGGCGGGGCGGCTACGGCCTCGGGGTGGCAAGCGAAGGTACGCTGCACGCGTCAAAAGCGGGAACCCGGTACGTCCAGTCGCGCACGGCCGCGGGCGGCCAGTCCCAGCAGCGCTTTGCCCGCCGGCGCTCCAGCCAGGCGGATGCCCTGGTGGTTGCCGTGGCGGAACAGGCAGGGCTGGTCTTCGCCGGGCACGCCTTCGAATATCTGGTGCCGGGCGGCGACAGGACACTGGCGGACCTTGTCCTCGCCGAACCAGTTCTCCGGGACTATGCGCAGCTCCCCCGCCTCGCATACCTCGACGTGCCGGAACCCAGGGCCGCCGTGGTGAAGAAGGCCGCAGCCGACGCCTGCGCGGTGCGGATCACCGTAGCGGATCCGCCCGGGTAGGTGCTTCGGCCATGACGGTTCAGCAGCCGGTGGCCGCCCGGCGGGGCCGTTCCTGCCGGTACAGGTAGCGGCCGGCTTCCTTGAACCCGGCCTTGGCGTACAACTCCTGCGCGCCGTGGTTCGCCGCAGTCACCAGCAGCCAGAAGCCCGTCACGCCCCGGCTGTTGCCGGCCTGCAGCAGGGAGTCGAGGACCGCTGCCGCGAACCCGCGGCGACGCGCTTCCGGCAGGGTGGCCATGCAGTACAGGCCACCCAAGTGGCTGCCGGTGGGAAGCGCAAGGCGCCCGACGGCGGCCGGCCGGCCCCCGTCGTCCCGCACCAGGGCATAGACGGAGGGGCAGCCTTCAAGGATTTTTTGGGCGACGGCCATGGCGTCCTCCCCGCCGCGGCCGTCCACCTGCCACCAGACCCGCAGCCAGTCCTTCGATGGCTTCGGTGAGAGTTCAACAGCCGGAGTGCCCGGCTCGGCTGCAGGAGCGGGGACGTGCAGGGCGCTGCGGGTCATGACCATGGTCTCGGACTGGCGGGTGAAGCCCTCCGCATCAAGAAGTCCGTGCAGCGCGGCCGCATCCGGGCCCTCAAACAATTGGAAGATGACCGGAAGCCGGCGGCTGCGGTACCAGGACCGAGCCCGGCGGAGCAGCGCGGGAAGCTCTTCGCCCAGGTGCTGCGCGGCGTCCCGCGGCCAGATGGAGTTGGCCCGCTGCGTGACACCTTCCGCCGCCCGGAGGATCCAGCCGCCGGCAGCGTCCTGTTCCAGGGCGGGCCAGGCGGCGTCCATGGCGGATTCGAGGGCGGTAGTTTCAATATTCGGGGGTGGGGGCTGCATATCGCCTACGGCCACGAGGTTGTTCCTTCCTTAACAGCAGGAGGCTCCCCGGCGGACCGGAGAACCTCCTGCTGCGTTGCGGCCCCAGGCCGCGGGTACTACTGCTGGTCTTCGGGCTTCTTCTTCTCTTCCGGCTTTTTGGCCTCCGGCTTGAAGTCCACGCCTGCTTCCTTGCGCTGCTGCGGCGTAATGGGGGCCGGGGCCTCGGTGAGGGGGTCGTGGCCGCCGCCGGACTTGGGGAAGGCGATGACGTCGCGGATCGACTCCACCCCGGCCAGCAGCGAGACAACACGGTCCCAGCCGAACGCGATGCCGCCGTGCGGAGGCGCGCCGTACTTGAAACCTTCGAGCAGGAAGCCGAACTTGGTCTGCGCGTCCTCCTTGTCCAGGCCCATCAGCTCAAAGACCCGCTCCTGCACTTCACGCTGGTGGATACGGATGGAGCCACCGCCGATTTCGTTGCCGTTGCAGACGATGTCGTAGGCGTAGGACAGTGCAGACTCCGGGTCCTTGTCGAAGGTATCCAGGAATTCCGGCTTGGGCGAGGTGAACGCGTGGTGGACAGCCGTCCACTGCCCTCCGCCGACAGCCACATCACCAGAGGCGACTGCGGCGGCGGCGGGCTCGAACATCGGGGCGTCCACTACCCAGCAGAACGCCCAGTCGGTGGGGTCGATCAGGCCGGTGCGGTGGCCGATCTCCACGCGGGCAGCACCCAGGAGGGCCCGCGACGGGGTCTTCTCGCCTGCGGCGAAGAAGATGCAGTCGCCCGGTTTGGCGCCAACCGCATCGGCCAGGCCGGCGCGCTCGGTGTCCGTGAGGTTCTTGGCCACAGGACCGGTGAGTTCGCCGTCCTCCTTGTACAGCACGTAGGCCAGGCCCTTGGCGCCGCGCTGCTTGGCCCATTCCTGCCAGGCGTCCAGGGTGCGGCGCGGCTGCGAGGCGCCGCCGGGCATCACCACGGCGCCGACGTACGGCGCCTTGAACACCCCAAAGCTGGTGTCCTTGAAGAACTCAGTCAACTCGGTGAGCTCCTGGCCGAACCGAAGGTCCGGCTTGTCCGAGCCGAACCGTGCCATGGCATCGGCGTAGGTAATCCGCTGGATGGGCGTGGGGATGTCGACGCCGATGAGCTGCCATACGGCCTTGACGATGTTTTCGCCCATCCGGATGATGTCGTCCTGGTCCACGAAGCTGGCCTCGATGTCCAGCTGGGTGAATTCCGGCTGCCGGTCCGCGCGGAAGTCTTCGTCGCGGTAGCAGCGGGCAATCTGGTAGTACTTCTCGAAGCCGCCCACCTGCAGCAGCTGCTTGAAAAGCTGCGGTGACTGCGGAAGGGCGTACCAGGAACCCGGGGCCAGGCGTGCCGGAACCAGGAAGTCGCGGGCGCCTTCCGGCGTCGAGCGCGTCAGCGTGGGCGTCTCGATCTCAACGTAGCCCTCTTGGTGGAGCAGCTCGCGCGCCACCCGGTTGGCCTCTGACCGCAGGCGCAGGTTGCGGCTGGGGCCAGGGCGGCGCAGGTCCAGGTAGCGGTGCTTCAGGCGGGCTTCCTCGCCGACCTCCACATGCTCGTCAATCTGGAACGGCAGCGGGTCCGAGGTGTTGAGGATGGTGACGTCCTCGGCGATGACCTCGATTTCGCCTGTGGCCAGCGCAGGGTTCTCGTTGCCCTCCGGTCGCCGGGACACCGTGCCCTTGATTTGCAGGACGTACTCGTTGCGCAGCCCGTGGAACACTTCTTCCTCACGGACAACCACCTGCGCCACGCCTGAAGCGTCGCGCAGGTCCACGAATGCCACACCACCGTGATCACGACGGCGGGCCACCCAGCCGGCCAGGGTTACGGTCTGTCCAATGTGCTCGGAGCGAAGGGATCCGAGGTCATGTGTGCGCAGCACAGCACGCCTTTCTGCGGGAAAACAGGGGGAAGTTCAATATGATCGTTGCGGGAACGATCCCGTCCGAGTTTACCCGCTGGAAAGGGACTGCCGCCGCATGAGCGAACCACAGCAGCTGCAGCGCCGGCTGGGGACCTTTGATGCCACCGCCATTGGACTCGGTTCCATGCTGGGTGCAGGCGTGTTCGTGGTGTTCGCCCCGGCCTCCGCCCTGGCAGGGAACCTGCTGGTCCTGGCCGTGGTGGTCGCCGGCGTCGTGGCGTACTGCAACGCGGTGGCTTCCGCAGCCCTCGCCGCAAAGTATCCCACCAGTGGCGGAACGTACATCTATGGCCGCAAGCAACTGGGCGAATGGCCCGGCTTCCTGGCCGGCTGGGGTTTTGTCACGGGCAAGACCGCCTCCTGCGCCGCCATGGCGTTGACGTTCGGCAGTTACGTGGCCCCGGCTTTTGCTGTTCCGGTGGCCATCGCCGCCGTCGTGGTGCTGACCGGCGTCAACCTGCTGGGCATCACCAGGACCGCCCTGCTGACCCGGATCCTGCTGTGCATGGTCCTGGCAACACTGGTTTTCGTTGCCGTCGCAGCAGTTCTGGGGCCGCACCCTGCGACGGAAACGGCAGGGGCTCCGTCCGCAGGTGCGGCCGGGGTGCTGCCCGCCGCCGGACTGATGTTCTTCGCCTTCGCCGGGTACGCCAGGATCGCCACGCTGGGCGAAGAGGTGCGGAACCCGGCCCGGGCCATACCGCGGGCCATCCTCGCGGCCCTGGCGGCCGCGTTTGCCATTTACCTGGTGCTGGCGCTGCTCCTGCAGGCCCACCTCGGTGACCGGCTTGCCGCCACCCGGACACCCCTGCTGGACGCGGTGTTGGAATCAGGCCTGGCCGCGGGTGCGCCGCTGGTGCAGGCCGGAGCGGCGGCCGCATGCCTGGGCGCCCTTCTCGCACTTATCACGGGGGTGGGCAGGACAACGCTGGCCATGGCGAGGGAACGGGATCTTCCCGGACCGTTGGCGAAGGTGGGCGGCAGCCACACCGTTCCGTTCGTCGCGGAACTGGCCGTGGCCGCCGTCGTCATCCTGCTCCTGCTGACCACTGACGTGATGACCGTGGTGGGCTTCTCAAGCTTCGGTGTACTGGTCTACTACGCGATAGCGAACGCCTCCGCCTTCACGCTCGCGGCACACCCCGGGTACGCTCCACGCTGGCTCAACGCTGTCGGGTTCCTGGGATGCGTCGTACTCGCCTTCACGCTGCCGGCGGCGTCCCTCCTGACCATGGCGGTGGTCCTGGCGGCAGGGGTGGCCGGACGGTGGCTGGTGCTGCGCTTCCGGCAGCACCAGCCCCAGGCGTAGGTACCAGCCCCCGCCTTAGGTTCCCGGGCTACACCGAAGCCGGTGCAGTCGCGGTCGTTTCAACCTGCACGGTCAGGTCCTCCAGCGGCGGCATCCAGGTTTCGGGAGCCGCCAGCACCTGCTCGCCGGTGCGGATGTCCTTGACCTGGTGGGTGCCGTCCTCGTCGGTGAACCAGACGAAGGGGATCCCCCGCTTGTCCGCGAACTTGATCTGCTTGCCGAACTTGTCCGCCTTCGCCGCAACCTCGGTGGGGATCCCCCGGCTGCGCAGCAGGGCGGCAACGTCCTGGGCCGCTCCCCAGCTGTCGTCCTGGTTCAGGGCCACCAGGACGGCGGTGGGAACCGAACGGGAAGCCTTGGCCAGGTCCTGGCTCAGGATCCGGGACACCAGGCGGGTGACACCGATGGAGAGGCCGACGCCCGGGAACTTGCGGTTTCCCTTCGATGCCAAGGCGTCGTAACGGCCTCCGGAGCAGATGGAGCCCAGCTGTTCGTGGCCTACCAGCACCGTTTCCACCACGGTGCCCGTGTAGTAGTCCAGGCCGCGGGCAATGCTGAGATCCGCCAGGACCTTGCCCGGGGCGCGCTGGACGGCGGCATCGATGACCTGCTCCAGTTCGTCCAGGCCTTCATCCAGCAGTTCGTTGCTGACGCCCAAGGCCCGGACCTGGGCCACGAAGGACGTGTCCTCGGTGCGAATGGCCGCCAGCTGCAGGGCCTTGGCTGCCTGTTCGTCGGACGCGCCGAGTTCGCTCTTCAACAGTTCGGCCACCTTGGCGGGGCCCACCTTTTCGAGCTTGTCGATGCTGCGCAGCACGCCTGCGGTGTCTTCCAGTCCAATGCCGCGGTAGAACCCTTCAGCCAGCTTGCGGTTATTGATGCGCAGGCGGAAGTCGGGGATGGGCAGGGCGCTGAGTGCCTCGGCGATGACCAGCGCGATCTCGACGTCATAGCGGAACGGAAGCTCGCCGTCGCCCACCACGTCAATGTCCGCCTGGGTGAACTCGCGGGCCCGTCCCTCCTGGGGCCGTTCCCCGCGCCACACCTTCTGGATCTGGTAACGGCGGAACGGGAAAGACAAATAGCCCGCGTTCTCCACGACATACCGGGCGAACGGAACCGTCAGGTCAAAGTGCAGGGCAAGTGCGTGCGGGTCGGCCTTTCCGCCTTTGACGGGGTTCTCGCTCTCATCCTCCTGCAGCCGGCTCAGGCCGTAAACTTCCTTGTCGATCTCCCCCTTGCGGAGCAGTTGGCCCACCGTCTCCACCGCTCGGGTCTCGATCGAGCCGAAACCGTGGAGCTCAAAAACCCGGCGCAGGGTATCGAGCACATGCAGCTCCACCAGCCGTTCCTCGGGAAGCCACTCGGGGAATCCGGACAGGGAGGCGGTGCGTGCCATGGGGAAGGTTCTCCTTAGGAATGGAAGGGGCGCCGGAACTGCCGGCCCGCGCCCGTTAAGACGGCATGCGGCGGCAGCACAGCCAGCCATGCATAAACTATGTGCGGCAGCCAGTTTATGCGGCATCCCTGTGCATCTCTAATGCAGCGGACCCGCGAAGCCTGGCCCCTGACACCTGCGCCCTGCGGCCAACCGCCGGGCACCAGCAGCCCGACGACGAGGAGGACCCTTGGCGGCCAGTTCACGCAGTGCACGCGAAGCAAAACGGCGCATCCAGCAAATGGAGGCCAAGCGTGAGCTCCGGCGCGGCCAGGAGAAGCGACGGAAGCGCGACAACCTCGTGGCCGCCGGCGCCGGGGCCGCCGCCGTGGTGCTCGCCGTCGTCCTCCAACTCACCGCGTTCGCCGGCAATCCCACGGAAGCCGAATACGCTGCTGCGCAGGCGGGATTGACGGAGCCCTCCGCTTCCGCAAGCTCCTCCCCCACACCCTCCGCGCCGGCAACCAATGGACCGAACATCCCGGCCGCGGATACGGCGGCCGGCAAGACGTTCTCCGGCCAGCTGCTGCTGAACGGCAACCCGCTGGGCGTGGAAGTGGACGGGACCAAGGCCCCGCAGGCCGCCGCCGTGTTCAAGTCCCTCAGCGACGAAGGCTATTTCAATGGCAAGACGTGCCACCGGCTGACCACCGCAGACAAGTTCGGCGTCCTGCAGTGCGGCTCCCCCAAGGGAGACGGGCAGGGCGACCCGAACTACACGTGGGGTCCGCTCGAGAACACCCCGGCTGACAACACCTACCCTGCCGGCACCATCGCCGTTGCCCGCACAGGCAACAACGCGTACGGCAACGGGACGCAGTTCTTTATTGTCTACAAGGACACGGTCATCCCGGCGGACGCCGCCGGGGGCTACACCGTTGTAGGAAAGGTCACCTCCGGGCTCGACGTCGTCTCCACCATCGCGGCCGCAGGAATCACGCCGGGAGCGAGCGACACGGACGGCGCGCCAAAACAACCAGTCACGATAGACTCGTTTTCTCTGAAGTAGGAAGCCGGGCCGGACGGGCCACGGTGAGTACGTGAGTATTTCCCTCCAAGCGAAAGACTTTTAGCGGTGACAGACAGTCAGAAATCCGACGAAACAGCAACAGACCTGACCGAAACGGCGGCCCCCGCCACCGGCGAAGGTACCGGTCCTGATGCGAATGCCGAGCAGTCATCTGCCGCGCCCGAGGCTCCCGCAGCGCCCTCGGCGGCTGCGCCGGCCCCCGGGCCCCGGCCGTCTGCACCGTCTCCTGCCGCTTTCGCCTCCCGGCCCAAGCCGGCTGCGGCCGCACCCGCCGCCGCACCGGCTCCTGCCGCACCCAGCACCTCCGTCGCCGAGGCGTCCAAATGGGGCCGGGTGGAGGGCGACGGCCACGTCTATCTGAAGATCGATGACGGCGAGCACCCCGTGGGCCAGTACCCCGGCGTCAGCGACGACGAAGCCCTGCTGTACTTTGCGCGGAAGTACGACGACGTCGTGGCTCAGATCGTTCTGCTGGAACAGCGGGTCAGCTCCAAGGCCCCCAGCACCGACATGCAGAAGACGGTGACGCACCTGCATGAGCAGCTTGCCGAGCGGAACATGGTGGGCGACCTCCGGGCTGCGGAAGCGCGCCTGGATAAGCTGTCCGGCCAGATCGCGGAGCTGGAAAAGGCCGAGAAAGCAGAGCACGACGCCGTGCGGGCCGCCGAGCTCGCAGCGCGTGAAGCCATTGTTGCCGAGGCGGAGCAGATTTCCGGCCAGGATCCCGCCCAGACACAGTGGAAGACCTCCAGCGCCCGCATGAACGAGCTTTTCGAAAACTGGAAAGCCGCCCAGAAGAGCGGCGTCCGGCTGGGCCGCAGCAACGAAGACGCCCTCTGGAAGCGGTTCCGTGCTGCCCGCACCGTTTTCGACCGCCACCGCAGGGCATATTTCTCCCAGCTGGACAGCAACAACTCTGCGGCCAAGGCTGCCAAGGAGAAGCTGATTGCCGAAGCTGAAGCCCTGTCCACCTCCACCGACTGGGGCTACGCCGCCGGGGAATACCGCCGGCTGATGGACCAGTGGAAGGCATCGCCGCGTGCCAGCCGCAAGGACGATGACGCGCTGTGGGCACGCTTCCGCGCCGCGCAGGACGTCTTCTTCACGTCGCGCCAGGCCGCCAATGACGAGATCGACCAGGAATACGCCGCAAACCTTACCGTGAAGGAAGAACTGCTGGCCGAGGCCAACACCATCCTGCCGGTCAAGGACCTCGCCGCGGCCAAGAAGGCCCTGCAGTCCATCCGTGACCGCTGGGAAGAGGCCGGCAAGGTGCCGCGGGCAGACATGGGCCGGATCGAGGCCGGACTGCGGAAGGTGGAGGACGCCGTCCGCCACGCCGAGGAAGAGCAGTGGCAGCGGTCCAACCCTGAGCGCAAGGCACGCACCAACAGCGCGTTGTCCCAGTTGGAGTCCGCCATCGCCGGGCTCCAGGAAGACCTCGCCAAGGCAGAGAAGAGCGGCGACCAGCGCAAGATCAAGGCTGCCCAGGAAGCCCTTGAGGCGCGCCAGGCCTGGCTCGACCAGATCCAGCGCTCCGCCAGCGAGCTGTCCTGAACAACCCGTTGAGCTGACGGGCGCAGGCCCCGTTCCGGTTATCCACATAAACCGGGCGGGGCCTGTGCCGTTTAAGGGCGTCCCGGGCAGGATGGGGCTATGGCCACTCCTCCAACTCCATCCGCCGCCGGGCCAGGCAGGGCAGCCGGCCCGCCAGTTTCCCGTGCGGCTTGCCGGGAAAACCCGGCGGAATCCGGCGCAGCGCCCCGCTTTCCCGAGCTTTATGCTCCCGGCGGCCCCTTCGCCGGTCCGGAACTGCAGTCCCTCGCAGCGGACGGCCTGCTGGCCCGTTTCCATCAGCACGGCTATACGCTCCCCGGAATCCCTGCGTCCCCTCAGCTGCGTGCAAGGGCAGCGGCAGGGGCTGTACCGGCGGCAATACGGCAGCGCGTTGTTGCCGGGCGGATGACGGCGGCCTGGATCTACGGCTGTGCGGCTGAGCCTGACCGCCTGGCCCTGCTGGTGGATGCCAAGCGGAGGGTGTCCAGCCTGCGGAGCACGCGCGGCTGCACGTTGCATGAAGTGAAGCTTGGGCCGTTCGATGTGATCAGCCTGGGCGGGCTCATGGTGTCCAGCCCCCTGCGGACCGCGCTTGATATCGCCCTGCATGTGGAATCGGAGCGCGCCGTACCTGCCCTCGCCGGCCTGCTCGCAAGGCCGCAGCAGGACGTGAAGCTGCGCCTCCTGGTCCGGGCCATCGAGGCAACACCCCGGGTGCCGCACAAGCGGGCGGCGCTGGAAAAGCTTGCCCTGCTAGCTCCGGCGTTTGTTGCCGGTGGTGCGATAGACGTCGAAGACCCCGTCGATCCGGCGGACGGCGCTCAGGACGTGGCTGAGATATTTGGGGTCGCCCATCTCGAAAGCGAACTTTGAGATCGCCACGCGGTCCGTGGAGGTGTGGACGCTGGCGGCGAGGATGTTGACGTGGTTGTCCGACAGGACCCTGGTCACGTCGGAGAGCAGGGACTTGCGGTCCAGCGCCTCAACCTGGATTTCCACCAGGAAGACGCTCGACTGGGTTGGCGCCCAGTCCACGTCCACGATCCGGTCCGGCTGGTCCTTCAGGTCCGAGATGTTCGTGCAGTCAGTCCGGTGCACGGAAACACCGGAACCCCGGGTCACGAAACCGAGGATCGGATCCGGCGGAACGGGAGTGCAGCAGCGGGCGAGCTTGACCCAGACGTCGCCTACGCCGCGGACCACTACACCGGAGTCGGAGAAGCGGGCCTTGGTGACCTGGGTGGGGATGCTGACCTCTTCGACGTCATCATCGGCACTCTCATTGCCGCCCAGGCTTTCAATGAGCTTCTCCATGACCGACTGCGCGGACGTGTGTCCGTCGCCCACCCCGGCGTAAAGCCCGGAGATGTCGGCGTACCTGAACTCCTCCGCCACGGCGGCCAGGGCCTCGTGCGTCATCAGCCGCTGCAGCGGGAGGTTCTGCTTCCGCATGGCACGGGTCAGCAGTTCCTTGCCGCGGTCGATCGCTTCTTCGCGGCGTTCCTTGCTGAACCACTGCCGGATCTTGTTGCGTGCCCGGGCGCTCTTGACGAAGTGCTGCCAGTCCTGGCTGGGCCCCGCTCCCTCGGCCTTGGAGGTGAAGATTTCCACCCAGTCGCCGTGGTTCAGTTCGCTGTTGAGCGGGACCAGCTTGCCGTTGACCCTGGCGCCGATGGTGCGGTGGCCCACCTCCGTGTGGACTGCGTAGGCAAAGTCCACGGGTGTCGATCCCGCCGGCAGTGCCATGACTTCGCCCTTGGGGGTGAAGACGAACACTTCGCGGGCGTTGATTTCAAACCGGAGCGAGTCCAGGAACTCCCCCGGATCCGATGTCTCCTGCTGCCAGTCCACCAGGGACCGCAGCCACCCCATGTCGCCGTCGCGGGGACTTCCGGGACCCACGGCGGTGCGGTTCGGCTGGTCCTTGTACTTCCAGTGGGCCGCCACGCCGTATTCGGCCCGGCGGTGCATCTCATGCGTGCGGATCTGGATCTCCACCGGCTTGCCGCCCGGACCGATGACGGTGGTGTGCAGCGACTGGTACATGTTGAACTTCGGCATCGCGATGTAGTCCTTGAACCTGCCGGGCAGGGGGTTCCAGCGCGAATGCATGATACCCAGGGCGGCGTAGCAGTCCCGGACGGAGTCCACCAGGACGCGGACACCCATGAGGTCGTTGATGTCGTCGAAGTCCTTGTCGCGGACAATCATCTTTTGGTAGATGGAGTAGTAATGCTTGGGCCGGCCGGTGATGGTGGCCTTGATCCGGGCTCCGCGCAGGTCCTCCGTGATCTGGTCGCGGATGACGCCCAGGCTCTTTTCCCGCTCGGGGGTCCTGTCCCCCACCATCCGGACGATCTCCTCGTACACCTTGGGATACAGCGCCGCGAAGGACAGGTCCTCAAGCTCCCACTTGATGGTGTTCATACCCAGGCGGTGGGCCAGCGGTGCGAAGATCTCCAGGGTTTCCCGGGCTTTGCGGGCAGAGGATTCGGCCGAAACGAAGCGCCAGGTGCGGGCGTTATGCAGCCGGTCCGCCAGCTTGATCATCAGGACACGGATGTCCTTGGCCATGGCCACGACCATTTTTCGGACGGTCTCCGACTGGGCAGCCTCGCCGAAGCTGACTTTGTCCAGTTTGGTCACGCCGTCCACCAGCATTGCTACTTCCGGCCCGAAGTCCCGCTTCAGGTCGGCAAGCGTGTACGGAGTGTCTTCCACCGTGTCATGCAGCAGCGCTGCAGCCAGCGTCGTGCCGCTGAGTCCCAGTTCAGCGAGGATGGTTGCCACGGCCACGGGGTGGGTGATGTACGGATCCCCGCTCTTGCGCTTCTGCCCGCGGTGGCTGCGCTCGGCTACGTCAAAGGCGCGCTGGATGAGGTCGAAGTCCTCTTTGGGATTGTTGGCGCGGACGGTGCGGAGCAACGGTTCAAGGATGGGAGAGTACGTGGCTGGGCCGCGGCCGGTCAGGCGGGCAAGGCGGGAGCGGGTCCGCTCACGGCGGCCCGGGAACGTGGCGCGGGATCCTGAGTTGTCGACAGGAACCAGGGAACCAGGGCGCGCGGGCGTTGCCGCACCGGCTTGTACACCGGCAGGATTCTTATCTTCCTGTGCCGTTGGCGCCGACGCCGAACGTTCTTCCAATGAAGCACCCCTCACCACCGATTTAATTACCCCAGTCTATTCCTCCGGGCGGCGACTTTTATAACCGGGACAGAATAGTCAAGGGCCGGGTGACGCAATATCTGCATCACCCGGCCCTTGAGGGCTTTACAACTGCCTGTGGTTCCCCGTCAGGCTTCGCGGTTGCCGGTCAGGCTTGCGCCGGCGTCGCCGTCGTTGACCGCTCCGCAGCCCCGGCGCGGCGCTGCTCCACGCGCCGTGCCTGCTTGACCAAATCCGGTTCGCCCTGGCGGAGCCAGGCGTACATCGGCGCCGCCACGAAGATCGTCGCGGCGGTGCCGATCAGGATCCCGACGAACAGGGCGAGGGACAGGTCGCGGAGCGTTCCTGCGCCGAGGAGTCCGGCACCGATGAACAGAATGGCTCCGACGGGGAGGATGGCCACCATCATGGTGTTGATGGACCGCACCAGCGTCTGGTTGACCGCGAGGTTGACTTCCTCGGCAAAGGTCCGGCGCGTGGACGCGTCGATGCCGGAGGTGTTCTCGCGGATCTTGTCGAAGACCACCACGGTGTCGTACAGGGAGTAGCTGAGGACGGTCAGGAAGCCGATGATGGCCGACGGGGTCACCTCGAAGTCGCTCAGGGCGTAGACCCCGGCGGTGATGAACATGGTCACCGCCATGCCGGCAAGGGCCGAGAGGGACATCTTCCAGGTACGGAAGTACAGGGCCATGAGCAGGGCCGCCAGCAGCACGAACACCACCAGGCCGATCAGTGCCTGCTTTGTCACGTCAGCACCCCAGGTGGGGCCCACGAACGTGGATGTCACCTCGTTGTCCGTAACGCCATAGGCGCTGGTGAGGCCCTGCTTGATTTTGAGGGTTTCGTCGTCCGTCAGTTTGTCCGTCTGGATGCGCATGGTGTTGCCGGCCACGTTTGCCACGCGCGGAACGCTGCCGGATACAACGTCGGTGACGGCTTTCTCGCCGATGGCGGCATCGGTGGTCTTGACGTTGGAGACCGTGAATTCAGAGCCGCCGCGGAATTCAATACCGAGGTTGAAGCCGCCCTTGGCCACCGGGATGATGATGGACAGGGCCACGCCCACCGCGGCGATGATGAACCAGATCTTCTTGGCGCCAACGAAGTCGTAGGAGCGCTTGCCCGAGTAAAGCTCGTTGCCGAAAGTGGAGAAGCCTGACATTACTTGTTCTCCTTCGCGGAGGTCTTGGACGAGCCAGCCAGCTGTTCCTGCTTTTCTGCCATGCGCCGTTCGGCGATGGTCATGCGGCGCTCGGCCTCGGCCGCTGCACCGGCGTTCTTGCTGCGGACCACCACAGGCCGCTCCTCGGGAGTACGGATCCGCCCGGCGCCGCGGTACAGCGGCACCGCGCCCAGCCGTTCGGGGTCCAGGCCGGAGAACTTGTGGCCTTCACCGAAGAAACGGGTGCGGGCCAGAAGCTGCAGCGTGGGGTGGGTGAACATGAACACCACGATGAGGTCGGCAATGGCGGTCAGGCCCAGGGTGAAGGCGAAACCGCGCACGTTGCCCACGGCGACGAAGTACAGGACGAGCGCGGCCAGCAGGTTGACGGCCTTGGACGCCAGGACGGTGCGCTTGGCCCGCTTCCAGCCGTTTTCGACCGCGGACACCAGGCCGCGCCCTTCACGCAGTTCGTCACGGATGCGCTCAAAGTAGACGATGAACGAGTCAGCTGTCTGGCCGATGGCCACGATGATGCCCGCAACGCCCGCAAGGGACAGCCGGTAGTTCTCGGTCCAGCCGAGGATGGCGATGGCCAGGTAGGTCAGGGCACCGGCCACCACCAGGGAGGCAATGGTCACGAAGCCCAGGGCCCGGTACTGGAACAGCGAGTAGACCACCACGAGCAGGAGCCCGATCAGGCCGGCCAACAATCCCATGCGCAACTGTTCCCCACCAAGCGTGGCGGAAATCTGCTGCTCGCTCTGGATGTCGAAGCTGATGGGAAGGGCGCCGAACTTCAGCTGGTCGGACAGGGCCTTGGCGGTCTGCTCGGTGAAGCCGCCGGTGATCTGCGGACGTCCGTCGGTGATGACGGCCAGCGCACGCGGCGCGGAGATGACCTGGTCGTCCAGGACGATGGCGAACTGCGCCTTGGGGTCGCTGCCCGACTGCCCGCCGGCGGCCGTGTAGAACTGGTTCAGGCGCTCGGTGACCTCTTTGAACTTCGCGGTACCTTCGGCGTCGAACTGGATGTTGACGGCCCACTCATTGGTGACCGCGCCCTGGGCGCCCTGCTGCAGCTGGAAGGACGAAGTGACGATGTTGCTGCCCTTCACCTCCACGGGACCCAGGATGTACTTGATCGCCGGGGACTTGTCGGTGGCAGGCTCGCAGGTGACCAGCGGCTTCGTGGGATCTGACCGCTGGGACTTCTCGGCTGCGGGGCTGTTGCAGTCAAGTGTCTCGAACTGCTTGTAGATCTCGGGTGTGATCCAGTTGGTGTCGCTGCTGTTCGCCGGGGCAGCCGTCGGCTTGGGGAGCTGGGCCTCAGGGGTCTGCGACTCCGGCGGCACCGGTGCGCCGTCACCATTGAGCAGCACGGGGCGGAAATTCATGTCCGCGGAGGCCTGGATCAGGTTCCGGGTTTCGGCGGAAGGCGTGCCGGGAAGGCTGACCACCACGTTGCGCCCGGACTGGGTGCTGATTTCCGCTTCGGAGACGCCCGAGCCGTCAACGCGCTGGCGGATGATCGCCACGGCCTGGTTGAGCTGCTGCTCGTTGATGTCCGATCCGCCCTCCACCTTCGGGGCGAGGATCATCTGGGTGCCGCCCTCCAGGTCCAGGGCGAGTTTGGGCGCCCAGCTGGCCTGTCCGGCGATGGTGCCGCCGGCCAGGACGGCGGTCAGCGCCGCCAGGAGTACGCCAAGCCAGACCAGGACGCGGAGCCCCGGCTTCTTGCGGCCAGTTCGTGCCATTGTCGATCTTTCTCTTATTCGCGGAGGAACCGCCGGCGCAGGCCATGGCCGCGCCGGCGGTGGTCCGCAGCGGTAGAGGGAGGAAAGGGGCCAGCGGGCCTAGCTGTCCTTCTTGCCCTCGTCGTTGAGGCGCTTCAGGTTTTCTTCCGGAGTCTCCGCGCCGGTGGCGGTGCTCCCGGTCTCCGGGGTGGTGAGGGAGGACGCATCGTCCGGTACCACAGGGGAAGCAGCGGCGGGCTCGGCCTCAGGGGTGGTTTCCACGGCAGGCTCGATGACCTTGGTGACGGCCTGGCGGTGGACGGTGGCCAGGTTGCCGGGGGAAAGTTCAAGCGTGACCTTGTTGTCGGCCTCGTCGATGTCCACGATCCGGCCGAAAAGGCCAAAACTGGTCATGACCTCCACGCCCGGGCCAAACTTCGACTGGAGCTCTGCCTGCTGCTGCTGCGTCTTCTTGTTGCGGCGGAACATCATGAAGATGAACACGCCGAGCATGACGAACAGGAGAATTGACATTGGATCCAAGGGGAATTCCGTTCTTTTTCTGGTACAGCTGGTTTTCCAGCGACGTCGGCTTCGCTTCGGCCGGGGCGGGCTGGTGATGCAGGCAGAGCGCCTGACTTTTCCTTCCCCAAGCGACGGGGGCGTCAGGGCCACCCGCGAAACAAAGACCCGAACGTGCCGGGCGTCATACCAGTCTAAAGGGAAAAGCTGAAGGGAGCCTGCTATTGGCCCTCCGCGACCCATTCCCCCGCCGCGGAAGCGTCCCCGCCGGGCTCGAAAAGGTCCAGCTGCTCCTGCGCGAACACGTTGGACGGGATGGCGTAGCCAAGGTGCGTCCACGCAGCCGCCAGCGCGATCCTGCCGCGGGGCGTGCGGCCCAGCAGGCCTTCGCGGACCAGGAAGGGTTCGGCGACGGTTTCCACCGTTTCGGTTTCCTCACCCACGGCAATAGCGAGGGTGGAGAGGCCCACGGGACCGCCGCCGAATTTGGTAATGAGGGCGTCCAGGACCGCCCGGTCCAGCCGGTCCAGGCCTTTCTTGTCCACTTCATACATGTCCAGGGCAGCGGAGGCGGCCCTTGCATCGATTTGTTCGATGCCGTGCACCAGCGCCCAGTCCCGGACACGGCGCAGCAGGCGGTTGGCGATACGCGGCGTACCGCGGGAACGGCCGGCGATCTCAGCGAATCCGGCGGAGTTGACCTTCAGGTCCAGCAGCCCGGCGGAACGGCGCAGAACCAGCTCCAGCTCGGGAACCGAGTAAAACTCGAGGTGCCCGGTGAACCCGAACCGGTCGCGCAGCGGTCCCGGGAGCAACCCGGCACGGGTGGTGGCCCCCACCAGGGTGAACGGCGGCAGTTCCAGGGGAATCGCAGTGGCGCCTGCACCCTTGCCCACGACAATGTCGACGCGGAAGTCCTCCATGGCCATGTACAGCATTTCCTCCGCCGGACGGGACATGCGGTGGATCTCGTCGAGGAACAGGACCTCGCCTTCGGACAGCGAGGACAGGATGGCCGCGAGGTCGCCGGCGTGCTGGATGGCCGGTCCGCTGCTGAGGCGCAGCGGCGCGTTCATCTCCGCGGCGACAATCATGGCAAGGGTGGTCTTGCCCAGGCCGGGCGGGCCCGAGAACAGCACGTGGTCCGCTGTCCGCCCGCGCATCCGGGAGGCCTGCAGCACCAGCGACAGCTGCTTGCGCACCCGGTGCTGGCCAACGAAGTCGTCCAGGTTCTTGGGCCGCAGCGCGGCCTCGATGGCGCGCTCTTCCGGCTCCTCCCCCGCGGCAACCAGTGAGGGTTCAGCCACGTGTGCCTACGCGGTTGCCGGCGCGTGCGCCGTCCTGGCCGAGCCACCGGAGCGTGGTGCGGAGGATCTCGGGAACGTTGCCGCGGAAGGACACTTCGGGTTCGTCGGCCAGGGCTTTGTCGATACTGGTGGACGCGTCCTTCTCGGACCAGCCAAGGCTGGTCATTGCGGCCACCACCTGGGGCTTCCAGGCGGCCTCGGCAGGGGTTCCGGCTCCGGGAGCTGGAGCTGTCCCCTGCGGGACGAGCTTCCCTGCGAGTTCCAGCACAATCCTGCCCGCCACCTTGGGGCCGATGCCGGGGACCTTGGTGAAGGTCTTGCTGTCCCCCGTGTGTGCCGCCACCCTAATGGCTTCGGGGTCATGGACTGCCAGGACAGCAAGGGCAAGCCGGGGCCCGACTCCGCTGACGCTGAGCAGAACCTCGAAAACCTCGCGCTCGTCGTCGTCCGCGAAGCCAAAGAGCGTGAGCGAGTCCTCCCGCACGATCAGCGAGGTGAACACCTTGCCCTCTTCACCGACGCGGAGGTGGCTAAGGGTCTGTGGGGTGGCATAGACGCTCATCCCGGCACCGTTGAGGTCAATCACAGCCGTTGACAGGCCAACGTGCGCTACCGTTCCGCGGAGGAAACTGATCAAGGCCGGGCTCCCGTGGTACTGCGGGCCCGTTCGTGGGGCCCGGCTATCCGAACATATCTACGAATACCCTAGCAAGCAGCAGGGACAATCAGCGTGCGCGGCGCGCCTTTGCCTCCGCTTCGGCCCACGCGCGCTGGGCGGGCGTCAGGGATGAGCTGCCGGGACCGGTGGTGGCCACGGCGGCACCGCTGCCGGCGCGCCACGCATGCGTGATGGCCAGCGCCAGCGCGTCGGCCGCGTCGGCGGGGCGCGGAGGGGCATCCAGCCGGAGGATCTTGGTAACCAGTTTGGTCACGGCGTCCTTGTTGGAGGACCCGCTGCCGGTGACGGCTGCCTTAACCTCCGACGGCGTGTGGAGCGCCACCGGGATTCCCCGGCGTGCGGCCGCCGCGATCACCACGCCGGAGGCCTGGGCGACACCCATTACCGTGCTCACGTTGAGTTGCGAGAAAACGCGTTCGACGGCGAGTACTTCCGGCTCGTAGCGGTCCAGCCACTCGTCGATGGCCGTGGCGATCACGAGCAGCCGGCGGTCGAGGGTCTCGTCCGGGGACGTGCCCACGACGCCAACGGCGACCATGCTGGCGCGCCGGTTCCGTTCGACGTCCACGACGCCGATGCCGCAGCGGGTGAGGCCGGGATCAACACCGAGGACACGGAGGGTCATTTGTACTCCGCTTCGGCCGGGGAACCCGACTTAAATTCCTGCGGACTAGCGGGCAAGGTGGGACGTCACTCGGATTCCAGGGCAGCCTGGACGTCGTCGCTCAGGTCGGCGTTGCTGTAGACGTTCTGGACGTCGTCGAGGTCCTCGAGGGCATCGGCGAGCTTCAGGAACTTGCGGGCGCCGTCAACGTCCAGCTCCACCTGCATGGAGGGCACGAACTCCACTTCGTCCGTGTCGTATTCAATGCCGGCTTCCTTCAGCGCTTCACGGATGGCCTGCAGGTCGCCCGGCTCCGAGTGGATCTCGAAGGTCTCCCCGTTGTCCTTGACTTCCTCCGCACCTGCATCGAGGACGGCCATCAGGACGTCGTCCTCGCTGAGGCCGTTCTTGGGCAGGTTCACCACGCCCTTGCGGGTAAAGAGGTAGCTGACGGAGCCGGGGTCGGCAATGGTGCCGCCGTTGCGGGAGATGGCCAGGCGAACCTCTGATGCTGCCCGGTTCTTGTTGTCGGTAAGGCATTCGATCAGCAGGGCCGAGCCCTGCGGGCCGCGGGCCTCGTACATGATTTCGGTGTAGTCCACCACTTCGCCGGTGAGGCCGGCGCCGCGCTTGATGGCGCGGTCGATGTTGTCGTTGGGAACCGAGGTTTTCTTGGCCTTGGTGACGGCGAGTTCCAGGCCGGGGTTGCCGGCGAGGTCCGGTCCGCCCATCCGGGCGGCAACTTCAATGTTCTTGATCAGTTTGGCGAACGACTTTGCGCGGCGGCTGTCAATGATCGCCTTTTTGTGCTTGGTCGTTGCCCATTTGGAGTGGCCTGACATGCTTTACGCTTCTCCTCTGATCATTCGGATAAAAAGTTCGTGTACGCGTTTCTCGCCGGTCACTTCCGGATGGAAGGAGGTGGCCAGCAGCTGGCCGGAACGCACTGCCACAATTCTAGCCGCCCCCGGCAGCGATGCGGCGTGGGATGCATGGTGGGGGTCGGCCGGTTCCACCTGTGCCAGGACCTCCACGTCCTCTCCCACCCGTTCCACCCAGGGCCCGCGGATGAAGACTGCGTGCACCGGTTCCACGCCCGATTCGGTGGCGCTGAAGTCCAGGCCCTTGAAGTCCAGGTCGGTTTCGAAGGATTCGCGCTGGCGGCCGAAGGCGTTGCGGCGGACAGTAATGTCAAGGCCGCCGAAGGTCTGCTGCGGCGCACCGGAGAGATCGGTTGCCGGATCGGCGATGTCGGACGCGAGCAGGATCATGCCTGCACAGGAGCCATACACGGGCAGGCCCTCGCCGATGTATTTGCGGAGCGGATCGGCAAGCTCGAAGGCACGGGCCAGCTTATCGATGGCGGTGGACTCGCCGCCGGGGATAATGAGGCCGTCCAGGCCGTCCAGTTCCTCCGGGCGGCGCACGGGCACGCCTTGGGCGCCCGTGGCTTCCGCGGCACGCAGGTGCTCACGGAAGTCGCCCTGGAGGGCCAGGGCACCGATATTCAGGCCTGACCCCACGCGCGCCTGGGCAGCAGATGGGGGGTTTGTCATCTTTCCAGCATACGGCCCGGGCCGTATGGCTGGTGCCGCAGGCATCCTGCCGGCAAAGGTTGCATGCCGCTGCTGGGATATATTCAAAACATGGTCTTCTACAGTGTTCCGCTCGGCAAGCTGGTCCGCAGGGTGTCCCGGCTGCGGGGCGGCGGGTCCGCGCTGCCCGGCCTGGTGGTCGAAAAAATCGACCCCGGCTTCATGCGGCGGACGCTCACCACCCTGCCGCACGGTGTGGCGGTGGTCAGCGGCACCAACGGCAAAACCACCACCACCAAGATGGTGGTGGAACTGCTGGAGAGCCAGGGCCTGAAGGTTTTCACCAACCGCACCGGCAGCAATTTCACGCGGGGCGTGGCGGCGGCCCTCCTGGGTGAAGTGGACTGGCGCGGCCGGCTGGACGCGGACATTGCCGTCCTGGAGCTTGACGAAGCCCACGCGGTGCATTTTGTGAACAGTGTCCCGCCGCGCTACTGCCTGCTCCTTAACGTGCTGCGCGACCAGCTGGACCGCTTCGGCGAAATCGACAAGACCGCACAGCTCCTGCAGCACATTGCCGCCAAGACCACCGGAACCGTGGTCCTCAACCGCGAGGATCCGCGGGTGGCACGGATCGCAGACACCCTGACGGGTCAGGAGGTCAAGTACTTCGGCCTCGACGACTCCCTGCTGGCGACCTTCCCCAATGACGACGACATGCGGGCTGCTCCCGGAAGCCCCGCCCCGGCGGGCCTGCCGGAGAAGCCGGCCGCCGACGTCGTGCTCCGGAAAGTGGGCGCGGACAGTGCCGAGTTTGAGTACGACGGCGGTACGGTCACCACAGCGATGAAGCTGCGCGGCGTGTACAACATCTTCAATGCGGCCGCGGCCCTGACCCTGGCCCGCAGCATCTGCGGGGCAGGCGCCGCGACGGCGGACCACGCCACCTTGCTCGAGGCGTTGTCCAAGGTTGCCCCCGCCTTCGGGCGCGGTGAAAGCCTCACCGTGGACGGCCAGCCACTGGACCTGGTGTTGGTCAAGAACCCCAGCGGTTTCCGGCTGGGACTTAAATCCTTCCCTGCCGGCGGTTACGCCACCATGATCGCGATCAACGACAACTATGCCGACGGCCGGGACATGTCCTGGCTCTGGGACGTGGAGTTCGATTCCCTCCGGGAGGGCGGCGTGGAGCTGCTCACCGGGTCCCGGGCCTACGACATGGCGCTGCGGTTGCAGTACGACGACGTCCAGGTCGGGGCCGTGGAGCCGGAGATCCCCGCCGCCCTCGCAGCCTTCGTCAGGGAGGGCCGGGGCAAGCCAAAGCGGATCTTCTGCACTTACACGGCGATGCTGGCCATTCGCCGCGAGCTGTCCAAAATCACCACCGTGGAGGTTGTCTCGTGAATCCGGCAGAAGCAGCGACGGCTGCCGCCCAGTCCAAAGGCACCCTCCGGGTAGTCCAGTTGTACCCCCGCGACATGAACATTTACGGCGACTGGGGCAATGCCCTGGTCCTGCAGCGGCGCATCGCCTGGCACGGGTACACCCCCGAACTGCTTGAGTACAACGTGGGCGACCCCTTCCCTGACGGCGTGGACATCATCGTGGGAGGCGGGGGCCAGGACAGCGGCCAACTGGTGATCCAGGACGACCTGCAGGCCCGGGCCGGAGAACTCAAGGAGTTGGCCGAGGACGGTGCGCCCATGCTGCTCATTTGCGGCCTGTACCAGCTCTTCGGCCGCTTCTTCAAGACCCGCACTGGCGCTGTTATCCCGGGTATCGGCGTCCTGGACGTGGAAACCCACGGCACCGACGAGCGCCTGATCGGCAACGTCAAGATTTCCACTCCAGAGTTCGGTGAGGTTTTGGGCTACGAGAACCACAGCGGACAGACGACGCTGGGCGCCGGTGTCAGGCCGCTAGGCACCGTCCCCAAGGGTATGGGGAACAACAGCAACGATGGCCATGAGGGCGCCCGCTACCGCAACATCGTGGCCAGCTACCTGCACGGCTCGCTGTTGCCCAAGAACCCGGCGATCGCGGACTTCCTCATCCGGACGGCTGCGGAGCGCAAATTCGGCAGCTTCTCCCCCGGCAACCCGGACGACACCTACGCCGTCCTCGCCAGGGAGCACGCTGCCCGCCGCCCCCGCTGAGCTGCGGTATCCGTACTCAACGCCACTGAAAGTACTCGCGGTGGATGTTTGCCCGGCGGACGCCTGCCGCCTGGAAGGCTTTCCGGAACTGCCGCAGCATGACGTCCGGGCCGCCCATGAAGACCGACAGCCGCCGTGGTTCGGTGCCCACTGAGGCCAGGACCGCTTCCGGGGTCAGCCGTCCGTCCGCGGCGGTGTCCACCAGGTGTACGGTAAGCCGGGGATGCTTCCTGGCGACGGCGGCAATCTCGTCGGCGAACGGGGAACGTCCCGCCGAGGTGACGAAGAAGTGGACCTCTTGCTGCAGTTGCCCGTCAGGCTCCGCGTCGAGGGACCGCAGCCAACTGAGGAACGGCGTGATCCCCACTCCTCCCGCGATCCAGACTTGGTGGGCAGTGCCACGGTGCCGGTCAAACCGACCATAGGGACCGCCCACGACCGCCGGCATGCCCGGCTGGACCACGTCGGGAAGCCTGGTCGTGTGGTCGCCCAGGGCCTTCACCGTAATGCTGATTCCACCCTCCGGGGCGGGTCCGGAGATGGAGAAAGGATGGCGCTGCCAGCCCTCGGCCGTTTCGAGGTAAACCATGGCGAACTGGCCCGGCTTGAAGGCCAACGGCCGGCCCAGGGGTCGCAGCGCCACCTCCACCAGGTCCGCAGCAACAGGCCGGACCCCGGCCACCTGGTAGTCGTGGTGCGGAAGGAAGCGCCGTGCCAGCAGTTCGCGGTAGGCATAGAAGGCCAGGCCCGTTCCGCCGATGGCCACGTAGCTCCACCGCAGTCCGGGTACAGCACCGAATGCGCTGGCATCGAGCAGGCCGTGCAGGAATCCGGCCGCAAGGAACAGGCCGGTCAGGCGGTGGAAGCCCCGCCACCGCTCGTAGCCGCCCAGTAGGCGGGCGGCCAGCTGGACCGGCTTGGACTGAAGCGCGGTGACCACCAGCCGCCGCACGGGTGCCGGAAGCATGGTCCGCCAACGTGGCAGGATGGCCCACACCACCAGCGCCGCGAGGCCGCAGATAGCCACCACGGCCAAGGTTTTTCCCAGGCTGGTGGCTTCCGGGTTGGACGCAAGTTCGATGTGCGGCAACAGCAGGATGGTTGCCGTAATCGCCGCCCTGCGGTGCCAGATGGCGGCGTGGTCGATGCCGCCGAAAACAGGCTCGACAAGGGGAAGGGTACTGACCAGGACCAGCGCGATCGAATACAGCAGCACGGATTCGCCGCCGAAGAGCTGCCCGACGTAACCGGCAACGGGCTCATTTCCCGGACGAGCCAGATACCAGAAGATGCCGTACGCCATCACGAGCACCATCACCACGCCCGGACCCAGCCACCGGAACGGTACACCCAGGAAGGTGGTCCCGGGCCTTGTGCCACTTTTGGTCATGGACCCTGGTCTCCTTCGTCATTACCCGAACTGGGACTTTGCCCTGCTGGGCGCGCTGGTTGCAGTCCTGGCTGGACTCCATAGCGGCAATTGTAGGGATCCCGGCTGGGAGGACGACGCCATGGGCAGGTAATTGAGAAGCGTGCCCCGCTGTGAAAGGTTTACCCCATGACGAACCCCCTCCTCACTGCCAGTCCCCTGCCCTACGGCATTCCACCTTTCGCGGCGCTCGCGCCGGAGCAATACGGTGAGGCCATCGAAGCAGGCCTGGCTGCGCACCTGGACGAAATCGAGGCCATCGCCGACAACGACGAACCGGCCACGTTTGAGAACACAGCCCTTGCCATGGAACGCTCCGGACAACTCCTGAACCGGTCGGCCGCGGCGTTCTTCACCCTGGTTTCGGCGGACGCGTCTGAGCAGATCAGGGAACTCGAAACGGTGCTGTCACCGCGGTTCTCTGCCCACCAGGACGAGGTCTACCTCAACAGGAGGCTGTTCGAGCGCTTTGCGGCCATTGATACGGCCGGTCGTGATCCGGAATCCGTCCGGCTGGTAGAGGAGTACTTGAGGGAGTTCCGCCAGTCGGGCATCCAGCTGGACGGCCCAGGCCAGGAACGGCTGCGGGCAATTAACGCCGGGCTGGCCCGGCTGGGCACCGAGTTCGGCCAGCGGGTCAAAGAGGGCATGAAATCGGCTGCCCTGCTGGTGGAGGACGTCCGTGACCTGGCGGGGCTGCCCGCCGATGACGTCGCCAGCGCTGCGGAAGCTGCCCGCGCCGCCGGGCACGAGGGCAAATACCTGCTCACCCTGGTCCAGCCGGGCAACCAGCCTGCCCTGGCCTCGCTCGAGAACCGTGCCGTCCGCCGTCGCCTGTTTGAAGCGTCCCTGGCCAGGGGCAGTGACGGCGGCAGCCTGGATGTGCTGGACCTGGCCCGCGAGCTGGCCGGGCTGCGGGCGGAAAAGGCGCAGTTGCTGGGTTTCGCCAACTATGCCGAGCTTGTCGCGGACCGCCAGACCGCGCCTGACTTCGAGGCCGTCCGGACCATGCTCAACCGCATGGCGCCGGCAGCCGTCCGTAACGCGGATGCCGAAGCGGCCGCGTTGGCCGAGGTCGCCGGGCACCCGCTGGAGGCATGGGACTGGGCCTACTATTCCGCAAAGGTGCGGCGGGAGAAGTACGACGTCGACGAACAGGCCCTGCGTCCGTATTTCGAGCTCGACCGGGTCATCACCGACGGCGTGTTCTATGCCGCAAAATCGCTGTACGGGATCACCTTCCAGGAGCGGGCGGATCTCCAGGCCTACCACCCGGATGTGCGCATCTGGGAGGTCCGGAATGAGGACGGTTCCAGCCTGGGCCTGTTCCTCGGCGACTACTATGCGCGTGAATCGAAGCGGGGCGGGGCGTGGATGAACTCGCTCGTTGAGCAGTCTGCCCTGCTCGGCACGCAGCCCGTGGTGACTAATACGCTCAACATCTCCAAGCCGCCGGTGGGCGAGCCAACGCTTCTCACCCTGGACGAGCTGCGGACCCTGTTCCACGAGTTCGGCCATGCCCTGCACGGCCTGTTCTCCAACGTCACGTATCCCCGCTTTTCAGGCACCTCCGTGCCCAGGGACTTCGTGGAGTACCCGTCGCAGGTCAACGAGATGTGGATCATGTGGCCGGAGGTGCTGTCGAACTACGCCCGCCACCACGTCACCGGGGAGCCGCTTCCGCAGGAGATTGTGGACCGGCTCAACGAATCACGGCTCTGGGGGGAAGGCTTCGCCACCACCGAATACCTGGGCGCGGCCCTGCTGGACCTCGCCTGGCACACGCTGGAGCCGGGTGAGGTGCCGGAGGATGCCTTGGCGTTTGAGGCCAAGGCCCTCGCTGCGGCGGGAATTGCCCACCCGCTGATCCCGCCGCGGTACCGGACCGGCTACTTCCAGCACATTTTCGCGGGGGCAGGCTACGCAGCGGGCTACTACTCCTATATCTGGAGCGAAGTGCTGGATGCCGAGACGGTGGACTGGTTCACCGAGAACGGCGGCCTCACCAGGAGCAACGGCGAACGCTTCCGCCAGGAGCTCCTGAGCCGCGGCAACAGCCGCGACCCGCTGGACTCCTTCCGCACGCTGAGAGGCCGCGAAGCAAGGCTCGAGCCCCTGCTAAAGCGCCGCGGTCTGGAGTAACCCCATCGATTGCTGAGCAAGTGTCGTTCAGACCCCCGAAAACGACAAGTACGTGGGCCCACGTCGGCAGGGTTCCCTGGCCGAGCTTGCGAGGTTAGGGGGCCGGTGGGGAGCAATCGACGAGAAAAGCTAAAAAACGGACGACGCCGGTCCCCCACCAGAAGAAAGTGAGGAACCGGCGTCGTCAGTCACCGCGGTTGGCGACACGAAGCGCCGGACGGTGCGGTCCGGCAGCGTGCGTAAAGGGGCCCCGCGCCCCAGCCAGCCGCGAAAGCTGCCAAAGGAGCGCGGGGATAGCACGCAGAGGATCGCGCCGTCCGGCGCCGACAAGGCGCCAAAACGAGTAGTGAGTTACCAGCCGCGCTCAGCGAGACGGTGCGGTTGGGGGATCTCGTCGACGTTGATGCCCACCATGGCTTCGCCCAGCCCGCGGGAGGCCTTGGCGATGACGTCGGGGTCGTCGAAGAAGGTGGTGGCCTTCACGACGGCGGCGGCGCGCTGGGCGGGGTTGCCGGATTTGAAGATGCCGGAGCCGACGAAGACGCCGTCGGCGCCGAGCTGCATCATCATGGCAGCGTCAGCGGGGGTGGCAATGCCGCCTGCGGTGAACAGCACCACGGGGAGCTTGCCGGCCGCAGCCACTTCCTTGACCAGTTCGTAGGGGGCCTGAAGTTCCTTGGCGGCGACGTACAGCTCGTCTTCGGGCAGGGAGGAGAGCCTTGCGATCTCGGAGCGGATCTTGCGCATGTGCCCGGTGGCGTTGGAGACGTCGCCGGTGCCGGCCTCGCCCTTGGACCGGATCATGGCCGCGCCCTCGTTGATGCGGCGCAGGGCCTCACCGAGGTTGGTGGCACCGCAGACGAAGGGAACCTTGAAGTTCCACTTGTCGATGTGGTTGACGTAGTCGGCCGGGGTCAGGACCTCGGACTCGTCGATGTAGTCCACGCCGAGGGACTGCAGGACCTGGGCCTCCACGAAGTGGCCGATGCGGGCCTTTGCCATGACCGGGATGGACACGGCGTCAATGATCTGGTCGATCATGTCGGGATCGGACATGCGGGACACGCCGCCCTGGGCGCGGATATCGGCGGGAACGCGCTCGAGCGCCATGACCGCCACGGCACCGGCGTCTTCGGCGATGCGGGCCTGCTCGACGTTGACGACGTCCATGATGACGCCGCCCTTGAGCATCTCGGCCATGCCACGCTTCACGCGGCTGCTGCCCGTGACGCTGCTCGCGGACGAACCGGCCTCGTTGCTTACATCAGGTGTAGACACAAAAACCCCTATGGGTAGACAGATGATCTTCGCCGGGCATGCGGCGGCAGCTGCCGGAGGTGCACGCACGGGTTGCCGGGTCCCTTGACCGGGCACTTATATACTAGTCCCCCGCCGCGGGACCGGCTTAATCATGCTTAATCAGCGGAGGTTGGTGCTGCCAAGGCCTGCCGGTGCACCGAGAGTACACGCTGCACCACGGTAATGAGGCTGGCCAGCGCCAGAAGCACCAGCGTGACCAGGAGCACCACTGGCGGGAGTCCAAGGCCGGTCAGGCCGGTGACAACCAGCACGGATACCAGGCGCTCTGCACGCTCCGCGATTCCCACGTTGGCGGTGAATCCCAGGGACTCGGCCTTGGCCCTGGCGTAGGAAACCACCATGCCCAGGACAAGGCACAGCAGGGCGGCGACGGCGATGGGCGGGTTGTTGCCGCCGGTGAAGAACCAGACGGAAACACCGGCGAAGAGGGCGCCGTCGGCGATCCGGTCCAAGGTGGAATCGAGGAAGTTCCCCCAGCGGCTCTTGACCTCCTGCATTCTGGCCATGATGCCGTCCAGGACATCTGAGAAGATGAACGCCGTGATGAAGAGGGTCCCCCAGAAGAGCTGGCCCAACGGGTAGAACACGAGGGCACCCGCCGCAACCCCTGCTGTGCCAAGGATGGTGACCGCATCCGGGGAAACACCCATCTTCAGAAGCCAGCGGGCCAATGGGGTAAACAGGGCGGTGAAGAAACCGCGGGCATGCTTATTCAGCATCCGACTCCCCGGGCCAGGCGTCGGCCACCAACTGCCGGACCTCGTCAAGGGTCTGAGTGATGGCCTTGGTCTGGGCGATGATGGGGAAGAAATTGCCGTCCCCGCCCCACCGCGGAACGATGTGCTGGTGCAGGTGCGCCGAGATCCCGGCACCGCCCACAACTCCCTGGTTCATGCCCAGGTTGAAGCCACCGGGATTGGAAACCTTGCGCAGGACCCGCATGGCTGTCTGGGTCAGGTCGGCGAATTCTGCTGTTTCGTCAACCGTAAGATCCGTGTAGTCCGGGATGTGCCGGTACGGGCAGACCAGCAGGTGGCCTGGGTTGTAGGGGAAGAGGTTGAGCACCACGTAGCAGGTGCGGCCGCGGTGGACGATGAGGGCCTCTTCGTCGGTGCGGCCGGGGCCCACGCAGAACGGGCAATCATTCTCGTTCTTGAACTGGTGCTGACCGCCCTTGATGTAGGCCATGCGGTGCGGAGTCCACAGGCGCTGGAAGGCGTCCGGGACACCGGCGAGGGCAAAATCGTCGGTAACGCCGGCATCGCCTGGATAACCTGCGCATGTGTTCTCCTGCACTGTGTTGCTTCCGTTCGGCTAGCTGGTCCGGTTGCGGACGGCGTCGGTGATCCGTTTGACGGCTTCCTCCACCGGCACGCCGTTGTCCTGACTTCCGTCGCGGAAGCGGAACGACACCGCGCCTGCTTCCGCATCGTCGCCGCCGGCGATGAGCACGAACGGGATCTTGTCCTTGCTGGCGGTGCGGATCTTCTTGGGGAACCGGTCGGAGGACGTGTCCACCTCGGCACGGATACCCGCTGCCTTAAGTTGATCGACGACGTCGAACATGTACTCGTTGAACGCTTCGGCGACCGGAATGCCCACCACCTGGACCGGCGCCAGCCATGCGGGGAACGCACCGGCGTAGTGCTCGGTGAGGACACCCATGAAGCGCTCCACGGAGCCGAACAGCGCGCGGTGGATCATCACGGGGCGCTGGCGGCTGCCGTCGGCGGCCTGGAACTCCAGCTCGAAGCGTTCCGGCAGGTTGAAGTCCAACTGGATGGTGGACATCTGCCAGGTGCGGCCCAGCGCGTCCTTGGCCTGCACGGAAATCTTGGGACCGTAGAACGCAGCTCCACCCGGGTCCGGCACAAGCTCCAGTCCGGACTCCTGGGCCACCTCGGAAAGGGTCCTGGTGGCTTCTTCCCAGGTAGCGTCGTCGCCGACGTACTTTTCCGGGTCCTTGGTGGACAGTTCCAGGTAGAAGTCGTTCAGGCCGTAGTCCTTGAGCAGGTCCAGGACGAAGTTGAGGGTCTTGGTGAGTTCGTCCTTCATCTGCTCGCGGGTGCAGTAGATGTGGGCGTCGTCCTGTGTCATGCCCCGGACGCGGGTGAGGCCGTGCACCACACCGGACTTCTCGTACCGGTAGACCGAACCGAATTCGAACAGCCGCAGTGGCAGTTCACGGTAGGACCGGCCGCGGGAGCGGAAGATGAGGTTGTGCATGGGGCAGTTCATCGGCTTCAGGTAGTAGTCCTGGCCGGGCTTGCGGACGGTGCCGTCCTCGTTGAGTTCGGCGTCCACGTGCATGGCGGGGAACATGCCGTCCTTGTACCAGTCCAGGTGGCCTGAGACCTCGTACAGGTGCCCCTTGGTGATGTGCGGGGTGTAGACGAACTCGTAGCCGGCCTCGACGTGGCGCTGGCGGGAGTAGTCCTCCATCTCCTTGCGGATGATGCCGCCCTTGGGATGGAAGACGGGCAGGCCAGAGCCCAGTTCGTCCGGGAAGGAAAACAGGTCCAGTTCGGAGCCCAGCTTGCGGTGGTCGCGGCGTTCGGCCTCGGCGATGCGTTCCTGGTAGGCCTTCAGCGCTTCCTTGGTGGGCCAGGCCGTGCCGTAGATGCGCTGCAGCTGCTGGTTCTTCTGGTTGCCCAGCCAGTAGGCCGACGACGAGCGGGTCAGGGCGAAGGCGTTGGAGATGAACTTGGTATTGGGCAGGTGCGGGCCGCGGCAGAGGTCGCACCAGACGGTGGTGCCTTCCTTGCGTTCTACGTTGTCGTAGATGGTGATGTCGCCGGCACCGACCTCGACGTTTACGCCTTCCCCGGCCTCGGCGGCGTCGTTCTTCCTGCCCAGCAGTTCGAGCTTGTAGGGCTCGTTTTTCATCGCTTCGCGTGCCTGGTCCTCGGTGACGACGCGGCGGACGAACTTCTGGTTCTGGTTGATGATCTTCTGCATCATCTTTTCGAGGGTTTTGAGGTCCTCGGGGGTGAACGGCTCGGCAACGTCGAAGTCGAAGTAGAAGCCGTCGGTGATGTAGGGGCCGATGCCGAGCTTGGCGTCGGGACGCAGCTGCTGCACGGCCTGGGCCATGACGTGGGCCGTGGAGTGGCGCAGGACGTTCAGGCCGTCGGGGGAATCAATGGTGACACCCTCCACCTCGGCGCCTTCGGGAAGTTCCTGGTCCAGGTCCTTCAGTTCGCCGTTAACGCGGGCAACGACAACGTCACGGCGCTCAAAGAAGAGTTCCGCACCGGTTGTCCCGGTAGTCACCTTGGTCTCTTCGCCATCGACGAGAAGGGTGATCTGCTGGGCATCTGACACGGGTGTCTCCTATTCAAAGTTGAGGCTTCATAGCTTGTGGCATACGGGGACCACAGCCAGCCATCGTCAATGCTATCGGTTCCGGTCAGGGCCGACCAACGCGGCGCACGGCAGGTGCAGCGGACAAAAACTGCAGGCTCACCCGTTGAAACCGGTGATCGCCAGTGTCCTGCTGATGCCATCCAGGGGATGGGGCACGTCCCCGCCGCCCGCCGTCGTGTTTTCCGGGAAGGGCAAGGTGTCCGTCCGGCGCAGGTCCCACGCCATGCTCGCGCTGATGCTGATGCCCCGGGGTCCGGTCCTGCGGGTGGTGCCGCGGATCAGCAGCAGGCGGGTGCCGAACAGGAGCGGGCCGGCGCTTTCCTGGGCCTCGTGGAAGAAGACAGAATCCACGCAGCCGGTGCCGTCGTCAATGCTGATGAACACCACCCTCCTGCCGCCGCGCATGGGTGGCGTTTGGGTGGCCACGCGCACTCCTGCCACCAGCACTTCAGTGCCGTTGCGCAGGCTGAGGAGCTTATCCGCTGTGGTGACGCCCAGCTTTTCCAGCAGCGGCCGGTGGCTGTCCATCAGGTGGGTGCTGACATCGACGGCCATAAGGTCCAGTTCTGCCCTGACGTTTTCCACCAGGGTGGGGGCGGGAAGCCCAGGCTTGATGTTCCGCAGTTCGATGTCGCCCAGGGGAAGTGCCAGCTGCCCTTCCAGCACCTCCAGGCCTTTGCGCGTTCCGTTGGCGGTTTGGAACTGCTGCAGATGGTGCACCAGGTCCGCGCGGTTGGCCGGGCCACCTGCTTCCCGATGCAGGGAATCGAAGGCACCCAGCTGGGCCAGGCGCCGGATGCTGGGCTTGCTGAGCCGCGAGCGCGCCCGGAGGTCGGCCAGCGAGTCATAGGGCTGTCCGGCTACGATCCGTTTCAATTCGGCCGCAGACAGCCCGTAGATCCCGTTCAGGCTGAGCCGGATTCCCAGCTTTCCAGTGTCCTTGCCGGATTCGATCCGCTCCACCCTGTATTCGGCCTTGCTCCTGTTGATGTCCAGGGGAAGGATGGGGATGCCCAGCCGCCGGGCTTCGGAAACCAAAAGCCGTTTGGGATACATTCCGGGATCGTGCTCCCACAGGCCCGCCAGGAAGGCTTCGGGATGGTGTGCCTTCAGCCAGGCGGACTGGTAGGTGGGAACGGCGAAAGCAGCGCCATGGGCTTTGCAGAAGCCGAAACTGGCAAAGGACTTTAACGTCCCCCATACCTTTTCCACTACCTCGGGGGTATATCCCCTGGCCTTGGCGTTGCGCCGGAAGTATTCCTCTACCTGCGCTTCCCCGACCTCGTTGCTCAACGCCCTGCGGAACTCGTCGGCCTTGGCAAGCCCGCAACCGGTCATGATGTTGAGGGTTTTCAGGATCTGTTCGTGGAAGACCGTGACCCCGTGGGTTTCCTGCAGCACGGGTTTGAGGTCCGGGTGCGGATACACCTCAGGGGCAAAACCGTGGCGGTGTTCCAGGAAGGGCCGCACCATATCCGATTTCATCGGTCCTGGGCGGAACAGGGAGATATCAATGATGAGGTCGTTGAATTCACGTGGCGCCATCTTGCCGATCAGTTCCCGCTGCCCGGGGGATTCAATCTGGAAGCAGCCCAGGGTGTGCGTGCTCCTGATCAGTTCGTAGGTTGGTTCATCGTCCAGGGGGACGGCGTTCAGGTCGATCCGGCCATCTCCGGCAATGTAATCCGGCCCGGTGCCGTCAGGTCCCAGTGGGTGCCGCCCCGCTGCCACCACTTCCTTCTTGGTGGGGTGGATGCGGATGATCTCCCTGACAGCGAAAGCCATGGCGCTTTGCATGCGGACACCCAGGACATCGAGTTTGAGCATGCCCATGGGGTCCATGTCGTGTTTATCGAATTGGCTCATGGGCAGGCCAAGCCCGCTTGGCTGGACCGGGGTGCGGTCCAGGAGCGTTGCATCGCCCAGGATCACGCCGCACGGGTGCATTGAGATGTGGCGGGGAAGCCGGTCCAGGCGTTCGGTCAGGTCCACCAGCAGGTCAAGCTGCTGGTTGCCATCGGCATCGCGCTGTTCAACCCTGCCGGCAAACTCCCGCAGCTCGGGCTTCTCCTGCAGCGCCTCACGGAACTTGCGCGCCGAGAACCGCCACAGCTGCTTGGCGATCTCCCCCACCTCGCCGTCGTCCATCCCCAGCGCCAGCCCGGCGTCGCGCACTGCCCCCCGTGCCCGGTACCCGTTCTGCATACTCATGAGGGTGACCCGCTCGGACCCGAACCGTTCGAAGATCCGCCGGTAGACGTTGTGCCGTTCTGCGCTTTCGACGTCGATGTCGATGTCCGGAAGGGTGGCGCGGTCGTTGGAAAGGAACCGTTCAAAAATGAGATCGTGCTGGAGGGGATTCACATGGCTGACGTCAATCAGGTAGTTGACCAGGCTGGAGGCCCCCGACCCCCTGGCGGCCGCCCTGACCCCCATGTCCTGGATCATCCGCGACACCTCCGCCACTGTCAGGAAGTAGGAGGAGAAACCGAGGCTGTTGATGATCCTGAGCTCATGGTCCAGCCGAAGCAGCATGTCCTTCTCAGCCTTGCCGCTGACACCGGGGAACCGCCTCCCGATTCCTGCATGGCAGCGCTGGAGAAGTTCGGCGTGCGGATCCTGGTTGATGCCAATGACTGATGCTTCCGGGACCACCGGCTGCTTCCACCCCATATCGGCGGTGGGGTCAATCCTGCAGAGGTCGGCGAGCGCCTCGGTCTGGGCCATCAGCTGCTTGAGGTCCGCGGCGCCATAACCGGCCGCGGAAATGATCTCCTTTCCCAGGGCCAGCATCTGCTCCCCGGATTTCAGCCACCCCTGTCCGGTTGGCTGCAGGAGCGGCTCCCCTGCCAGCTCCGGCAGGGACTTCAGGGTCCTGGCTGAGTCCAGGACGTCGGCAGTGGGGGCTCCATCGGCGGCGCAGTAGCGGACGGCATTGGTGAGGATGGCGGGTACATGGTATTCCTCGGCAAGCCTGAGCATGCGGACAGCATGGGCCGTGCTGAACGGGGTACCCGGGGCGCTGAGCTGGGAGACGATTTCCGCTACGACCGTTCCCGCGGGCATGGCATCGATCCATTGCTTGAACAAGGTCCGGGGGCGCAGGTAGCGACGCCCGCCCATGGACCTTCCGACGTCGGAGTCGGGGCCGAGCAGGACGGTCAGCACGGGTTTGAGGGTTTGGGGGTCCAGGGTGCGGGAGGCGAGTTCGGCGCGGGTGACTGCCGCGGGCACTGCTCCCCCGGCTTTCCCGGAAGTCCTGGCGTGGGCGTCGGAGACCAGCCGGCAGAGCGCACGGTATCCGGCTCCGTTGTTGTTGCCCCTGGCCAGCACCACCACCCTGCCGGATACCTGCGTGCGGTGATCGCCGTCGTCGTCAAAGACTGCCAAATCCACTCCGACGATGGGATCGATGCCGGCTGCCATGCAGGCCTTGAGGTGCTTGATGGTGCCGTACAGGCCGTCCCTGTCGGTGCAGGCCAGGGCAGTGGCCCCGTCAGCGGCGGCTGCCATGGCCAGTTCCTCCGGCCAGGAGACGCCGTAGTGGGCGCTGAATGCTGTGGACACGTGAAGGTGGGTGAAGCTCATGCTGTTCTGTTTCAAGCAGTTCTGGGGCGCAGTGCGTCATGGATCCGCAGCAGCCGCCACCGGCCGCTGGGGATGTGGCGGGACAGGTCAAGGGTGAGGGGTTCTGTGCCGTCAGATTCTCCGGATTCCCCGGAACGGGGTGGCTTCCGGACGGGCAGCACCTGGATGCGCCAGATTTCGTGGTCCACCACGCCCTGCCCGCTTCCCAAGGGAGCCCTGGCGTCCTCCGCCCACCATTGACGGCGTTCAAACCAGCGGACAGGGTCGGCGCAGACTGCGTAAGACTTTCCTGCCCAGGTGAGGGATTCCGGTTGGCCTGCAGCGGAGCACACCACGTCAACGGACTCGCTGAACATGCCCATGGCGCCTCCCCGGACGGTAAAACTGGAATCGTTATTCGAACACGTATTCGAATAATGCCAGTCTACGCCGCGTCGGGAGCAAAACATAGGCGGGGGTGGACGGAGCGTGCGGCAGGGAGCAGGATGTTGGCATGAGTACCGATGACGCACTCCTCAAGCAGGCAAGCATCAAGGCCCAGGATTCCACGATCCTTGCCACGTTCGATATCGACGGCGCCATTCCGGAATCCGGCGCCTACGTGGTGGGGTTGATGGGGGCCTCGCCGGACTATTCATTCCAGCGGCGGCTGTGCATTGAGTTCATGAACGGGAAGGCAATCGCCTGCTACTCGTTCAACCGGGACCAGGGCGTCGAGGAGGATTACGACCTGTCCGGGGTGTCCCACTCGGAGAACACCATTACCGGGAGCTTTCCCCTGTCAGCCCTCAACGGGCTGGGACAGGGGCACGTCATTTCCGCCTTCAGCGAGGCGGACGGACGGGAGTTCCAGCACGGCGTGCCGGTGGAGGAGGCCCTGTAGGCCACCTCCACCAACACTTTAAAGTCAGCTGTTTTCTTTGTGGATCCGCAGTTCAAGTTCGATGAACGCAGAGATCATGGCCCGGTACGTTGACTCCACAATGTCAGGGTCAATGTCCTTTTTCTCAGCCGCTGAGCGCACGTGCTCGATAATGCGCTCCACCCGGCCCGGGGCGCGCATCTCGGCGTCATCACCCTTGAGGGTTCCGGCGATCCTGATCAGCCGTTCACGGCGGGCGATGAGGGTGACAATCTGCTCATCCACCTCGTCAACGGCAATCCGGACCGCAGCGAGCTGTTCCTTGTCGGCCCGGGCATCCCTATCGTTTCCTTGAATTGTCGCCATCGTCTGACAGTATCGAAGCATGGAGCCCAGAGTCGACTTTATCTCCCTCGGTGTCCGCAACGTTGCGGATTCACGCGTCTTCTATATTGACGGCCTTGGCTGGCCGGTCCACCGGGAGGTTGCAGGGGAGGTGCTGTTCATCCAGGTGAACCACGGCCTGATGCTCTCCCTGTGGGACGCACGCCAGATGCAGGCCGAAGCCGGCACCAATCCGCCGACCGGCGTCCCCTGCATCACCCTCAGCCACAACGTGGAAAGCCCGGCGGATGTGGACAGGGTCCTGGAGGAGGCGGCGGGGGCGGGCGCTGCCATCATCGCCGAGCCGGTCACCCAGCCCTGGGGCGGCTACACGGGCTACTTCGCCGACCCCGACGGCTTCCGCTGGGAAGTGGCCTATAACCCCACTTGGGCAGTGGACGACGCCGGCACCGTCACGGTGTGAAGGCCGGGCACCTTCAGAGGGGCTGCTGGAACAGTGCCTCCGCCGGGCGGATCAGTTCCGGGCCGTTGTTCCGGACATTGCCCACGTCCTTGCCCACCGAATCCACCTGCCAGTCAGCGGCGGCATCCTTGACCCGTGACCGCACCAGGTCCACCAGCCCGGCTGCGTCATCGGCCCGGGGGTCCAGCCAGGCTTCCATCGTGGCCTTGTCCATGGGCAGGGGCACCCTGTCGTGCAGTTCCGCCAGCTTCCCAAAGATGGTGGATTCCGTCCCCGGCGGAGGCGTGTCAGCGGTGAGGATGGACGTGGACAGCAGCCACCGCCCCGGCTGCCCTACAGGCACGGACAGGTCCTTCCACCATTCGTAGAGGCCGGCGAAAACCAGCCCATTGCCCTGGACCGGGTGCACGTAATACGGCTGCTTGGACTTCCCGGGGCCCTGCTTCCATTCGTAGTAGCCGTCCGCCGGGACTGCGCAGCGCCGTGACTTTACGGCTTTCCGGAATGCCGGTTTCTCCAGCACCGATTCGCTGCGGGCATTGATCATGCTGGACCCGATTTTCAGGTCCTTCGCCCAGGACGGGACCAGGCCCCAGCGTGCCACGTGCAGCTGGCGCACCTGCCTGGGCCCGGCGTTGTCCTCCTTCAGGCGCTCCAGCACGATGGGGACGGCGTCGGTGGGAGCTACATTCCACGACGGCGGAACGCTCACCTCGTCCTCCAGCTCGGCGTCGAACTCAGCCAGGAGGTCCCCCACGGCACGGGCCATTACGTAGCGTCCACACATGGCACCACCTTGCCACCGCCCGCCACAAACTGTCATCCAGCCCCGCCCACGCAATGCCGTACCGGGGAATACCGGCCGCCGCGCTACGGTTGAATGTAAGGAAACCTTCCAAGCGACGTATAGGAGCTCCCTGTGGACTTCACTCCCGAATCCGGCACCATCACCATGTTTTCCACCACCTGGTGCGGCTACTGCAACCGGCTGAAGAAGCAGCTCGATGCGCAGGGCATCGGCTACAACGAAATCAACATCGAAGAGGTGGAGGGTACCGCCGAGCTCGTGGAGCAGCTGAACGGCGGCAACCGGACCGTTCCCACCGTCCTCTTCCCGGACGGCACCGCAGCCACCAACCCGTCGGCTGCCGAGGTCAAGAGCCGCCTGGCCGCCTGATCCGGCCACCATCCCATGCGGCGCCGGCCGCACCACTGTTTGCGGGTCATGCCCCCAGGCTGCTGAATGAAGCAGATTCCAGGACGGCATGGCCCGCATACGTTTCCAGCAGGGCCTGCTCAACGGCTGCCACGTCCAGGCCGGGGACCAGGTCATTGGCTGCACCGGCGGTGGCAGGGTCCCAGTCCAGGCCCAGCGCCGCGTAGCTGTCCGTGAGGACCTTACGGATAGGGGCTGAGTCCTCCACCACAATCACGGAGCTGAACAGCCACCCGCCGGAGACCACCCGCTGGGCAGTCCCCACCAGCTTCAGCCGCCGCGAGCTGTCCTGCGGGTCGGTGCCGTGCACGCTGAACTCACCGGGGCAGTACTCCCCCGGGATCTCGCCCACAGCCGCCTGCACCCCCACGCTGCGCAAGGCCGTCGCAAAGAGTTCGCCGAAGTAGCCGAACCGTGCCTTGGAGCCCGCGACGGCATCCGCATCCGGTTCGATATGGTCCACCACCAGCGTGCCCTGGTGGTATGCGGCAGCGCGTCCGCCTGCCCTGCGGACCAGGGGCTCAAAGCCGTTCTCCCGGCAGGCGCGGGCGGCCGCGTCGAAACCCGGCAGCCGGGTGTCCCGCTGCCCGAACGCCACAGTGGGAGCTGGTCGGTACAGCCGCAGGGTGGGCCCTATCCCGCCACTCCTGGCCCTGGCCAACAGTTCCAGGCCAAATTCGAGGTCGCGGCCCGCGCCGAGGGACACGTCCTGCCGCACCACGGTGAGCGGGCGGAGTCCGGTAGCGGTATGGTGCATGGCGAAGCTCCCTGGGCTTTGGCGTCGACGGGTATTGGTGGCGACAGGTTCATTGGCAGCGGCCGGACGGGCCATCCCTAGGGTACGCCCGACGGCGGCACGCGACTTAACGCCCCCGGCGCCCCACCCACAGTGCGTGCAGCAGTGGAACTGCCGATGCTGCCATCAGCACGTTGCCCAGTACCAGGTCGTCGGCGCGGGCGATGGCGCCGGCGATCAGCACGGCGCCGAAGACCACGGCGGAGGCCGAGCGGCGCACGGCCCTTTCCAGCCGGGCCCCCTGCCGCTCCAGCCGGGGAACGGCCACCTCCAGTGATCCCTCTTCGAGCCGGCCGGCCAACGCGTCAAGCCGGCCTGGCAGGCGGAAGGCCACGGCGGCGGCATCGATGGCCTGCCGGGCCACATCCTGCACCACGTTGCCGCGCTCGTCCCGCAGCAGCTGTGCTGCGTAGGGTTCCACCGAGTCCCACAGGTTGAACCGCTCGTCGAGGGCACTGCACACCCCCGACGTCAGGGACATGGCACGGATGATCAGCAGGAAGTTCTCCGGCAGCTGGAACGGCAGCGAGCGGACCACGTCACCGAACTCCACGGCGAAGTCCCGGAACTCCCGCGGGTCCACCTCACGCAGTTCGGCAAACCCCATGCCGCCGAAACGGGCAAAGAGCTGCGTCATGGCCCGTTCCAGGCCCACGCTGTCCGCTGACGGCATCAGGACGCCCACGTCGTTGATGGCCGCCACAAGTCCTTTGCCGTCGCGCGCGGCCGCCGCGATGAGCAGCTTCCGCAGCCCGCTGCGGGTTGAGGCTGTTACTTCCCCCATCATGCCGAAGTCGATGAAGGTCAGCTTCCAGGGATGCTCCCCGGTGCCTGGCGGGACCGGGGTGACGAAGATGTTTCCCGGGTGCGGGTCGGCGTGGAAGAAGCCGTTGGTGAAGAGCTGGTCGAACATGATGGAGGCGAACACCGGCGCAACCTCGGCGGGGTCGATGCCGGCGGCGCGGAGCGCCCGGACGTCGGTGATCTTGATGGCCGTGACGTCCTCGAGGGTCAGCACGCGGCGGGTGGTCCGCTCCCACACCACGCCAGGAACCTCCACGCGGTCATCGCCGGCGAAATCGGCGGCGAAACGCTCTGCATTCACGGCCTCGTGCAGGTAGTCGATTTCCAGGAGGCTGGTCTGGGCGAATTCCTCCACCAGGGCCGGCATGTCGGCCCTGCGGGATACGAGCCGGATGTGGCTGAGCCAGCCGGCCACCTTGCGGAGGGCGGCGAGGTCGACGTCCACGATGGCTCCGATACCCGGGCGCTGCACTTTCAAAACCACGGCGTCGAGCCCGGTGTCCCCCGCGTCAACGTCATTGAGGCGGGCCCGGTGGGCCTGGCCCAGGGATGCAGCGGCGATGGGCGTTTGGTCCACGGACGCGAAAACACCTGCCAGCGGTGTCCCCAGTTCCTGTGCCGCCAGGGCAGAGATGGCCGGGAACGCGACCGGCGGCACTTCGTCCTGCAGCCCCTCCAACTCCTTGGTGATCTCCGGTGGAAGGACATCGAGCCGGGAGGACAGGAACTGGCCCACCTTGATCATTAGTCCCCCAAGTTCCACGGCCAGGTCGTGGAACCGCTGCGCGAAGCGTCGCATCCGCCTGGAGCGGGTGCGCGTGGAGATCCGTCCCAGCCCGATCCTCGGCAGGAACAGTTCGAACCACCACGTGGCGGCGAGGTTCCAGGCGGCGAAGCGCAGGATCCGCCGGTAGCGCCCCCGGTGCTCGCGCACGGGCAGCGAGGGGTCTGCGGCTTTGTCCTGGACGGTCGACGCCACCACCCGGGTCAGTCCTGGGCGAGGATGGCGTAGAGCCGGCGCCGGGCCTCGTCCAGCGCTGCTACGGCCTGCTGCACCTGCTCCGGCGATCCGGTCCGGGCCACCTGGGCTGCCGCCTGGGCCAGCTCGATGCCGGCTTTGGGGAGCGAAGCAATTGCGGTTCCGGATTGGGGACCTGCAGGATCCCAGGGCGCAGCACCGTGGCGGGCCGCCACCTCCTCGCGCCCAGCTTCGGTAAGCGAGTAGATCTTCCGGCCGTTGGATTCCTCGGCGCTGATTGTTCCTTCATCGGCCAGCAGCTGCAGGGTGGGATAGACAGAACCTGCGCTGGGCTTCCAGCTGCCGCCGCTGCGCTCCTCGATTTCACGGATGATCTGGTAACCGTGCATGGGCCGCTCCGCGAGCAGGGCCAGGACCGCCGCCCGCACCTCGCCTTTCCCGGCACGGGTTCCCGTCCGCTTTTCGAACCGCGACCTCAGCTCTTCGACGGCCTGCCACATCCCATCGAAATTACCGGGACCGAATCCGCCTGCAGGGTATGACGAACGCATGATGAACTCCTTTGTCAATCGCGAACGATATACAACGATACTCAGCGATACAGGCGGGCACCATAGCTGGGCAGGTCACGTCCTGCGAAGCGTCAGGATCTGTTCCGCGCGGCCGAAGGGACCCTGCCGGTCGTGCAGCACGGTGGATGTGAGGCCGATCCCGTCGCGGCCGAACGACACAGCGTTGTCCAGCCCCAGCCACTCCCCCTCGGGCCTGCGGTACATGTGGATCTGCAGGTCCAGATTGGGAAACGCGTAGCTGTCCTTGCCCGGTGGGACCCGGGCGGCGATGCCGTTAGCGGTGTCCACCATCCCCATCAGCCGTGCGAAATCCCCGCTGTCGGCGCGGTCGGTGAGTGGATGTTCCGTGCGCAGCCACACTTTCCCTGCGCCCGGCCGGTGTCCTTCGGCGACCCGCATTTCCAGGGACCGGATGTAACCGCCGGGCCAGACGGCTGAGCCGTCATAGGGCTTGCATTCGTCAGGGCCGGGTATGGCGGCGTCCTCGACGGCGGCCACCTCACCCGTGTCACTGGTCAGCATCCGCCACCCGGTGGCGCGGATCGCCGTCCTGCCGCCTGCTACCAGCTCGGCCTGCACAAGTTCGATTGTCCTGCCGGGCCGCAGCGTGGTGGTGTCGATCCTGAACTCACCGCCCGGGATCAGGCCAAGGATCTCATAGCTGATTCGCGCCATCCGCATGTCTTCGCGCGGCTCGTGCCGTTCCAGCCGGTCCGCCAGAAGGCCGGACGCCGGTGCCATGTGCTGTTCATGGACATTCCACGCTCCCTGGGCATGGATGGTGGACCGGAACGCTCCCTCCCCCAGGTCCTGGTAGTAAAAGTTGCCCCCGGCAAGTTCGGGCAGGTCTGCAGTCAAGGCTGGCCCCTTACGAAACGTTCAGTGAATTGCCACTAACTCTATCCTTCACGGGAACGGCGCGCCGGGACGGCCGGCGAAATGTTGGAGGGTGGGGGCGGCAATCGGACTAGAGTAAGGAACTGGTCCTGTCAGCAACCCTCAAAAGAGGTGTTTCATGCGCGTCATCAGCTACAACCTCCGCAAGCACAATGCCAGCGGCGAGCTCCTCGCCCTGGCACGGAACCATGACATCGATGCGCTGTGCCTCCAGGAAGTGGATGCCAGCGACCTTCCCGAAACCCTGGGCCCCCTGCACCTTGCCGATGCCACCAAGGGCAACCGGTTGGGCCTGGCCATCTATTACCGCACCAGCCGCTTCACTGCACTGGACACCCAGTCCTTCGCGTTGAAGAAGTCCATGCATGACAGGGTGCTGGCCCCGGCCCATGAGCGGCTGATCGGCACCAGGGTGATGGACAACGAAACCCAGCATGAGCTGGTGATCGGCTCCTTCCATGCAGCCCCGCTCACTGCCTCCAACTCGTTGCGGCGCAAGCAGATCCACGCAGCGCACGCCGAGCTGCTGAGCATGGGCAAGGGCCTGATGACCCTGATGGTGGGTGACTTCAACTACCCGTTCTTCACCAAGAACCTTGACATGCATATGAAGAACTCCGGATACGCCCTGTCCCTCAGCAACAGGCGGACCTACACCAGGTACAAGGTGTTCAAGGGCCACTTCGACTTCGCCACGTCACTGGGCCTGGACATCGCCAGTGTGGAGACGCTGCCGCGCGGCAATTCGGACCACCTGCCCATCCTGGTGACGGCCGAGTACGGCGAAGGCTACTAGCAGCGGCGCAGGCCGGGGTTCAGCAGCGTTCCCCGTTCACCAGGACTCCCCGTTTACCAGGACTCTCCGGAGTCCAGCCGCGCCAGCAGTTCCGGCCAGGCCGCCGCGAAACCCGGATGCAGCTCCAGGGCGTCCACCTCGGCTACCGGGATCCAGAGCAGCGCAATGCTTTCGGGATCGCTGATAACGGGCTCGAAGGACTCCAGCACCCGCACCACCACGGTGGTATAGGACCAGTAGCCGTGGTCCAGGACCGAGGTGAACAGCACTTCCACGCTCTCCGACGGGACGGCCGCCTCCTCGTAGGCCTCGCGGAGCGCGCCGTCCACCGCTTCTTCGCCCTCATGCAGCGCCCCGCCGGGAAGGCCCCAGGTTCCCCCGTTGTGGCTCCAGACGGCGCGGTGCTGCAGGAGCACCCCCTTGGCAGGGTCGTAGGCCAGGACGCCGGCCGCACCGAACCTGCCCCAGTACCGGCCCCGGTCCCCTTCCACCCAGGCGTCACCCGGGTCGCGCGGACCGGAGCGGGGCGGTGGGGTGGATGACGTGCTGGAGTACGGAAAGTGGTCCATTCGTCCAGTCTGACAGGTGGAGCGGCGGGGCGCAGTCCCGCTTGCACCGCCGGTCAGGTGTTGTGTGCGCGGTCGACGGCGAAATCGCCGCCGGGATACATGACCGTTTCGTGCCCGTCGTCAAAGCGGACAACATAGGGCGGGCTTCCGCCTTCGCCGCGGACTTCCAGGATCACCCCGTGCCGGTCCGAGGACCCTACGGTCCTTCCGTGCACGACGATGCGGTCGCCTTGGGCTGCCTCCATGGCAATCACCTCCCAGCCCCAGAGTACGACTGCGGCGGGCGCGGGAACAGAGCTTCATGGCAGGATGCGGATATGCCCTTGAACCTTGTCCTCATCGCCGATACCCACGTGCCAAAACGCGCCAAAGACCTTCCCGCCCAGGTGTGGCGGGCCGTTGAAAATGCCGATGTGGTGCTCCACGCCGGTGACTGGGTGGACGCAGCGCTGCTGGACGAATTCGAGCGCCGAAGCAGGCGTCTGCTGGGCGTGTATGGGAACAATGACGGCGCGGAGCTGCGCCGCCGCCTTCCTGAAACGGCCAGCGCGACCTTGGAGGGCGTCCGGTTTTCGATGGTCCACGAGACAGGGCAGGCGAAGGGCCGCGAACTGCGGTGCGAAGCGTTGTATCCGCAAGCCGATGTCCTGGTGTTCGGGCACAGCCACATTCCCTGGGACACCGCGTCGCCGAACGGGCTGCGGCTGCTGAATCCCGGGTCGCCCACGGACCGCCGCCGGCAGCCCTCCTGCACATTCATGGAAGCGAAGGTCGACGGCGGGCGGTTGGCGGAGGTCAGGCTGGTGGAAGTACGGCGGGACTGACGCGGCCACGCCGAAGGACCGCTTGGCAGGGCGGGGTTTCATTGCCTAGGCTGGGAACCGTAAGCATGCTTAGCTTTTTGGCTTGCTGTGATCCATTAATCGCAGGCTGCTTCAATTTCCGGGGCGACGAACCAGCCCGAGTCCGCACGAACAGGAGGACCACCATGACTGACCAGTACACCTTCCGTAATCCCGTGACTGCCTACGAAAAGATTTCCCCGCCCAAGCAGCACCAGCCCGAGCCGGGCCTCGACGCCGAATTGACGCCCAAGGCTGACCTGGGCGAAGAAACGTACCGCGGAACGGGACGGCTGGAAGGCCGCCGCGCCATCGTGACCGGCGCGGACTCAGGCATCGGCGCCGCAACTGCCATTGCCTTTGCAAGGGAAGGCGCCGACGTCGTCCTTTCCTACCTGCCCCAGGAAGAGGAGGACGCCTCCCGCATCGCCGGGATCATCGAGGCTGCGGGCCGCAAGGCCGTCAAGGTGCCGGGCGACCTCAAGGATTCCGCCACATGCCGGGAAGTCGTTGATACGGCGGTTGCCGTGCTGGGCGGGGTGGACATCCTGGTCAACAACGCCGGGAAGCAGGTGGCCCAGGAGGACCTGCAGGACATCACCGACGAGCAGTTCGACCACACCCTCAAGACCAACGTGTATGCGATGTTCTGGTTGACCAAGGCCGCCGTCCCGCACATGCCGGCCGGCTCAACCATCATCAACACCACCTCCATCCAGGCGTACAACCCGTCCCCCACCCTGGTGGACTACGCCACCACCAAGGCCAGCATCAACAACTTCACCAAGGGACTGGCACAGCAGCTGGCACCCAAGGGAATCCGGGTGAATGCCGTGGCCCCGGGTCCCATCTGGACGCCATTGCAGGTCAGCAGTGGCCAGCCCAAGGAGCAGCTGCCGGAATTCGGCCAGTCGACTCCCCTGGGCCGGGCAGGACAGCCCGCGGAGCTGGCACCCGCCTACGTCTTCCTGGCTTCACCCGAGTCCAGCTACGTGGTAGGGGAACCACTGAACGTCAACGGCGGCAGCCCCACGCCCTAGCCGGTTCCCCGGGCCTGGCTGATCCGCCAACCCGGCGTCAGCCAGCGGCGTGGCCAGCCAGGATCTCATCGGTGGCAGGGTCAGGCTCGCCGTCGAAGAACTGGGCCAGGACAGTCTTGAACACTGTTTCTCCGGGTGCCGCCCGGAGAAACAGTGTCATGGACGACCGCAGCTTCCTGGCATCAATGCCGCCGAAGATGTCCTCCGCGGACTGGTCTGCATGGTTGGCCAGGACCAGGGCGCACTCCAGGAGCCGCGGCCCCAGTACCTCATGATCCAGGTAGGCACGGGCCTCTGCGAGTGAGGAGATGGCGTATTTGCGGGACATTGCGCTCTGCCCCAACCCGGAGATCTGCGGGAAGATGAACCACATCCAGTGGCCGGACTTCCTGCCGACCTGCAGCTCCCCCAGCGCCTGGTCATAGGTGCCGCCGCTGTTTTGCGCGGCAACAAAACGGTCAAGGTCAAAGTGCTCATTCATGCGGATCTCCCGGTTTCGAGGTCAAAGGGTCAAATCTTTTTCAAGGGCGGCTGCCGCCGCCTGAAGCTGCGGGTCGGGGTCGTCCCGCCACCGGGCCAGGACCGCGTTGGCCCGCTGCCGCTCGCGCTCCCCGAGGCCGGACAGCAGCGGCACCAGGACGTCGCCCAGGAGGGGCTGGATCAGGTCTGCAGCCTGGGCAGAACGAAGGAAGCCTTCCAGCCGGGTCAGGTCCGAGTGCCTGAGCAGCCGCACCCGTGACTGCAGCAGCACCACGGCCGCCAACCGGCGCTCAAACACGGGGCGGGAGCCGGGCCGGGGCTGTCCCCACAGGGTGGACGCAAGCATCACCGTGGTGTCGTGGTCCAGGTCCTTGAATTTGCGCAGGGCATCGCGCACCGTGCCGCGCACCGCTCCGATGGAGGAACCGTAAGAGTCCAGCACCCAGCCAAGCCGGTTCCCGACGTCGTCCGCCCGGTACCAGGCGCCCTCGTTCTGGAGGGTCCGGTCAACGAACTCCGCCGCCGCGGACACCACATCCGCAGGGCCAGTCATCGTCCCCGACCGGACGAGGCGTGGCGGATACAAAACGGTGTCCAGGGCCGCGCTTCCAGCCTGCCCTCCGCAATGGGCTCCCCGCACACGGCGCAGGTTCCATAGGTCCCCGCTGCCAGGCGGGCCAGCGCCGCGTCAATCTGGTCCAGGCCGGCCGAGCTCTGCTTCAGGAGCGCCGAAGCCTGCGAGAGCTCAAACGCGATCGTGGCCCCTTCGGGGTCGTGCTCGTCATCGACATTGGAGTCCTGCCGGGCCGAATTCGCTGCCTGGATGTCAGCCCGCAGCGCCGGCAGCAACTCCAGGCGCCGCGCCCGCTCCTCTTCGAGCAGTACCCGGAACCGGTCGAAATCTGGCATGCAAACAGCCTAGCGGTCGGATCGCGGAGCGCCTGAATGGAAACGGCCAGTTCCATGGAGCCGCGGCAAACATCCCGTGTCCGTGTCCGGGCCGTTACCTGTCCTGCAAGCCCGGCTATTAGCCGAGGTCGACACCGATAACAGCCGTAACGTCCAAACGTTTGCGGAATTCGAGAGGGAAACCTCGTATGTTATCCAAATGTGACAATGCCACCGCATGTGGGTTATGGTCTTCAGGTGTCCCTCTCAGACGGGACATTCCCATCAGTATGCCGAGCCCTGCCACTGATCATGGGATACAACCGCTCCAGCTGGCAGGGACGGGGGAACCAAGTTTCCGCGGCCACTTGTGGCCTTGGGGTTAAGTCGATAGCGCCTCCGTCCATTACGGGGTTGCTTCCGGCCGGGTATCTCCAGCCCGAACCCGACAGCTCACCCCGCAGGCATGGGAGAGGCGATCAACCGTGTCAAAAAATTCCACCACTGCCCGTCACCGCGCAACTCCGGCCCGCTCCATTGTTCTCGAGGGCCTCGCCGTGACAGCCAAGTCCCAGGCCCGCTCGCTGGGCCGCCCCGCGCTCGCAGTTGCTGCAGCGTCCGGCATTGCCTTCGGCGTCGGCGCCCCGGCCCACGCCGGTGTCACCGGCCCTGACACCACGGAAAAGACCAACGTGCAGGCGTACTCCGCACCTGTTGCGGCCCCGGCAGCGGCAGCAGGCAGCGTCCACACCGTAGTTTCCGGCGATACCCTGGGTGCCATTGCGTCTGCTAATGGCGTCAGCCTGAACAGCGTCCTGTCCGCCAACGGACTGGGCCTGTCCTCGATCATCTACCCGGGCGACCAGATCCAGATCCCCGCCGCCGGCTACACCGCGGCACCGGCACCGGCTCCGGCCCCTGCAGCAGCACCCGTGCAGACCGCAGCCGCCGCTCCGGCCAACACCGGCATGAACATGTCCTACGCCTCGGCCACCCCCGTGTCCGCCCCCACCGGCAGCGGCACCGGCGCTGCCATCCTGGCAAACGCCTACGGCCAGCTGGGCATCAAGCAGGACTGCACTGCCATGGTTGAGAAGGCGCTGCGCTCGGTGGGCAAGTCCGTTGGCGATCTTGCCCCCACCCAGTTCTTCCAGTACGGCACCGTGGTCGGCGCTCCTGCGCCCGGCGACCTGATCATCACCTCCGGCCACGTTGGCGTTTACGCCGGCAACGGCCAGGTTGTCAGCGGTGGCGTGAACGGCTACGACACCCAGGTGCACTCCATCAGCTGGCTCGGCGGCTACTCAGCGGTCCGCGTCGCCTAGTCTTCGCATCACCGCAGGCGCCCAACAGCGCAGGCATTAGACAGGAGGGCGGCAGCCGGTCATCCGGCTGCCGCCCTCCTGTCGCATCCGCCGCCTGCCCCCGCAGCCGTCAGGTCCCGCAGAAGGTCATATAGTTGCCGAAGTCCTCGGGGGCGCCTTCGGCGTAGCGTTCCAGCCCGGGCCGCTCGGTGAAGGGGTCACTGACTGCCTCCAAAAGCTGCTGCAAGGGTGACAGGTCTCCGGCCGTGGCAGCGGCCAATGCCTCCTCCACGAGGTGGTTCCTGGGAATGTACGCCGGGTTGACGTTGTCCATCAGCTCCGCGTCCGGTTCGAGTGCCTGCCACCGCTCCGCCCAGGAATCAAACGCAGCCAGATCAAGAACCATGCCGCGCACCGGACGAAGGTCGCCACGGGCGGCCTTGCCCAGGTTACGGAAGAAGAGGGTGTAGTCCACGGGACCGTCCTTCAGGATGGCAAGGGCGCCGTCCACCAAAGCGGACGTGGTTTCCTCGTCACTTCCCCCGCGGCTGCCAAGGCCGAGCTTGGCATTCATGCCACCGGTCCACGCCCTGCTGTAGTGGCCCCGGAAGCCGCCGAGCACCTCCACTGCGGGCGCAACCGCCTGCTCCTGGTCTTCGTGGATAAGCGGCAGCATCGCCTCCGCCAGCCGGGCAAGGTTCCATTCGGCCAGAACCGGCTGGTTGGCGTAGGCGTAGCGGCCGCTGACGTCGATTGAACTGTAGACGGCCGCAGGATTGAAGGCATCCATGAACGCACAGGGGCCGTAGTCGATGGTTTCCCCTGAGATGGTCATGTTGTCCGTGTTCATGACCCCGTGGACGAATCCCACCAGCATCCAGCGGGCCACCAGTTCCGCCTGCGCGGAGACGACCGACCCGAACAGTGCCAGGTAGGGGTTTTCGGCTTCCGCGGCCTGGGGGTAGTGCCTGCTGATGGCATGGTCCGCCAAGCGCTTCAGAAGGTCGAGGTTCTCGGTGGCACGCGCATATTGGAAGCTGCCCACGCGCAGGTGGCTGCTTGCCACCCTGGCCAGGACGGCGCCCGGCAGCATACCGTCGCGCCGGACCTGGCGGCCCGTGCCCACGACGGCGAGTGCCCTGGTGGTGGGAATGTGCAGGGCGTACATAGCCTCGCTGACGAGGTATTCGCGCAGCATGGGCCCGACGACGGCCCTGCCGTCCCCCGCGCGGGCGAAAGGCGTGCGTCCAGAGCCTTTGAGGTGGATGTCCAGGAGTCGTCCGCTCCGGTCCGTGACCTCGCCCAGCAGAAGCGCCCGCCCGTCACCGAGCAGGGGCGAGTATCCGCCGAACTGGTGGCCGGCGTAAGCCTGCGCCACCGGTGTGGCGCCAGGAGGAACGTGATTTCCCACCAGGAGCCGCACGCCTTCGGGACTGCGCAGGTACTCCGCGTCCAGGCCCAAGTCACGCGCCAGTTTCTCGTTGAGGACAAGGAGGCCGGGGCTGGGGGCCTCCTCGGCCTGCCAGGGAACAGCGAGTTCCGACAGTTCACGCGCGAAGCGGCCGTCAAAAGCCACCATGGATTCAGCTGCTGCCGTCATGGTTTAACCCTATCGCCGTCATAATGGTCCGCTGATTCCCGCACCTGGTGCCGCCGCGGAGGCACGGCTATGCGCTGCAGGTCATGGGCTGCGATGACCGTGGTCCCTGCAGCACGTGCCTGCGCCTGCTCCGCAAGCAGGGACATGTCGTCGCCATACCGTGCGGAAAAATGGGTGAGCACCAGCGTCCGGGACTTTCCGGACGCCGCCAGCTCCCCTGCCTGCCCGGCGGTCAGGTGCAAGTACTGGTGCGCCAGCCCGCCGTCGTCGTTGCTGAATGTCGATTCGCTGACCAGAAGGTCCGTGCCCTCGGCCAGTTCCTCCGCGCCGGCGCACGGCGCGGTGTCCATGATGAACGCGAAGCGCTGGCCGGGCCTGGGGACGCTTACGTCCTCCAACGCGACTGCGCCGAAGAAGCCTTGGCGCTGCAGTCGGCCCACGTCAGGCCCTTCGATTCCTGCCGCCCGGAGCCGTTCCGGAAGGAAGGTGCGGCCGTCAGGCTCGGTGAGCAGGTATCCGTACGTCTCGATGCGGTGCCTCAGCGGCCGGATCTCCAGGCCGTCCGCCACGGGTCCGGCGCCGGAGTGCGGATGGAGCCGCAGGTCGATACCGGGCGAACTGACAGCCACGAGGGCCTGGACAATCTGTTCGCCGGAGGCAGGATAGTGAAGGTGAACGGGGTGTGAAGCACCGTCCAGGGCCATTCGGGACAGGACCCCCGGCAGGCCGTAGCAGTGGTCTCCGTGCACGTGGGTGAGGCAGATCCTGGTGATCTGGCTTGCCGCCACCCCGGCATGGATCATTTGGCGCTGGGTGCCCTCGCCGGGGTCGAACAAGAGTCCTTCGCCGTCCCAGCGCAGGAAGTACCCGTTGTGGTTCCGTGTGCGGGTGGGAACCTGGGAAGCCGTGCCCAGCACCACGAGTTCACGCACTTGGGGCGTCTGCCGGCTCCGCGTGCAGCCCTTTGGCATATGCTGCCTGGCCGAGGTGCTGGAGGCAGTCCCCCAGGATGCTGACCAGCCGCACTCCGAGGGTTACCGGCGGATCCCAATGTTCGTCGACCACGCGGTCCAGGTCCGGATCATCAATACCCTGCAGGACCTTGGCGGTCTGCCGGTGGACCGCCTCGTAGTATTCCTGCAGGAGCCCGCGGGGCGCCCTGACTGCGTCCACCTGTTCACTGGAGTGGCCGTAGCCCGTGTCCCGTTCCGCAAGCGGGAGCCCGAAACGGGATACAAAGCCTTCTCCCGTCCAAACCTGCTCCAGCCCGGAGGCGGAGGCCACCTGTGCATCTTCCACCCGGCCCGTATGCCAGATCAGCCAGCCGATGGAATTGCCGTTACCGGCAGGACGGCGCTGCAGGTCCGCCTCGTCCAGCCCTTCCAGTGCCTGGCGGACAAGTGAAGGAAGCCGGTCGAAGGCCTCCAGCAGCAGTTTTTGGAGTGCATCTCTTTCCTTCCCGCGGTCCGGGCCCCGCGGGCCCGGACCCTTGGACCGCTATCGTTCCAGGTCGTCCGGCTCAAATTGGCTGAGCGGGGAGCCGCCGAAGTTTTCCTCGTCGTCGCTGGCGTCCGCTTCGGGACCTGTGGGGTTTTCGCCGAAATCGACGTCGGCCGCAGCCTCCCCCAGCGTGGGCGTACCGGGGGGCACCTGTTCATCGCCGGAGCGGTAGCGGGCCTGCGCGCTTTCGTCCCGCAGCGTCTGCTCGCTCAGGAAGTCCTCTTCTTCTCCCGAGACGGCCTCATTCTGCAACAGGGGGTCTTCCTGCCAGCGTTCCGGATTGTTCTCCGCAGCGCCCGGGTAGCTGTCGGGTTCCCCCATCACAGGGTCCAGTTCCAGCGACGATGCCGCGCCGGGAGTTTCGTCGAGAAGCACATCGTCCTCCTCCACAACTTCCAGCTCATCGTCGGGGACGTTCTGCTCAGTCATGATGATGCCTTTCCTGTTGCCGTTCAGCGGACAATAGTAAGCATACTGACGAACTGGCTTGGATGTGAACCGTCCTGGGTAAGGAACAGGCAAATGGGGCAGAAAACGTGATGGCCAGCAAGGAGAATCGCATGGAACCCAAAATGTCCCCCGACGGGCCCCCGGCACAGCCGCCCCGGCCCCAGTCCTTCGCCGCCCGGATGTCCCTCCTATGGACCGACGCATTGGGCCGGGCCGGCATCCGGGCCATCCAGGCACTGTCCGTCCTGGCACTTGCCTGGGTGGCGGTGACGGCCGCCATCCGTGTCCCGCTGGTCACCATCCCGGTGCTGGTTGCGTTAATCCTGGCGTCGGCAATGGCTCCTGCCGTCCGCTGGCTCGCGGCTCGGGGCTGGCCCCGCGCCTTGGCGGTGCTGTCTTCCTTCCTGGTGATCCTGGCGGTGGCGGCCGGAGTGGTGGGTGGAATCATCGCCCTGGTGAGGCAGCAGGCCTCCGTCCTGGCTGCCCGGGCAGAAGCAGGCATTGGCCAGCTGCAGCAATTCATCACCACCGGCCCTGTGGCCCTTACCAGTGACCAGATCGACGCAGCCCGCGGCGAGTTCCAGAAGTTTTTGGCTGGAGGAACCCTGGGCGCCGACGCGCTGACGGGCCTGCGGACGGCCGGGGAGATTGTGGCAGGTTCAGTCCTGACAGCCGTGATCCTGTTCTTTTTCCTCAAGGACGGCGAGAAGATCCGGGGGTTCCTGATCGGATTCCTCCCGGGGACCCGCCAGGGCAAGGCACATTTGGCGGCCGAACGCAGCATCGTGGTGCTGGGCGGCTACGTCCGGGGGACACTCATTATCGCAGCCATTGACGCCGTCATCGTCCTTACCGGGCTCCTGATCCTGCGGGTTCCGTTGGCGGTCCCCCTCGCCGCAGTGGTCTTCCTGGGTGGTTTCATACCGATTATCGGCGCAACCACCGCCGGCAGCCTGGCGGTGCTGGTGGCCCTGGTGGAGAACGGACCGGTTCCCGCGCTGGTGGTCCTGGTGATCCTCGTTGCTGCCAACCAACTGGAACACCACCTCCTCCAGCCCCTCTTCATGGGCCGGGTCCTGAGGATCCACGGGCTGGTGATCATCCTGGCACTGGCCGCGGGGGCAACGCTGGCCGGCGTCATCGGTGCGCTGCTGGCCGTGCCGCTGACCGCCGTCGGCTGGACCATCTACAAGACGCTGGCCGACAGGGACACACCCGGCCCGGAGCCTATTGCTCCGGCCGCGCCCGGGGCGTGAAGCGCCCCTGAACAGCGCTTCCGTGACTTTCGGCCCTAGAGAGCCGGCGGAACCCGGGCCAGTCTTGAATGGCAGAAGCCAGTTCACGACAGGCAGGAAGTGCGGCCATGACATCCCGGAAACCCATCGCTGTGGGCACCAACGACTCAGCACAAAGCCAGGCCGCCGTCGTGTGGGCCGCCCGCCGCGCCCACCGTGCGGACCTGCCGCTGGTAATCCTCCATGTGGTGGACGACCGGTGGGTTGCCGAACCGTATCCGTGGTTTGGAACGCTTCAGCAGGCCGGGGAGGAACTCCTGAAAACAGCCGCCGGACGCCTCGAAGGAACGGTTACAGTTACCCCTGAAACGGAGTTGTTGACCGGCAGCGTGGGCGGGTCCCTTGCCAAGTACTCCAAGAGGACCTCGATGATGGTAATCGGTTCGGGCAGCGGCCACTTCGGCGGCACCCTTGCCGACCGCGCACTCCAGGTGGCCACAGCCGCCAAGGTCCCTGTCGCCGTCGTCGGAACCCAGGACCTTGAAGGCAGGGCCGGAGTGGTGGTCGGCATCGACGGATCCCCCGAGTCGACCCAGGCCGTCGCCTTTGCGGCCGCGGAGGCAGACCGCGAAGGCGACGAACTCACTGTCGTTTATGCCGTTGATGTCCCGGATCCTGTCATCGACGCCGGCCTGTCGCCCGCAGCCATGGCGGACCTCATCGCTGACGAGGAACGCGTGGTGCTGTCCGAAGCGGTGGCAGGGCTCAAGGAAGACTACCCGGACCTGATGGTGCACCAGCGCCTTGATACCGAACGGCGCGCGGTGGACGCCCTGGTGGAGGCCGCAGCCGGGGCAAGGCTGCTGGTGGTGGGCAGCCGCGGCCGGGGCGCCTTTAAACGCCTCCTGCTCGGTTCCACCGCTCACGGCGTCCTCAAGCACCTTCCGTGCCCCGTGATCATCACCCGGACTGACGCTGCCCGCACGATGTAGGCTGCACCGCCTGCCGGTCCTCCTGCCGGCACTCCGTATTCCGTACGCCGAAGGTTCGACGCCATGAAAAAGCCCGCTGCCATCATCATGCTGATCCTCGGGATCCTCATCACGCTCCCCGGTTTGGCCGCACTGGCGGGCGGAGCCGTGGCCTCAGCGGTGGGAACCATCCAGGGCGACGGCTACCTGACGTCCGGTACGTCACGGTTTTCCGTCAATTCCTTTGCCCTCACCTCGCCTCGGGCCGACGCCATCGGCGAGGACGTTCCCGGCAGGCTGCCCTTTGACATCGGAAAGCTGAGGCTGCGGGCTGCATCAGTAACGCCGGACAAGCCCGTGTTCATTGGCATTGGCCGGCAGGCCGACGTGGAGCAGTACCTGTCAGGCGTGCATCACTCGGAGCTGCTGAACATCCGGCAGCAGCCCTTCCGTGCGGACTACCGCGACGTTCCGGGCAACAATCCTGCATCCCCGCCTGCCGACCAGCGCTTCTGGAGCGCCTCCGCAACAGGATCCGGGCAGCAGGAGCTCACCTGGAACATCGCGCCCGGCGCCTGGGAAGTGGTGGTGATGAACGCCGATGCCTCCCAAGGGGTGGATGTGCGGCTGCAGGCAGGCTTCCACTCGGACCTCTTCCAGCCGGCAGCAACGGGCCTGCTGGTAGGCGGGATCATTGCCTTGGTGATCGGCATTCCCCTCATCATCCTGGGGGCGTCCGGCCTTGGACGGCACGCCGCGCATCCTTCCGCAGGACCACCTGCCGGTGAGCCTCCCTACAGCGGGCCGGCGGAAGGCGCACCTGTGTACCCGGCGCCGGTGGTCGGAGCACCCCCGGCACCCGGGGCCGCGCCGCCCTCTGAAACCTTCACCCCGGTGCCAGGTGCCCCCGGCTACCCCGCAAGGCTCTTCGGGGACATCGACCCGGCCCTGTCGCGGTGGATGTGGCTGGTGAAGTGGTTCCTGGCGATTCCGCATTTCATCCTGCTCTTCTTCCTCTGGTTCGCCTTCGTCATCACCACCATCGTGGCCGGGTTCGGCATCCTGTTCACCGGCCGCTACCCGCGGGCACTGTTCGACTTCAACGTGGGCGTCATGCGGTGGAACTGGCGGGTGGCGTTCTACGCCTACGCCGCCGTCGGCACGGACCTGTACCCGCCGTTCACACTGAAGCGCACCAATTACCCCGCCGACTTTGACGTCGACTACCCGGAGCGGCTGTCCCGCGGCCTGGTCCTGGTGAAATGGTGGCTGCTGTCGATCCCGCACCTGCTGGTGGTCGCTGCCTTTACCAACACCACGTGGCGGTGGCGGGCGGAAAACAACTTCGGCGGGACGACATATGTCCAGGAAGCGGGCCCGTCCCTGCTGGGGCTGCTGGTCCTGATAGCGGCAGTGATCCTGCTGTTCACGGGCCGCTACCAGCGCCCGCTGTTCGATTTCATCCTCGGCGTTGACCGCTGGATCTACCGGGTCCTGGTGTACACCGCACTGATGCGGGACGAATATCCGCCGTTCCGGCTGGACCAGGGCGCAACCGAACCGGCACGGTCCGGGGTGGCCATTCCGCCGGCCGGTGTGCCCCCTGCCGGGGCGCCGTGACCTTGGACCCTGGCCCGGTCCCACTTGTGCAGGCAAGATAGGCGTGACAGCGCGGGTTAAAGCAAGCGGGCGGACCAAGGGAGCGGAAATGAGCATTGCCGGGGCACCAATAGCCAGGATCGTGGTGGGCGTTGACGGATCGGAAGCATCCGTGGAGGCCCTTCGCCAGGCGCAGCGGCTCGCCACTCCCCTGGGCGCAAAGGTCCAGGCAGTGGCCTGCTGGGAGTACCCGCAGATGTACAGCGGCTACGTCATGATGGGCATCGAGGGCTTCGAGGAGGGCGCCAGAAAGGTCCTGGACGAGGCCGTGGTGCAGGCGTTCGGAGCGGAGACGCCGGCAAATGTCACCTCGTCGTTGATCCGGAGCCACCCCCGTGAAGCGCTGATCGATGCCAGCCGCGACGCGGACATGATCGTGGTGGGGCGCCGCGGGCACGGCGGGTTCGGTGGCCTGCTCCTGGGCTCCGTAAGTTCCGCCATCGTGGCCCACGCCCATTGCCCGGTCCTGGTGGTGCACACACCAGAGGAGCACTCCGAAGACGCCGGAAACCACTGACCAGGACAGCTGCGAAGACGGTAATTAACGTCCGGGGCGGGTGAGCGCGGTGCCGGCCGGTGAAGTACGACGGCGGACCACCGGGAAGGGGCGGTTGAGGAGCCCGGAGCCTGGATCCGGCCGCCGGAGGCAGGACGGCCCTCCGGATCCTGCCCACCACGGTCTCCCGGTCCACGAAGTGGTGATCCTGCTTGGAACGGACGCCGCCAGGGGCCTGGGCCATGGCGAGGTAGAGCGCCGACGCGCCCAATTCGGGAGAAACGAGCTACCGCGGTCACACAGTGGAGGCATTGCCCGCAAACTGGGACGCCAGTTCAACAACCCGCTGGTCTATGTCCTGTTGGCCGCCGCCGTGGTTACCGTGTTCCTTGGCGAATTCCTGGACTCTGCAGTCATCCTCGCCGTGGTCCTGGTTAACACGCTGATCGGTTTCGTCCAGGAGGTGCGGGCAGAAGCAGCCTTGGATGCCCTCCATTCGCTGGTCCGCACACATGCCACCGTAATGCGTGGCGGCGAACGGATGCAGGTCCCCTCCGAAGACCTGGTCCCCGGCGACCTTGTGCTGCTCGAGGCGGGAGACAAGGTACCCGCCGACCTGCGCCTGGTGCGCCTGTCCGCCCTCCGGGTGGACGAATCCGCGCTCACGGGAGAATCGGACCCTGTGGCCAAGGACGAGGTGGTACTCCCCCAGGTCACGCCCGTGGCCGACCGGAGGAACATGCTGTACAGCGGCACACTGGTGACCGCCGGCACCGGCGCAGGAATCGTCGTCGCCGTCGGCGGTGAAACCGAACTCGGCGAGATCCACCGCCTCATGGGCGCCGTCCGCCCCGTGGCCACACCTTTGACCCTGAAGCTGGCACGCTTCAGCACCACGCTCACCATCGCCATCCTTACCCTCGCTGCCGTAGCCTTCCTCGCCGGCCTGGCACATGGGGAACGCCCGGGACAGATGTTCACCGCCGCCGTCGCGCTGGCCGTGGGCGCCATTCCGGAGGGTCTTCCCGCCGCCGTCACGGTAACGCTTGCCATCGGCGTGCGCCGGATGGCCCGCCGCCGTGCCGTGGTCCGCCGGCTTCCAGTGGTGGAAACGCTGGGCAGCACCACGGTCATCTGCTCCGACAAGACAGGCACCTTCACGGAGAACCAGATGACAGTCCGGGCGCTCTGGACGCCCTCGGGCAGGTACGACGTCACGGGTTCCGGCTACGGACCGGAGGGCCTCATCATCCCTTCAGCCGGAGACGGCACCGGCGGACAGGCACCCGGCGCGGCAACGCGGCCGGCAGACCGGGATGCTGCCCTGTACTGGTCCCTCCTGGGTGGTGCCGCCTGCAACGACGCAACCATCCGGCCCGAGGGGTCCGGATGGCAGGTTCGGGGTGACCCTACCGAGGCGGCGATGTTGGTGGCGGCAGGGAAAGGCGGCATCCGGGTCCGGGAATTCCTGGCCGCCAACCCGCGGCAGGCCGAGCAGCCGTTCACCTCCGAGCGGCAGTTCATGGCAACACTGCACACTTCAACGCTCCCCCACGGCGGCGGAACGGTGTTCGTCAAGGGCGCCGTGGAACGGGTCCTGGAACTCTGCGGCCACGAAATGGACACCGACGGCGGCGCCAGTCCCCTCCACAGGCATTCGGTGCTCAGCGCCGCACACGCGCTCGCAGACACCGGGCTGCGGGTGCTGGCCACTGCCATGATGCGCCTCCCCGCTACCGGCGGTCCCCTTTCCACCATGGAATTGCGGGGCCGGATGACCTTTACCGGACTCCAGGGCATGCATGACCCACCGCGGCCGGCCGCCGCGGCCTCCGTTGCGGCCTGCCGGCGTGCCGGCGTGGGCGTCAAGATGATCACGGGAGACCACATACGGACGGCGGTGACCGTGGCCGCGGCGGTGGGGCTGGCCGCAGACCATGATGCCGGAACTGCCCTGACGGGGGCCCAGCTGGACGACATCCCGGCAGACCGGTTCCCGGATGCCGTGGAGCGCGCCACGGTTTTTGCACGGGTTTCGCCTGAACAGAAGCTTCGCCTTATCGATGCCCTGCAATCCCGCGGGCACGTGGCCGCCATGACCGGCGACGGCGTGAACGACGCCCCCGCCCTGCGGCAGGCGAACGTGGGCATCGCGATGGGACGCACCGGAACCGAGGTGGCCAAGGAGGCCTCGGACATCGTCCTGACTGACGACGACTTCGCCACCATTGAAGCAGCGGTCGAAGAGGGCCGGAATGTCTTCGACAACCTGACCAAGTTCATCGTCTGGACCCTCCCCACCAACATGGCCGAGGGATTGGTGATCCTCGTGGCCATCCTGCTGGGCGCTACGCTGCCCATCCTGCCCACCCAGATCCTCTGGATCAACATGACCACCGCCGTCGCCCTTGGACTGATGCTCGCCTTCGAGCCGAAGGAGCAAGGCCTGATGTCCCGACCGCCCAGGGCACCGGACCGCCCCCTCCTGACGTGGGCGCTCACCGTTAGGATCCTGCTCGTGTCGGCCCTGCTGGTGGCCGGGGCCTGGTGGCTCTTCGAACACGAAGCGGCCGTCGGCGCATCGGTGGCGCAGGCCCGCACCTCCGCAGTGAACCTCTTCGTGGCGGTGGAGGTGTTCTACCTCTTCAGCTGCCGGTCCTTGACCCGCCCCGCCTGGCGGATAATGCCCTTCGGCAACCGCTGGCTGCTCCTCGGCGTCATGGTCCAGACAGCCGGCCAACTGGCCCTCACCTACGTCCCGCTGATGAACGAACTCTTCCACACCGCCCCCATCAGCGCAGAGGCGTGGTTGCGGATCTTCGGCCTGGCGCTGTTGGCCTCCCTCGTCGTCGCCCTGGACAAGCGCTTCCGGCGCCGTGGCTTTTAATTCCGCGGGCATCAAGGCTCCGCGCTTCAACGTCCTGCCCCGGCCGTCCGGGTCACCTGCAGAAGGCGTATCAGCACCAGGCCGGTGACCAGGGCCATCACTACTGCCATCAGAACTGCTGCCGCCACCCCGATGGCAGCGATCAGCCAGGCAGGCTGCCCCGGCTGCCATAGAGGAGGGGCCACAAGCATGAAGACCGACAGACCCGCGGCCCACGCCGCAGAACTCCCGACGACCCAGCGCCATGCCCGGAAGGTATGGCGGCGCAGCTCGAACCATTGGGCAGTTCCAATGGACCCGAGCAGCAGGATGGCTGCCACACCGCCGGCCCCTATCCAGGCCGCCGGCGGCCAATCCTGCCATGTCTCGAAGGCCGACGGCAGCATTCCCACGGACCAGGCGAAGGCCGCACCCGCCGCGGTCAACAGAATCCATCGTGAAGTGGAAATGCGCGGCAGCCGCGATCGCAGGACATGGGCCTGGGACCAGCCCAGGACAGCACCTTCAGCCAACCCGGCCAGGACCAGAAGCCCAAAATCCGCGCCGGGCCAGACAGTTGCGGCAAGGAACTGGGCAAGGGCCGGGGCAAGGAACCCAATGCTCTCACCGAGGCTTACCCAGCCCACCCAAGCAGCGAGGAACGCATGCTGCGGCGTCACGCCGTCGGCGGCTTTTTCCCTGGAGGCCATGCGCTCCTCTCCCTGCTTCCGCGGGTTGTCCGCGATTCCAGAATCACGCCGTGCTTCAGGGTCCCGGGCCTGCACCACCTGCGCCAGTGTCAAAAGCCCCGTTGGGCAAGCCGGCCAAAGCGGTGGTGCACGCCGCTGGAACAGGACCAATGGCTCTCCCTTCCGCACCCTGGGCGCCCAATACTGAAAGGGAAGGCAGACGGCTGGCGCCCGCCTTTCAGAACCCGGAGGTCGTGGAAGTGTACGGCTGGAATGACGGCATGGGCCTGTGGGGCTATGTCCTGATGAGCATCAGCATGGTGGTGGTCTGGGGAGCAATCATCACCGGTATTGTCCTGCTGGCCCGCTCCCTGCGGGCGCCGTCTCCGCACCCGCTGCAGCAGTCCCCGCGGCCGGCAGAGGACGTGCTTGCCGAGCGGTTTGCCCGCGGCGAGATCGACGCGCTGGAATACCAGAACAGGCTGTCCGTCCTGCGCGGCCAGCCGGGTGCCTGAGTTCCCGGGTCCTACAGGCAACGAACCGCGGGGGTGCAACGATGCCACTCTCTGAATTCGAGAAACGCGAACTTGAACTGATCGGCCACGGACTGGAAGAGGACGATCCCCGGCTCGCCGACATGCTCAGCAGGGACAGCGCCGCGCTGTCCCGCAGGGCCCGGATCAGCCGCGGATTGGTCGTTTTCGCGGCAGGTGTCTGCGTCCTCCTCCTGGGCCTGGTGATGCGGGTGCCCCCCGTGGGCATCGCAGGGTTTGCCCTCATGAACGGGGGCGGCTACTGGGCCATCAAGGACCTCCGGTGGTCCGTGCGGAGCAGGAACCGGCGCGTTACCCAAGTGGAAGGCAACAACGAATGAACGGGAACGGCAAGGACCTTTCGTCCGAACGGCAGGCGCTGCAGGCGGTGGAAACCCACCATGCGGATATGCTGCGGCACTTGAACGTGCTGGTGGGCCTGCTGACGGAGACCGTGGAGGCTGGGGATGCCGGCGCCGCCCAGGCAGCGCAGGCCACCCTCCTTGACTGGTGTGACAAGGAGCTGGTGCCTCACGCCCTGGCCGAGGAAGGGCCGCTCTACAGCGGGCCGCACGGCATGCCGGAGGCCAAGCTGCTGGTGGACGGCATGCTGGCCGAGCACCAGGTCATCGTGGGCCTGATCGAGGAGCTCAGGACGGCTGACGGGGTGGCCGCGGCTGTGGCGGCCGGTGCCATCCAGCGGATCTTCGCCCTGCACCTGGACAAAGAGAACCGCCTCCTGATGCCTTTCGTCATCCAATCCCCCGCACTGTCGCTCGCCCGTGCAGTGGAAGGACTGCACGAACTGGTGGGAGAAGGCGCAGCACATCATCCCAAGCATTGAGCGGGCGCAACTGCATTGAGGCGCATGTGCACTGACTGGGCCGCATGTGCACTGACTGGGCGCTGAAACTGCTGGACAGCCAGGTGAACGGTCAGGGCACCACAGCGGTGCGGGGGTGTGCACCCCCCACTGCGGCCTCCGCTTCTGCCCCTTCTTCCGGGTCTTTTGTCTCCGGGGCGTGGACCACCAGCACCGGGCAGTGCGCGTGGCTCACGCATGCCGAACTCACCGAACCGGGGACGAAGCTCCCGTGCCCCCGCCTTCCAACAATCAGCAGGGACGCGTTGCGGCTCGCGTCAATCAGCGCTGGACCGGGCTTGCCCCTGACGAGCCGGGGGTGCACGAACGGAGGCAGTTCATCGAAAGCGTCTGCCAGCGCCTGCTGGAGCACTTGTTCCGCGGCATACTTGAACCCCTCGATTCCGACGGCGAGGTACACGCCGTAGCCGGCCGGAACGTCCCAGCACGCCCAGGCTTCAACCTTGGCCGACATTGGTTCCGCCATCGCCCGGGCCACCCGGAGCGCGGCGACGGAGGCTTCGGATCCATCCACCCCGACGATGATCCTCGGGTGCGGTTCAAGGCCATCCATGCCGGCTCCCATCACTGTCCTGCCAAGTGCTGCCCTGCCATATGCTTTCCTGTGGCCGGGTGCCATCCTTTGGCTCGGTCCCAGAATGGACCACAAACGCTCTGCGTGGAAGGGCCGAAGGTCATCACGTCCTTGCAAGCCGAGGGGCCCGTTGCCCGGCCCAGGTCCGGTGAGGTGGACTTTGGTCCCTTCCCGCCACCGGCTCCCCGGGTAACAATGGGACCAGGCCCTCCCCGGGGGCTACCCCGTCTGCAGCGGGGCCTTGATCCTGAAGACATTGGGAGCGTTCGGTGTACAAGCATGAAGCAGGGACTGATGGGCCAACAGGATCTTTGGGGCAGGTCCGGGTGTTCATCCTCGATGACCATGAGCTTGTCCGGCAGGGGCTGAAGGACCTGCTGGAAGGCGAAGGATTCCTTGTCGTAGGCGAAAGCGGGTCCGCAGCCGAAGCCACCCGCCGCATCCCCGCCCTGCACCCGGACATCGCCATCCTTGACGGGCGGCTTCCTGACGGCACGGGAATCGAAGTGTGCCGGGACGTGCGTTCGCTGGATCCCCGCCTGCGCTGCCTGATCCTCACCAGCTACGACGACGAACAGGCCCTGCGCGGGGCGGTCCTGGCAGGTGCCTCCGGCTACATCCTGAAACAGATCAGGAGTGACGACCTGCTGGCCGGGATCCGCAGGGCCGCTGCCGGAGAATCGCTTTTTGATCCTGGGGTGGAGCAGCAGATCATTACCGGGCTTTCCACGGCGCCTACAGATCCCCGTTTGGAGGGCCTGAGCGCGCAGGAGAAGAAGGTGCTGGCGTTGATCGGCCAGGGGCTGACCAACCGCCAAATCGGCGACGAGCTGTTCCTGGCCGAAAAGACCGTCAAGAACTACGTTTCGTCCATCCTGGCCAAGCTGGGGTTCGAGCGCAGGACGCAGGCGGCGGTCTACGTCACCAAGGGTTCACCGGACTCCGCCTGACCGGACAGGTCAGGCCAGTGGCGCCGACCACCGCACGGACGTACCCTGCCCCGGGACGCTGTCGATGACGCAGCTGCCCTTCAACAGCTCAGCGCGGTGGCGCATGTTCGCCAGTCCGCTTACCTGGCCGGGCTCGGCGAACCCCCGGCCATTGTCGTGGATGAGGAGCTGGACCTCATTCCTGGCATTGGCGCTCCCGGCACTGGCATTCCTGCCATCAGGGTTCCCGCGGTGAACGTCCCTGCCCGAAGCGTCGCCGTTCCCTACGGCAACGGTCACCTCGATATCGTCGGCGCCGGAATGACGCAGCGCATTGCTGAGCCCTTCCGACAGCACTGACAACAAGTGCACTGCCACATCCTCACGAATAGAATCCACCGCTCCGTCCAGGGATACCTTTGGGGTCAGGGCGTAGCTGCGCGAATTCTCCCGGACCACCCGCAGGATCCGGCCCGTCAGCGGTTCACGTTCCTCATCTGCCGTGCGGAGCGAGTAGATCGTGTCCCGCAGCTTACGGATGGTGTCATCGAGCTCCGTGGTCACGGCGGCGATACGCTCATGCGCCACCGGATCCAAGGTGTACCGCCGCAGGCTCTGGATGCTCAGCCCGGCAGCAAACAAGCGCTGGATGACCAGGTCATGCAGGTCCCTGGCAATCCGTTCCCGGTCCGTGAAAAGAAGGTTTTGTTCGCGAAGTGCATTCACGCGGGCCAGGTCGAGCGCCAGTCCGATCCGGCTTCCGAAGATGGCACTGGATTCGGCCTCAGCCTGGTTGAACACGGCAGTTCCTTGTCCGCGCGCCAGCAGCAGGACGCCGTTGTCACTGGAGCTGTGCCCGAGCGAGCACACGAGCACGGAACCAAGCTTCTCCGCTACACCGTCCTCGAACACCTGCCGCGGATCCTTCACCACCAACGACCCGCCGCCCTCAAGGACGCCCGATACCGCCCGTGAAACCATCAACTCCTGGCCTGCCTGGATTCCCTGCACCCCCAGGCAGGACCGGCAGCGAAGCGAGCCGTCACCGGCCGGCACGGCCACGACCGCAAGCACCGAGTCCGACACCTTGAGGGCGGTGTCGGCAACAACATCCAGGTTGTCCCCATCCCCCGGGTGGGACGTCATGATCAATTTGCTGCTCAGCTCCATACCTGCTTCCAGCCACTTCTGCCGCCGGCTGCTGTCTTCGAAGAGGCGGGCATTCTGGATTGCCACTCCGGCCGCAGCCGCCAGGGCCACGGCAAGATCTTCATCTTCAGCTGTGAAGTCCTCCCCGCCCTGTTTCTCCGTCAGGTAGAGGTTGCCGAAGACTTCGTCCCGGAGGCGGACCGGTACGCCCAGGAAGGTCCGCATGGGCGGGTGGTTTGCAGGGAAACCCGAAGCGATCGGGTGCTGGCCAAGGTCATGCAGGCGCAGGGGCCGCGGCTCGCGGATCAACAGACCCAGCACTCCATGGCCGGTGGGAAGGTCGCCGATGGAACGGATACCCTCTTCATCAATTCCCACCGTGATGAAGTGGCTTAGCCTCCGGTCCTCGCCGATGACCCCCAAAGCACCGTACCTCGCGCCGACCAGGGCACACGCAGACCGCACGAGCCGGTCAAGCACGGCCTCGAGGCTCAGGTCCTCGGCAAGGGCCACCACCGCCGCCAACAGGCCGTTGATCCGTTCCTGCGTATCCAGCAATTCGTCCCCGCGGGCCGTAAAGTCCCGTACCAGGTCTTCAACTCTGTCCCTCATCGGCGAGCGCCAGGGCTGGTCAGTGCTCACGTGCCACCTCCTGCGGCAGGAAGCTGCGGCGCTGCGGGTCCCTGGCGCGGTCCAAGTGTTCGAAACGGAAGTGCCGGCCTCCGCCCCCAATTCCACCTTCACCTGAATATGAAGGCGCTTCCCGATTAATTCTAGGAGCGCAGGGGTAAAAATACCCCCAATGGTCCCCGAATAGGGGCGCTAGGGGGCGCGGGACCTTCTTCCCTAGCCGGGGGCTGTACCCGGCTCTAGGCTACGGCCATGAACACCGCAGCGACTGAACCGGAAATCAAGGAACTGGGCGTCCACGATTGCTGGCGATACCTTCGTTCAACGTCCCTTTGCAGGATCGCCTTCACGGACGGGGACATTGTTGAGAACTATCCCGTGAACTTTGTCCCCACCAACGGCACCCTGCTCATCCGGACGGGGGAAGGAACCAAGCTTGCCTCCCTCGCCGAACATAAGGCAGTGGCCGTCGAGGCGGACGGAATGAACCAGTACGGCACCATCGCCTGGAGCGTCATCCTCAAGGGGCACGCGCTGATCGTTACCGATGCCGAGGAAACGCAGGACGCCATGGATGCAGGGCTTTCCCCATGGCAACCCGGCCAAAAGAACGTCCTGTTCCGGATCACGCCGCAGGAAATCAGTGGGCGCAGGTTCGTCATCGCCGCGCCAACCCACTGGTGGCCGCCGCGCGAACCGAGCGCGGATTAGGTCGGCACACGAACACTCCCCTGCTCCTGCACCACACCCCGCCACAAGAACCCGCAAAGGATGGTCCCCCATGGCACCTGCCAAGCCAATCGCCGTCGGCATCACTGATTCCTCGGCGTCCAATGCCGCCCTGTTGTGGGCAGCAGCCCGGGCCAACAGGCTCAAGCTTCCCCTCGCCGTCGTGAATGTGGTGGACGACCGGTGGATGGCCGCCGAAGTCCTGCCCTATCTTGAAGTCCTGCGCGAATCGGGGCTGGGCCTGCTGAAGGAAGCCGGTGAGAAGGCCACCGCTGCCGAGCCCGGCCTGCAGGTGACCCTCCAGCTCCTGGAGGGCGGCGTAGGGGCCGCCCTGGGCGATTACTCGAAAAATGCCAGCATGCTGGTGCTTGGGACCAGCGGCCACACACGCGGTGCCCTCACGGACCGGGCCCTGCAGGCGGCTGCCACGGCCGAATGCCCCGTGGCCGTCATCGGCGACGCCCAGGAACCGGGCCGCGGCATCGTGGTGGGTGTTGATGGATCACGGGAATCAACGCAGGCTGTTGCCTTTGCGGCGGCCGAAGCTGACGCCCTCGGGGAGGACCTGACCGTCCTCTACGCGTTCACCGGCCCCAACCGCTGGATCTCCGCCGGACTGCCGCAAAGCAGTTTCGCCACCCATGTGGTGGAGGAGGAGCAGATCGTATTGTCCGAAACGGAGGCAGGCCTCCGGCAGGACTACCCGGACCTCAGGGTGCAAACCGTGATGGAGACCGTCCTGGAACCTGCAGACGCTTTGCTCCGCGCAGCTGCCGGTGCCCGTCTGCTGGTGCTGGGCAGCCGTGGCAGGGGTGGCTTCGAAAGGCTCCTCCTGGGGTCCACGGCACACGCGGTGCTTACCCAGCCGCCCTGCCCTACGGTCATCACCCGCGTGCACAGGCAGCAGCACCACGACTGACCGGGTCAGCAGCCTGGCCACGTCATGACGGTAGCCGGGGACAACGGGGCCGCGGTCCCGGGCCTGGACATCGGCCATGCCCGGGACGGGCTCTCCACTGCCGAAGTTCGGGAGCGCACTGCCGCCGGCCGTATCAACAGCGTGCCGACGGCTACCAGCAGGAGCGTCGGAGAGATTGTCCAGGCCAACGTCTTCACGCTTTTCAACGGCGTTGTCGGAGGGTGCTTCATCCTGCTGCTGGTCCTTGGCCAGTGGCGGGACGCGCTGTTCGGGTTGTCCGCCATCAGCAATTCCCTGATTGGCATCATCCAGGAATACCGGGCCAAGCGCTCGCTGGACCAGCTTGCGATATTGCATGCCGCCAGGAGCACGGTGGTCAGGAACGGGGCCCGGGAAACCATCTCCTCCGAGGAGTTGGTGCCTGACGACCTGGTGGTACTCAACGCCGGAGACCAGGTCACGGCGGACCTGATGCTGCTGGACGGGAACCCGCTTGAGGTGGATGAGTCGTTGCTGACCGGCGAATCCGAACCCGTGCCCAAGCAGGGCGGCGCCGTGCTGCTCTCCGGGTCCCTGATCCTTGCCGGTAACGGGCGCGCAAACGTGCTCCGGGTCGGACCCGACACGTTCGCCTACGGGCTGGCAGCTGAGGCGCGCCGGTTTTCCCTGGTGACGTCAGAGATCCGGCGGGGCCTGGAAAAAGTCTTTGCCGTCATCACGTGGCTGCTTCTTCCCACCGCCCTGCTGCTCACGAATGCCCAAATGCAGGAGCAGGGCGGGTGGGCCGGAGCCATGGGATCAGGGCGTTGGGTGCCTGCGGCCGTGGGTTCGGTTGCGGGCATCATGGCCATGATTCCGTTGGGCCTGCTCCTGATGAGCAGCGTGGCTTTCGCCGTGGGAGGGCTCCGGCTTGCCCGCCAAAAGGTGCTGATCCAGGAACTTGCCGCCGTGGAGGTGCTGGCAAGGGTGGACGTCCTCTGCCTGGATAAGACCGGCACGTTGTCCTCCGGCTCAATGGTGTTCGACGCCGTCCATCACGCCGGGACTGTTCCTGCCCCTGGGTGGCAGCAGGCGCTGGAGTGGTTCGGTTTCAACGCAGACAGCAGCAGCACCGCCGCAGCCATCGGGAAGGCCTTCCCTGCGCCGGTCCCCCCGCAGGAGCAGGACTCGGTCCCCTTCTCCTCTGCCCGCAAGTGGAGCTCGGTGACGTTTGCGCCGGGCTCCGCCGCTGCCGGCACATGGATCCTCGGTGCCCCCGACGCAGTACTCAGTGGCCGCGGCTGCGAGGCGGCGCACGGCAGCGCCGCAACCCTCGCCGCAACGGGCCTTCGGACCCTGGCCCTGGTGTACCTGGACGGGCCGTTGCCCCGGGATGCCGCAGGCGCGGGAATCCCGCCGGACCTGGTTCCGGTCATGCTGCTGACGTTCCGCGAAAGCATCCGCCGGGACGCAGCGTCGACCCTGGACTATTTCCGGCGGCAGGGGGTAACCGTCAAGATCATCTCCGGAGACGACCCCCGCACGGTGGGGGCGCTGGCCCGCCGTGTGGGGTTTGGGACCGGTGTTGCCTGTGACGCACGCCGGCTTCCTGACGATCCCGTCGAACTGGAGGAAACGGTGGAGGCTAACAGCCTCTTCGGGAGTGTGACACCTTCCCAGAAGCGGGACCTGATCGAGGCACTGAGACGGCGGGGGCACACCGTGGCAATGACCGGTGACGGGGTGAATGATGTCCTGGCGCTCAAAGAGGCCGACCTGGGGATTGCCATGGACTCGGCCTCCCCGGCAACCAAGGCAGTGGCCCGCCTGGTCCTGCTGGACGGTCGCTTCGAACGGCTGCCGGCCGTAGTGGACGAGGGACGGCGGGCCATCAGCAACATTGAGCGCGTTTCCCTGGTGTTCCTGAGCAAGACCGTCTACGCCACCATCATTTCCGTGGTGTCCGGCATCCTGTTGCTGGCCTTTCCGTTCCTGCCCCGGCAGCTGTCGGCCCTGGATGGTTTGACCATTGGCCTGCCGTCGTTCTTCCTGGCCCTGCAGCCCGGCGGGCAGCGCTACGCTCCGGGGTTCCTCCGGCGTTCCCTCGCCTTCGCTGTTCCGGCCGGCATCTGCGCCGCCCTGTGCGTCCTTGCCGTCAGTGGCTATGCCCAGACATGGGGCGGATACAGCGAAGAGTCTGCGCAGTCTGCGGCCACCCTGACCCTGGGCCTGGTGGCCGCGTGGATCCTGGTGATGGCATCGCGCCCCCTCAGCCCAACCAAGGTCCTGATCCTTGCCGGAATGTACGCAGGGCTGGTCCTGTTGTTCACCGTCCCGGTGGCGCGGGACTTCTTCCGCGTGGACTGGCCGCCTCCCGCCCTGCTGATCCTTTCCACCGCCGTTGCCGCAGCAGGTTGCGTGGCTATTGAGCTGGTGGGGCGTTTTACGCGGCGGCCATCCTTGCGCGGCCACAAAGGCGGGCTGGGACCTTTGACTCTGGAAGCGGCCACCCGGGAAGGGGAAGGTGGAACTGCCGGGCAACGCGATGGTCCGGCTTCCACATGAGCAGGAGGCAAGAATGACTGACCTGATGAGATGGTTCGACACCCGGCGCTCCCCGATGGATGTTATCGAGAGGCTGTTCGACGGCGACATGGGTTCCTCGGCCATTCGGGTTGAGGAGATGATGGACGGCAACACGCTCGTGGTGCGGGCCGAGCTGCCCGGCATAGATCCGGAAAAGGACGTTGACGTCACGATTGCCGACGGCGTGTTGTCGATCAAGGCGGAGCGGCAGGAAAAGAAAGAGCACAAGGACAAGGACAGCTACCGGTCCGAATTCCGCTACGGCTCCTTCATGCGTCGGATTCCCCTCCCCAGCGGCGTCCAGCAAGGCGACATCACTGCCTCGTACAAGGACGGCCTCCTCGAAGTCCGGGCTCCGATGCCGGACCAGGGGCAGGAAGCTGCGGCGTCAAAGATCCCCATCAGCAGGGGTTAAGGACAGTTTAAGTACGACGCCGGTGCCTGGCTTCCCGGGGATCACCCCTCGGGCTGCCAGGCACTTTCGTACGCCCGTGCCTCCGCCGCGGCAATGACAGGGAGCGTCCGCACGTAGGTGTCAGGGTTCAGGGACACGGAATCGATGCCCAGGCCGACCAGGAACTCTGCGAAGTCCGGATGGTTGCTGGGCCCCTGCCCGCAGATCCCGATCTTGATGCCGGCCGCGTGGGCCTTGCTGATCGCCTCGGCAATCATGGCCATCACTGCCGGGTCCCGCTCGTCGAACAGCCCCGCAAGTTCCTCCGAGTCGCGGTCCACGCCCAGCACCAGCTGCGTGAGGTCGTTGGACCCGATGGAGAAGCCGTCAAAGCGCTTGGCAAATTCCGCTGCCATGACCACGTTCGACGGAATCTCGCACATCATGTAGAGCTGGAGCCCTTCCCTGCCGCGGACCAATCCCTGTTCCTCCATGGCCGCGATCACCTGGTCTGCTTCCCGCACGGTACGGCAGAAGGGAACCATGACGATGACGTTGCCGAACCCCGCCTGCTCGCGCACGCGTTTCAGGGCTTTGCACTCCAGGGCGAATCCTTCGCGGTAGTGGCTGCTGTAGTAGCGGGAGGCCCCGCGGAACCCGAGCATGGGGTTTTCCTCCGGGCGTTCGAAGGCGCTGCCGCCGATCAGGTGGCCGTACTCGTTGGTCTTGAAATCGCTCAACCTGACGATGACGGGCTTGGGATGGAAGGGAGCGGCAATCTTGGCGATCCCGGTTGCCAGCACGTCGACGAAATACTCCTGCGGGTCCTCATAGCCGCGGGTCAGCTGCCGGATGAGCGCAGCCTCCTCCGGGTCAGTCACCTTCTCCGGGTGGACCAGGGCCATGGGATGGATGCGGATCAGGTTGTTGATGATGAACTCCATCCGGGCCAGGCCCACGCCGGCGGCGGGCAGCCGCCACCATTTGAAGGCGGCAGCCGGGCTGGCGATGTTGATCATCACGGCCGTGCGGGTGGCCGGAAGTGTCTGCATGTCCACTTCTTCCACTGAGAACTCCAGCAGTCCTTCGTAGACGCGGCCCTCCTCGCCTTCGGCGCAGGACAAGGTGACCGGGACGCCGTCGGACAATGCTTCGGTGGCGTTGCGCGTGCCCACGACGGCGGGCACGCCCAGTTCGCGGCTGACGATGGCCGCGTGGCTGGTCGGGCCGCCGTGGTCCGTGATGATGCCAGCGGCACGCTTCATCACGGGCACCCAGTCCGGGTCCGTCATCCGGGTGACCAGCACGGACCCGTCCACGAAGGATTCAATTTCCTTCGCATCCCGCACCACGCAGGCCTGGCCCCGGGCAATGGCGTCGCCAATCGCGGCGCCGGAGACCAGGACCTTGCCGGGCTGTGCAAGGTGGTAGGTCCGGAACGTGCTTGTGCTCCTGCGGGCCTGCACGGTTTCCGGCCTTGCCTGCACCATGAAGAGTTCTCCGGTGATCCCGTCCTTGGCCCACTCCATATCCATCGGGCGCCCGTAGTGCTCCTCCACGGCAACGGCCCAGCGGGCCAGGAGGACAACCTCCCGGTCATCCAGCACCAGCGAGCGCTGCTCCCGCTCCGAGGTCTCGACCATCCTCGTCCGCGCGTCCCCGCCCTGGCTGTACACCATTTTGCGTTCCTTCGCACCGAGCTCGCGCTCGATCACGGGGCTGAAGCGTTCCTCTGCCAGGAGCGGCTTAAACACCTGGTACTTGTCCGGGTTGATGGTCCCCTGGACCACCGTCTCTCCCAGCCCCAGGCTGCGCTGATCACCACCACGCCTGGAAAACCGGACTCGGTGTCGATCGAGAACATCACCCCTGACGCGCCCAGGTCTGAGCGGACCATCCGCTGCACACCCACGGACAGGGCGACGTCCAGGTGGTCATATCCCTTCATTTCGCGGTAGCTGATGGCGCGGTCCGTGAACAGGGAGGCATAGCAGCGCCGGCAAGCGTCCAACACCGCGCGGCCGCCTGCCACGTTCAGGAAGGTTTCCTGCTGGCCGGCGAAGCTGGCGTCCGGGAGGTCCTCCGCAGTGGCGCTGCTGCGGACCGCAACGGCAACCTGGGTCTGCCCGGCCCGCTGGCACAGGGCCCGGTAGTGTTCCTGGATGTCCGCGGCAATGTCTTCAGGGAAGGTGGCCTGCAGGAACAGCTCACGGATCGCGGCCCCGGCCTGGCGAAGCGTGGACGTTCCGGCTCGCTGGTCCTCCATGTGCTTCCTGATCAGCGGCTCCAGGCCGTTCGCAGCAAGGAACGCCCGGTAGGCGGCAGCTGTGGTGGCGAACCCCTCGGGTACCCTGACCCCCGCGGACTGCAGTGCACGGCTCAATTCGCCCAGCGAGGCGTTCTTCCCTCCCACGGATGGGATGTCCGCGATCCCGGTGTCCTCGATCCATTTGACGTTGGCGTTGGCCAGGGACGTGTCTGCGGCGGCACTCATGGCTTGATTCTGGACTCCACCAACCGGGGCATGCAGAGTCTTAGGTCCTGCTCCGCCGCAGCCGCCCGCGCGCCGTTTTGTGGATCCAGTCCGCCAGGAGGACAGCAGGTGCCGCAAGGAGCGCCAGCAGGAAGCCCGCCGGTGTTGGCGGTGCCTGGCCCAGCAGCGTGGCGAGGTAGGGCACGTACAGGCAGGCTGCAAGGATGGCCAGTTCAGCCAGGACGGCCCATACCAGAAGCCTGTTGGTCGCCCAGCCCAGCTTCCAGGGCGGCAACGTGGCGCTCCTGCAGGCGAAAGCGTTAGCTACCTGTCCCAGGACCACGGTGGTGAAAGCGGCACCGGAGGCCGCCATCAGCAGCCCTGCCCCGGGAACCTGGCCCCGGCTCCATCCGCCGCCGGCCAGGACAGCGGAGAACACTGCCATTTCCATTGCAGCCTCCACGGGACCCAGGATGCAGAAGACCCGGATAATCAACTGCCGGTCCATCAGGTGCCGTCGTTCGGGCGGCCGGGCCAGAATGCGCCTGCCGGGCGGTTCTGCGCCAAGGGCCAGGGCCGGAAGCAAATCGGTTCCGATGTCCAGGGCGAGAATTTGCAGGACCCCCAGGGCCAGCGGGAACTGCCCGCCGGACAGTGCCCAGATCACAAAGGGGGTCAGTTCCGCCACGTTGTCTGTGAGGTGGTAGGTGAGGAACCGGTGGACGTTGGCGTAGGTGGCCCTGCCTTGTTCGATGGCGGCCACGATGGTGCCGAAATGGTCGTCAAGGAGGACCAGGTCCGAGGCCTCACGTGCCACGTCTGTTCCACTGAGGCCCATAGCCACACCGATGTCCGCTTCACGGAGGGCAGGGCCGTCGTTAACGCCGTCGCCGGTCATCGCCACCACATGCCCGCGGGCCTGCAGCGCCTTGGCCACGCGGAGCTTTTGCTCCGGTGAGACCCTGCTGACCACCACGCCGTCGCGGTCCAGGAGTGCGCCCAGTATCTGGTCGTCCTCCGGCAGGTCCGCGCCTTCCAACACAAGTTCGGGACTCCCGGTCAGGCCGATCTGGCGGGCAATCGCCGCTGCCGTGGCGGGGTGGTCTCCGGTGATCATGGCGATCCTGAGGCCTGCCTGCCGGGCCGCGCGGATCACGTCCCCCACATCCTCCCGGGGCGGGTCCTGCAGTCCGATCAGGCCCAGGAGTTCCATGCCCGTTTCGAGTTCCAAGGCTGGAGTGGACTGCCACGCAGCAGGCGCTCCGCCGAGCCGGCGCCTCGCAACCGCGATGACGCGCAGCCCGCGTGCGGCCATCACCTCCACCTGTTCCTTGACTGGGCCGGGCACGGCTTCACAGACCGGCAGCACGGTTTCGGGGGCACCTTTGCAGAAAAGATCGGTTCCCAGGAGGGCGGATTCGCGCCGCCGCACGGGATCAAACGGCAACCGGCGCCAGGGGGCAGGGCCGGCCTCGGTGCCTGTGAGCCTGCGGGCCAGGACGTCCATGGCCGCTTCCATGGGGTCGCCCTGCGCCCGCCACTGCCCGTTGTGGAACTCGGCGCGGCCCTGGGAAGCGGTACGCGCTGCCAGCGCCGCCGCGGCTGCCTCTTCCACCCCGCTTCCCTGCACGTCGCCGTCGGGAGCGTATCCCTGGCCCGTCAGGTGGACGGGACCAGCCGCTGTGAAGACTTCGACGGCGTTCATCCGGTTCTGCGTCAGGGTCCCGGTTTTGTCGGTGCAGATAAAAGTGGTTGAACCCAGCGTTTCCACTGCCTCGAGGTTCCGGACCAACCCGCTGCGCGAAGCCATCCGCTGGGCCCCCATGGCCAGCGACAGCGTGACCGTGGGGAGGAGGCCTTCCGGGACCAGCGCCACGGCAACGCCAATGGAGAACAGGAACGAGTCCCGCCATTGGAAGCCCACCAGCAGCGACGCCAGGAAGAAGACCGCAGCGATGCCCAGCGCCATGCCGGCGGTAACGCGGACGATCCGGCGCAGTTCCTGGGACAGCGGTGTAGGCGGAGAAACCGCCCCGCTGGTCAGGGCAGCGATGCCGGCCAGCCTGGTCCCGGCACCTGTCGCGGAAACCGCTGCTTCCGCGTAGCCGTTGACCAGGAACGTGCCGCCCCAAGCCGGGTCACCCGCGATTTTGGGCACAGGGGCGCTTTCGCCCGTTAACATGGATTCGTCCACTGCGCAGGCAGACGCTGACAGCAGCACCAAGTCCGCGGGGACGCGGTCGCCGGCGGCAAGCAGCACCACGTCGCCGACCACCAGCTCACTGGCGTGGACCTTGCGCACCTTCCCGTCCCGCCGGACCACCACGTCGGCGGGCAGCAGGCCACGCAGCCGGGCGGCGGCGTGCTGGGCACGTTCCTGCTGGATGTGCGCAAAGACTCCGTTGACAATGACGACGACGATGATCGCCACGGCGAGCTGCGGCATGTCCGCGATGAAAGCCAGCCCGGCGGCGCACCACAGCATGAGGGCGAAGAAGTGAGTCATTTCGCCCCAGAGCTTCCGCCACTGCGGAACGGGTTTCTCCGCGGGAAGCTGGTTAGGGCCCGCCTGTTTCAGGAGCTGCGCGGCCTGTTCAGAGGTCAGGCCCTCCGCGGTCCTCACACAGCGTCCGCCTCCTGACCAACCAGGAGCACGGGACAGTTGGAGTGGGCAGCGCAGGCCTTGCTGACGGAGCCCATGGACGACTTGAGCAGGCCGCCTTCGCCGTGCCGTCCAACCACCAGCATTTGTGCCCGCCGGCTCTCGTCCACCAGCACCTTCGCCGGTGATCCGAACTTGATGGTCACGTCGATGTTTTCCGGCCGTTCAGCGGAAAACGCCCGGCCAAGGGCATCCTCCACCAGGCGCCCGGCAGCGTCCTCCAACCTGGCGGTGAACTGCCGGTCGGCCCCCTCGAGGCGTGACATCACCAGGTAGTCCGGCATCCCGATGCATGAGATGACTTCGAGCCGTGTGCCCAGGCGGGCTGCCAGCGTGCCCGCGTAGCGGAGGGCTGCGGAGGAGTATTCGGACCCGTCCACACCCACGATGACCGGCTTGGCTCCTGTTTCTGCGTTCATGGTCACCACGATCCCGGCTGCGGGTTGAGCTGGGAAGGGCCAAAAGTCATGCCGCCGGCGGCCTCCGTGGACCGGATTTCCTATCGGCACCGTGCAGTGCCCTAAGGCCGTTCAGGATGGTGGCCAGGTCAACCAGTTCCTGGAGGAGTGCGCCGGCGACGGCGGGAATGTATCCGGTCATGGCAATGGCCATCAGGACGATGCTGAGTCCTATGCCCGTCCAGATGCTCACCAGGGCAACACCCACCGTGCGCTTTCCGATGGCCACGGCCTGGGCCACTTTGGACAGGTCATCGAGCATGATCACCACGTCCGCGGATTCGCTCGCCGCCGTGGCGCCCTTGGCCCCCATCGCGATGCCAACATCCGCAGCGGCCAGGACGGGAGCGTCGTTCACGCCGTCGCCCACCATCAGGACCGGCCGTTCCGCCAACGCGGCCACAGTATTGACCTTGTCCTCAGGCAGGCATTCCGCCTGGACGCGGTCAATCCCGGCTTCCTCGGCAATGTGCGCGGCCGTGGCCTTGGCGTCACCGGTCAGGAGCATCGTGTTCTGCACGCCGAGGCTGCGCAGACGCGCCAGGGTATCCACGGCGTTGCCGCGCAATGGATCCTTCATGATCAAGGCACCGGCGTACCCGCCGTTGACGGCCACATGGACGGCAAGCTGGCCGCTGCGGACTGCAGCCTCCCGGAACCCGGTGGATGAACTGCGGACCAGGCCCGCTTTTCCGACCACCACCTGCTGATCGTCACAGATGGCCTCCACACCGTGCGTGGCGTTTTCGGTCGCCTGCGTCACGGGCAGGAGTCCCATGCCGGCCGCCTTGGCGGCTTCGATCACCGAAGCTGCCAGCACATGCGAGGAGTACTGTTCCGCGGAGGCTGCAAGCTGCAGGAGCTTCCTGCTGCCCAGTGTTTCCCCGTGACCGGGCGACACCCTGATCTCATCGAGGACGGGACGTCCCGACGTGAGGGTTCCGGTTTTGTCGAAGACCGCTGATTGCGCCTTCGCCAGCTGTTCAAGGGTCCTGGTGTTCTTGATGATGATTCCCTTGTGGGCGGCCTGGCTGGTGCCGGCCAGGAACGCCACCGGCGCCGCGATCAGCAGCGGGCACGGCGTGGCCACCACCAGGACCTGGGCAAAGCGCAGCGGCTCACCGGACAACAGCCATGCCGTACCTGCCATGGCCAGGGCGAGGAGGGTGAAGGGCACTGCGTAGCGGTCGGCCAGCCGGACCACGGGAGCGCGGCTGTTGGAAGCCTCCTCCACCAGGGCGATGATGCGGCTGTACTGTGAGTCTGCCGCGGTGGCCGCTGCCCGCATCCGGATGGCCGCCACGCCGTTGACGGCGCCGCTGAGCAGCTGCTGCCCCCGGGTGCGTTCCACCGGCAGGCTTTCGCCCGTCAGCGACGACTCATCCAGGCTGGCTGAATCGGACAGGAGTTCACCGTCAACGGGTACCAGTTCCCGCGCTGCGCGGCCCTGGGCAAAATTCTCCAGCGCCTCCCCGCCGGTGAGCATCAGGATCACCACCAGGGCCGCGAGGTATTCGCCCACCGCCACGGTGCTGGCAATGGCCATCAGCGCCAAAAGGTCGATGCCCCAGCGGCCTTCACGCAGCGACCGGACCATGCCGGCCGCGCGCGCCACCACGATAACGGCCGCGTAAGCCGACGCCAGGATGCGGACCTGCAGTTCCAGGCCGAACTGAACCAGCACCAACGTGGCCAGGAGCACCAGCAAAGTCAGTGCGACGACGGGATACCGCCTGAGAAAGACCCGGGCCTTTTCCATGGGCGAGCCGGCAGGTTCACCGGCATCAAGGCTGCCCGGACCAGGGCCGGTTGCCATGGTTGGGGACGCCTGCTTCCTCATCCAGGACCCTTCGGCACGAGGCGGTGAAGGTCATCGCACATGGAACTGAACCTACCCTGCTGCCGTCAGGCGGGCTAGGGCATTTGGCCCCAGCCCGCCTTCTGTTACCGCCGATGTGACCTTCGGCCCTGTCCACGGCTCCGGGCGTCTCGGCAACGTTGGGGGAAGACCTGCCGCCGACGCAGACCGGAGCCCACATGCAAGCCGTAACGATCAGCACCAGTGAGCCATAGGGCGGCAATGTCGGTGCAGTTACGGACGGTGGAACAGTTCTTCGACGGGGCGCCCACCGCGCTTGGCCTCTACGAAGCGGTGGAGCGAATGGCGGCGGGCCTGGGACCCTTTGGGATAAGGGTGGGCAAGAGCCAGATTTCCTTTCGCCGGCGCCGCGGGTTCGCGTACCTCTGGCGGCCCGGTCTTTATGTGAAATCCGCGGTTCCGCTTGTCCTGTCTTTGGCCCTGCCGCGGGACCTGGGTTCACCGCGCTTCAAGCAGATCGTGCATCCTTCGGCCCAAACCTGGATGCACCACCTGGAGCTCACTGACAGCACCCAACTCGATGCCGAGGTCCGGACGTGGATGCAGGAAGCGTACGGCGCTGCGGGCTGACAGTTAGAGTCCTCTGGCCCTGTCGCGCTGTTGCCGGCAGGTCAAAGCTGATGCCATGACTGAAGATGGCCAGCAGCCCCGAAAGATCCATGTTCCCGAACAACCCGTTGCCGTGGTGCGCGAAAGGGTCCCCATGGACGCGCTGACAGGCTTCTTCGGCCGCGCTTTCGGCGCCGTGATGGCGGCAGTCCAGATGCAGGGAGCCAGGCCGGCGGGGCCGCCGTTCGCGCTGTACCACGGGATGCCCGGCGAAACTGTGGATGTTGAAGCGGGGTTCCCTATCGCCGGGAACTTCCGGGGGACAGGCGAAGTGGCCAGCGGAACACTGCCCGATACGGACGCGTTCGAAGCTGTCCATACCGGCCCTTATGACACCTTGGGTACCACCTACGATGCCATCCGGCAACGGATGGAGGCCGATGGTGCCGCCCCCTCGGACACGATGTGGGAGTACTACCTGACCGATCCGGAACAGCAACCGGATCCTGCGACGTGGCAGACCAGGGTGGTGTGGCCGGTCGCCTGAGGCTGTGGGCTGAGAACCCGGGAACGCGGAGCTGAGGTCCCGCTTCGACACTCCTGACCCCGCCAGCACGCAAACCCATTTGGAGCCTTCGATGGCAATTCCGATCCAATCGACAATTCCCCACCGGGCCGCTCTGCCGGTGATCTGGCTTTCGCGAACGGCCGTTGTGCTTTTCATCGTGGCCCTGACCGTGGCGTCGATACCCTTTGGGGAGCCCCCAACGGGACAGGTTGTCTGGGCAAGCGTCGTCGTCGGCGGTTTCTTCCTCAGCGCTGTTGCAGGGATCGCAGCGCAGGTGCGGAAACACGGCGTGGTCCGCACGCGGCTGGGCTACTGGGCCCTGGCTTTTCTCATCCTCTCGGGCGTGATCATGGCTGCTGCCTCGATAGTTTTCACGCCGGGCACGCAGTTGCCTGTGACCCCGGACGTGTTGATCTCCGGCGCGTCCTATGCCCTCACTGTGGCGGCCGTGCTGTTCATCCTCGCGGCGTTCCGGGCTGACCGGGATAGGATCCGATTCCTGCCGACGACACCGGCAGGGTGGTGGGCCGCGGCCTTCCTGGCGGTCGGTCTGGTTCTCTCATATAGCCCGTGGGCCGTCCTGACACCGGTGGCAGGGGCTGGTCCGGCCCTCGCGCTGGCCGGAATCATCAGTTACCGGGACTGCTTGGTGCTGGCAGCTACCGCACTGGTCGCCGGCCCGGCGCAGCTGGCCGTCTTTGACCTCGCCTTCTTCATCAGCATGTTCACACCGCACCCGTAAGCAGAAGACATGTCACCCGCAATCACACCAAAGTCGGCAGCCGGGCGCCGGAGCCTGCTCTTCGCTGCCATCACCGTGCTGGCGACCCTCCTTGCATGGATCGTTCTGCTGCCCATGATGGGCTTCCCGTCTGCCACTTGGGTGTGGCACGCCCTTGGGCAGGCCTTCGCGGGACCCGCAGCCGCAGCAGCGGCACTCGGGCTCGTCAGCATCATTCACTACAAGGAACGCTCGGTCCTGATTTGGCTCACCACCTCGGCCGCCCTTGCCGCGGCGGTAGCGGCGGGCGTGATCATGTATTCCGCTGTCGCTGGGTACCAGTAGCAGGACACATGGCAGGGCCTCCACCAATGAAATCAAACGCACCGAAAAAGAGGCGTGCCGGCGGCAGTGGCTCAGGCAGGAAATTCACAAGGTTCATTAACACCGAGGCCGAGGCCCGGAGGTAGGCATGTACAGTTCAGGCCAGCACTCCCTGCTCGCGACCGCTACCCGGCGGAGGTCGTTGCTGTTGTGCGGACCTGCTGCCTCTGTGCTCTACGGAGTCATGATCTGGCTGATTCGGTATCCCGGGTACGACCCCATCTCGCAGACGGTCAGCGAGCTCTCGGCATGGGATGTCCCCACCAGGACCCTGTGGGTATGGCTGGGGTTGCTGTGGAGCGCCCTGATGGCTGCGTTCGCAGCCGGCGTCTGGCAGTCCGGAAGCCGACGCCAGTCGCTTCGCGTGTCCGCCATCCTCCTGGCCGCCTACGTGCTGGCCGGACTGGCCTACCCGTTCGCCTCGATGCACACCCGCGAAGTACTGGCCGCCGGCGGCGCCACTGCGGCCGACACAGCGCATTTGATCATCGTGTCGGTGACCAGTGCGCTGATGATGGCGGCAATGATCTCCGCAGCCGTTGCATTGAACCTGTGGTTCCGTCTGTACACCACAGCCACAATCCTGCTTCTCATCGGTTTCGGCGTACTCACCGCCGGGGATGCCCCGGCTCTCCAAGCCAACCTGCCGACGCCGTGGGCGGGGCTCTGGGAGCGCGTCAACATCATGACGACCCTTGCGTGGGTCGTGGTGCTCGCGCTGCTGCTCATCCGCCCTGCGACACAGCGCAAAACAGGGTTGGGCGACAGTCGCGCTCGACGCGGGAAGCACTGATTCCTGTTACCCCCATGAGCGCTGCACCTAGGCTATATGAGCAGATGAAAGGTCTCCGGCCCGACGACGTTCGGGAGTGTCCCGGTGCAGGTGCCGTTCGGTTCGGCTACCGTCAAGGCTGGATTCGGGTCAGGACAAGGGAGGGAGGAGCGCGGTGGAGATCAAAGGCAAGGGCACGGTGGAGCTGTCCGATGGGGTCCTGCACTTGCGCTGGAATCCGGGAGTCTACATCGGCATCGACGTCGCCAAGGCCGCCCTGGAAGCCATCTCCACCCTGACGCGGGGCGCCAGGCTGCGAATGCTGGTCGAAATTCAGGGCGTCACCCACTCCGCGGCCGCCCGGAAACTCTTCCCCGATGCATCCAGCATCTCGCGCATGGCACTTCTGGGAACCTCACCCGTTGACCGCGTCATCGCCATGTTCCGCCTGTCCCTGATCTCTGCCGGGTTCCCGATACGGTACTTCACGTCCGCTGACAAGGCGCGGGACTGGCTGCTGAAACCCTCGGACGAGGCTGGAACGTTGCTCGGCGGCACCCGGTAACCCCCAACTTATCCATGCCGGGATCTGGTCTTCGCGCCTTGGACGCCTGGTCCGGCGCACCTGCGCCGCCGGGACACACAATTCCTCCATGGGAGAAGAGTCAAGATAACAAGCCCTTGCGGCGGACATAGGTTAACTCCCACGGCTGCGCCCCCTGGCTGGTCTCCGACCAACCGTCGCGGGCAATTTCCCCGCGCAACTGGCTGAGGCTCGCCTCCAGGCCTGGAGCCCAGGCTTCTGCGGGAGGGGTGGCGTTCAGGGGCGGCCCGGGGAACGTGTCACTGACATAAAGCCTGCGGCCGTCCTCCGTCCTGCCAACGAACCGAAGCTGGGTGCGTCCGTACTGCGAGCCAAGGGTGGAGAGGATTCGTACCCACCATTTCACCGATGCGGCGTCCTCCAGTTCTATCCGCAGATGCTCCTCCGTGCCGTTGCCTGTGTGCGGCTCATTTACGGACATGTCTCACTCCCGGCGAACGTAATCGGTATTCAAAAAGGCAGTTTGCCAAGGACTGGCATGGCGGAACAGGGCCGTTGGTCACCGGTGGCAGCAATGGTGCCCCGTCTACCGGGCCCATCGGCACTACCGGACGCGCCCTACGGATGGCAGGCTCCAGGGATGAAACGGCACGGCGCTCCCCGGGCCCAGCGGGAATGGGGGCTCCTCTATCTCACGGCGGGGGCATCATCGATCCTGTTCGTCCTGTTGTTGGTAGCCGCGCTGGTGCTTGACTTCCTGGCGCCTCCGCCGGTGCACGGCGGAGCCGCCACCCTGGAGTTCATTGCGGCGAATAAGGCGAACTACGTGGCCGAGCAGGTCCTGTGGATCCTGCCGAACATCCTCCCGGTGCTTGTTTTCACAGGACTCTTCGTGGCGCTTATGCCCTTCCGGAAGAGTTTGCCCTTGATCGCGCTGATCTTTGGCGCCCTGCCCTGGGCGCTCCTGCTTGCCGTCCCGGTCACCAGCAGGGGCTCCCTCAACCTCGTCTACCTCAGCGACCGCTACATGGCCACCGGGAGGGACGAGGAACGCCGCGCTTACGCTACCGCTGCTGAAGCAATCATCGCCGAGAACAACACACCTGCCATCGTGGGCGTCCTCTCCGCCTTCGGGATCCTCCTGATGGGACTGGCGATGGTGACGGCGAGGGCGCCCTTCCCGCAGTTCCTGGCGTGGTTCGGCATCGGCACCGGTGCTTTGGGAGTGGTCAGTGAGGTCCTTCGGCAGGCTGTCCCGGACTTCTACTGGGGCTACGGCATCCTGCTCTGGGTGTGGTTCATTGCCACAGGGATTGTGTTGATCCGCCTTTCGCGCCTGGCTGCCTAGCATCCCCCACCTTTGCAATCCGGGACCTTGGTCCCTAAAAGCCGGACCGGGCTTCTGGGATGGTTGTTCAGGTCGAACGGTGCACAACGCCGTGGTTGTGCACCAGCATTTCGCTGCGCCGGATACCGGCGCAGGACGTAGCCTCACCAACGGAGGCAGGACGATGGAGGAGAACCAGGCTTATGGCAGGTACGTTCGAACTGTTTGTCGATGATGATTCGCAGATTCGGTTCCGGCTAGTGATGCCCGATGGACATGTATTGGCGGTTTCCGGACAGTTCACCGACAAGCAGGCGGCGGCCGCCGCCATCGAAGAGGTACGTGAATGCGCAGGCACCGGCCTGATCCGGGATGTGGCGCCGCCTCCGCCGGGCGTTCTCCATGCTTCGGTACCGCATCCGCGATATGCGGTACGCCGCGGGACCCGCCTGCTCAACTCTGTCGGGGCAGCATAAGATAAGCGCCGTCCAAGGCCTCAGGGCGGACGGCCCTTTGACCAGGAAGACCGGTGGGGCCCATCGCTGACGATGGGCCCCACTCCTGTGCGTCTGCTGCCGGCCACGCGGCGCCAAAGCCGAGCGGGCGTCCACTACCCCCAGGGGAATCTAGAAGCCGGACGAACTACCGGAGCCGGAAAAGCTTCCGCCGCTGCTGCCGTAACCGGTGGTGCTGCCGCCGCCCCTGGCCGAATTGACGCTGCTGACCCCTGTGTTGAATCCGGAGTTGAAGGTGGCGACGGAGAAAAACTGGTACGACGGGTAGACCTCCCCAGGATGCTTGGTTCATAAGCCCCTGTTTATGGTGGTCCCGGCCTTCGTGGGCGGTTTCCATTTGCTCCCGCATCAGGTGTGCCTCCCGCTCATTCCTGGCAAAGCCCTCGATCACCGTTTCCGCGTGGTTCTCCAGCAACTCGGAGAGCCGGGTACGTGCTTTGTACAGCCGGTCCAGGGCCTCCTCCGGCGAGATCCGTCCGTCTGCCAGTTCTGCGGTCCACCGCTCGATCTCCCGCAGGCTTTCGTCGCGGAAGGACCGCAACGCGGCGGCCGTTGCGGAGTCCCCCTGTCCGTGCCGCTTGGCCAGGAGCTGCTCGAGTCCGGCCAAGTCCCTGCGGAACGGGGCAAGCTGCCGGTCCCAGGCGGTGGGCCACGTGTCGGCGCGGTTCAGCAGGGCGTTGCTGTCCGCGATGACGTCATCCAGCGCATCCAGTTCGGCGGCGCTGTCCGCGAACTGGCGGGCAAGCTTGAGGTTCTTCCGGCTACTCAAGGATCGCCTGCCCATTGCGTGCACCTGGTTGGACAGCTCTGTGACGGCGGCGTACCGGCTCAGGAAGGTGCGGTGTTTCTCCAGGACCTGGCTCCCATAGCGGGACGATTCCGGGATGGTCCCGCTATTCAGTTCCGTCACGTCCAGGTCCATACTGACGTTGGAGTAGCTGCGGTCCCCGCGTTCGATGTGTTTCCGGCAGGTGCTTCTGGTCACGGCCCGGACGATCAGCCATGCGGCGGCACCGAGCACCGCAATGCCGCCGGTGACCCACGCCGTGATCGTGAACGCGGCGGACCTGTACCACGGCTGGTTGATCAGCTCGGCGCCACGTCGAATGCCTGCCACCGTTCCTTCGGTCCATTGGGCGTCCCGGAACAGTTCCTTCGACGCGTCCTGGATGTCGCTGCGCTGTTCCAGCGACACCTTCCGGTCCTCGCCCATGTAGGTCCCCACGTGGCGGCCCACAGGGTCCAGCGCGAAAATGAACAGCCCGTCGGCCCATTTTTGGCCGTCGGCACTGATCCATTCGGGATGCCTGGACCGGGCAAACTTCAGCACTTCTTCGTTGAGGTTGTCCTCCGCTTTTCCGTTGTAGGTGAAGACGGCAACGCGGGTGGGCTCGTAGAACTGGATGCGTTCGACGGCGGGCAGCAGCGTGTTCTGGTCAAGCACCCCTGCGGTGTCCTCCACAATGACAGCCACGGGTGCCACTGCGCTGCCTGGGACAGCGAACCCCAGGAGCAGGGCAGCCAGGGCAAGCATCATCGCGGCAATCCGGCTGACCACGCTGCCCATATCCCTCCCCAATATTTAGAATCAGGATGGGCCAACGTGCAGGGCCGCCAAAGGGCCGAAGGTCCCGCTGGTGAGGCTCGGTCTGATGGGAGCGGAGTCACATGACGCAGGAACCCGGAGCCGTGGTGGTCGGCTATGACGGATCGGATGAGGCCGCGGCCGCTGTCCGTTGGGCAGCCAGGCACGCCCGGGCGGTGAACCGCCGGCTCCACGTGGTGCATTGTTCACTATGGCCGCTGCTCACCAGGCACCTGGGTCCGGTTCCGGGCGTGTCAGGCAGTGGCCTGGAACAGTCAGCCCAGGCCGTCCTGGAAGAGGGCGTGGCACAGGCGGCAGCAGAGGTTCCAGGCCTTCAGGTCAGGAGCACATTGCTTCACGGAGTGCCTGCACAGCTTCTGGCCCGTGTTTCCAGGGGAGAAGAACTTCTGGTTGTCGGCAGCCGCGGCCTGGGCGGTTTCCTGGGCCTGCTCGTGGGTTCCGTGAGCCTGGAGTTGGCAGCCACCGCTGCCTGCCCCGTCGCCGTGATCCGGCAGGACCTCCACCCGGACGGGCCGGTCGTCGCCGCCGTCGACGCTTCAGGTTCCCCCACAGCGCTGGAGGATGCCTGTGCCCTGGCGACGGCATGGCGGGCCCCACTCGAGGTAGTCCATGTCCAGCACCAGCCCCCGGGCCGCCGGCGATCGGACACTCAGGACTCCGACAGTGACGCCCGGACAATCCTGTCGTCCGCGTTGGCCCATGCACGTGCCGCGGCACCCGCTATCCGCATTGACGGAAAGATCCTTACGGACAGCTCGGTCCCGCATGCCATCCTCCAGGCCTCCGCAGAAGCCCGGATAGTGGTGGTGGGCTCCCAGGGCCAAGGCATCCTCAGGGAAACCATGGGCTCCACCGCCCATGCAGTCCTGCACCACGCCCAGGGCCCGGTCCTCATCTCCCGTCGGGGCAGTTGAAACAGCGGCAGTTGGAGCAGCGCAGTTGAAGCAGCCGCCCATCTGCTGATGACGGGGAATGCAGGTGGAGTGTCGTCCCGCTGCCGCCCGAACCTGGCGCCTAAGCTGGTCCGGTGACCCCAGTTCCCTCCCCCGATCCGCTGGATGTCGTCGTCCACTCCGGTCCGGCTGACTGGTGGGTCATCCTTGCGGGGTTGGGGCCCCTGGCCGTCCTCATCGCCGCCCTGCTGGCCTTCTACATCAACTGGCGCACCCTGAAACAGCGCACTGCCGCGGACAAGACAGCCCTGGATCAAAAGCGCGAAGCCGATGCCAACGCCCTTCAGCAGAAGACCGAGGCGGACAGCAGGGCGGAATGGTGGCGCCGCACCCAGTGGGCATTGGACCGGGCGCTGGACCCGGATGAAGGGACCAAGGCGCTGGGGCTGGCAACCCTGGAGGTCCTGGCCAGGAGCGAGTTGGCCCGGACCGAGGAACTCGAGTTGTTCGATATCGCCTGGAAGAGCGTGTCCGGGGACGAGAACGGCGAGGAGAACGGGGACGATGGCCAGGTGGACGCCGGGCCGGGGCAGGAGCTGGCCTTCGTGGACGACGGCGGCAACTTAGGCGAGAATGGAACGACGGATGACGACAGTACCAAGGAGGTTGGACCGTGAGCGCAACATCGCCTGAACATCGTTTCGTCCACACTCCCCGGAACACCGCAGCCAAGCCGGCCAAGAAAACCGGTTCGGCCGCCGAGCACCGTGTCCAGGTTGCGGCGGCGCGGCTCCGCGTCACGCTCGATCAACGCCTGGGCCGCGAAACGCCCGCCAAGACCAAGGCATTGGCCAAGGAACCGATCTAATTCCCGCCCCGGTGTTTGAGGTTCGACGGCGCGTGGTGGAGTTCGGTGCGCAGTGGCTGCGGTAATTCTCGGGTGCGACACAAACAGGCTTCTGCGCTGGGACTACCGTGCCGTCGTCGAGCACGTCGCGGAATCCGGCAGGGCGGTGGAGCGGTGGTGCCTGGAGCAGCACCCGGACGCCGGCCCTGGCCTCAGCCCGGGCACCGAAGCCTGGCTCCTGCTGTGCGGCAGCAATGAAGCCGGCAGCGGCCTGATCGGTCACGGAGTGGTCGCGTCGGAGCCGTACCAGCTGGCTGGAACGGGCGAATGGTTCGTCGCCGTCGCCTTCGATGCGCTGCTCGCACTGGGTGAGCAGATACGGCCCGGCATCCTTGGCGACGCGCTCCCCCGTGACCACTGGCCCAAGGCGGGCGGACCTTCCCTGGTGGCCTTGCCGCCGTCGTACGAGCCTCCCCTGCGCCGGCTGTGGCGTGCTTGCGGGCCCACGACGGCGGGACGCGCTGAGGTGGTCGGGGGCAGCCTGCCGCCCGGCGCCGTCAGCACTGTCCAGGTAAGCCGCTACGAACGGGACCTTGACGCGCGGCGGGTCTGCCTTGCGTTTCACGGCACATCGTGCGCCGCCTGCGGGTTCTCTTTCGAGTCCGCCTACGGCGGCAACGCACCAGAGGCGCTCGCCGTGCACCATGTGGTGCCGCCGGACATGCTGGACAGCGGATACCAGCTGGACCCCATAGCCGACCTCATTCCGCTGTGCCCCAACTGCCATGCGGCGGCCCACAGCGTGAACCCGCCGCGCACGGTGTCCGAACTCCGGAACATGGGCTCCGCCTCCAGCCCGGTGATGAGGGGTGAGGTGGTGACAGCCCTGGCCCTGAGGGCCCAGGAGGATGCACGGCGGATCATGGAAGGCGGGCAGGGGTAGGCCCGGGCCACGGGCTCGTAAAATGGAGGAATGACGGTGGCTGCCCATTCCGGTGGCGCGTTCCCGCTGGCCCGCCGGGCCCGGACTGCGTTGCGCCGGGTACCTGTGTGGACGTGGCGGCTGATGATGCGTTCGGTCAGCTCGCGGGAGCGGATACGGTTCAACACGGATCCCGTCACCGAGGTGGCCTATGTCCACGACCTCGACTATGTGGGCGATGGCCTGCGCGCCCACCGCCTGGATGTAGTGACACCCTTGTCGGTGGCACAGACGTCGGCCGAAGGTGCGGTGGCGCGTGGCGGGAGCCTGCCGGTCTACGTCTATTTCCACGGCGGAGGATGGACGTCCGGCGACAAGTCGGCGTTGACCAAGTACTGCGCCAACCAGGCCTTGGGCGGGATGGTGGTGGTCAACGTCAACTACCGGCACGCGCCGCGGTTCCACATGGGGCACGTGCTCGAGGACGCGAACGCCGCCCTTGCCTGGGTTGTGGCCAACATCGAGGAGTACGGCGGGGACCCTGCGCGCCTGATCCTGGGCGGGGACTCCGCGGGCGGGCAGATTTCGGCCCTGCTCACGGCCATCAGCCTGCGCCCTGAGCTGGCCGCGCACTACTCGCTGCTGCCGGCCGTTCCGGCGGGGCACGTGAAAGGGCTTGTCCAGCACTGCAGCGCCGTCGATTTTTCGGTGTTTTTTGAAAGCGGCTTTGTCCTCAGCCTGAACTTCGTTCGCATGCTGCTGCCGGCCACGGCTCCCCTGACACCAGCACGACTGAAGTCTGCAGCCGGGTACCTGTCCCCTATCGAGTGGCTGGACGGGAGCCACCCGCCGGTTTTCGTCACCACCTCCGAGCGCGACTTCTTCTACCGGTCCAACCTCAATTTCATCGAGCGGCTGCAGGACCATGGCGTTCCCGTGGATGCCCTCATCTACCCCTGGGCCAGCGCCAACACCGAACATACCTGGCAACAGGATTACCGCTACCCGGAATCCCAGGAAGTGTACCGGCGCCTCCATGCCTTCGTGGGCAACGTGGCGGGTCCACCCCCTGCCGCTGACTAGGCCCCGCCGGCTGGGTTATCTTGGGACCATGTCGGAGCCGGGCCAACGAGAGTACGGGGTTGACCCCGAGGAATTTGGCTCTGCCCGCGTGGATGCGGCAGCCCTGCTGGATGCGGAGCTGGGGGACGTCGACTGGTCGGTGCCGCCGCCTGGCTCGGTGCACTTTACGCTGGACGTCCCCAGCGGCAAGCTCGCGGCCATGGCCTTGGGCAATCCGGAGGATCCGTGCGTCGTCCTGGTGCCCGGTGCCACCGGATCCAAAGAGGACTTTTCCCTCATGCTGCCGGACCTGGCCGGCGCGGGGTACTACGCCCTGACGTACGATCTTGCCGGCCAGTACCAGTCGGCGGGCGCAGGGCCGGAGAACCTGGTGCCGCCCCGGAAGCACTACGACTACCGGTTGTTCGTGGACGACTTCCTGGCGGTTATGGAATCTACGGCAACCCCTGTGCATGTTGTGGCCTATTCCTTCGCGGGCATCATCGCCCAGCTCGCCTATGTTGAGCGGCCGGACCTCTTCCGGTCCATCACCTTCCTTGGGTGCCCGCCGGAACCGGGCCCGAGTTTCCGGGGTGTGAGCCGCATTGGCCGGTTCAGCACGTGGGTCAACGGCAGGGCAGGCGCCGCGCTGCTCATTTGGGGAATCCGCAGCGGCAGGGTGGCCCACGTACCTCCAGGAAGGCAGCGGTTCGTAAACTACCGCTTCCGTTTCACACGCCGCTCCTCCATCCGCGATATCTACACGCTGATGCAGAACGTCCCGGACCTACGGCACGAGCTGGCTGAGGCCCCGCTTCCCAAGTTCGTGGCCGTCGGCGAGCATGACCTGTGGCCGCTCCAGCTGCACCGGCTGTTCGCGCAGGCAATCCGTGCCCGGATCGGCGTCTACCGGGGTGGACACAGCCCTTGCGAAACGTCCCCGCATGAGTTCAGCCGTGACCTCCTTGCGCTTTATGCGAAAGCTGAGGAGGCGTAGTGAGGGTGCATACCTCACCTCGATGCGGCTTCGGCGCGCTGGCGGAGGGTGAGCAGCATCTTCCGCATCATCCAGATGTCGCCGAATTCCACGAGTGCCGAGAACAAAATTGCGGGTGAAAACCAGCGGTAGCGGGCGCGGATACGGCTGACAAGCCGGGTTGAACCTTCGCTCATGGGCTCAAGCTGCCATGTCCAGCTGTTATCCCCCGGCGTGCCCCAGACCATGGAAAGTGGCGGGTCAATCCTCTGGACCGGGATGCCGTGTTTGCCGTCGGGGCTCATGGGAACAATGTCACCTACGCTAAGGTCCTGCAGCTCAGGGATGATGCGCCGTGCACTCGGGCGCCCCAGGTTGTCCAGGATGTCGTAGCTGTACCAACCGCCGCGGCCAAGCCCCGCTTGGACCAGCCATGGCCATATCCGTTCCGGCGCTGCGCCGATGGTGATGGCCCTCGTAGCGTTGAACGTCGGTTTGGGCACCAGTTCGTCGCCGGGCATCGCCCGCGAGACCTCTTCCGGCGTGGCGCCCCAAGTGAGTTGCCAGGGACGAAACCAGCGGATGTAGGCGCCCGCCACGGCCGCGGTCCCCAGCACAGGGAGCAAGCTTGTCGGCAGTCGCATCCCCCCAGTTTGGAGAGCTTCCCGGACCCGGAACAGTGCTAAATGTCCCGGTGCCTCTTAGTGCCCGGCCAACCGGTGCAGGATAGCCGCGCAAAGGGAGGCCCCGTTCATCAACGCCAGGAGGGTCACCGCCGGTACGCCAAGCGCCCATGCCGCGCGCCGCCGTCGTGCCTGGACAACAAGGTGCCTGAGCGCGTCGAAGTTTTGTTGAAGCAGCTGCGGGTCATTTTGTGCTGCCGGACGCTTGTGCCAAGTGCCAGGCTGGACGGCGACGCCGGAGATACGGGCCAGTTCCGCCCAGGCGAGCACTGGGCTGGACCTGCGCAGCCAGCGCGCCAATTGGGCGTCGGTGACCACCACCGCCTGCTCGGGGCGCGCCTTTATAGTCAGCGTCTTGGGCTCGACTATGACGACGACGGCAGTCACCTTAACAGGAAGGCCCGCCGCGGCAGTCAGCAGCTTTGAGGCGCGGGCAGCTTCGTGGGCCGCATTGTAGAGGTGCCGGGTCTTCCTGCCGGCAACCATGAGGGTCCTGCCTGCCACCCAGACCGACTGGCCGGAATGGTTCTTCGTGTTGATGGTGAAGACGCCGGCGGGGCCGATCAGCACGTGGTCTATGTCGGAAGAACCTGCCCCGACCGGGACGGCGTGGAGAACCAGCCATTCGGGTCCCAGATTTTCCAGAATCTCTCCGACCACCAGCTCACCGAGGGCACCTCGGTACCAGGGTGAGCTTTCCGCACTGAGGGGGCTCATTCCGAGGATCCGCTGAAGCGTAGAGCGCGGCGGCACCTTGCCCTGCAATGCCAGCAACTCCTCGATGACGGCCTGGCCGGGTACACGGGCCCCCAAGTGTGGCGGTGCTGAATGACTGCTCACGGTTTTCTCCCCCACTTTGTGATGCGTGCATGATGAGCGTAGGGGCTGCAGTGCGTGTCCGGACCGGTTATTGGGTTTCCTGGCAGCATCTTTCCCGAATACTTGGGCAACGCTGCGGTTTGTCTTAGCGTGCAGCCAGCTTCCGGGAACTGCGGCCCGCGGGCTACGATCGCCAACACGCCTCGAGGCAATGGTGTGGCTCGACGGCACAGGAGGAGAATGGCGTGGCCCGAGGATCGAAAATGAACGGACCCCACTGGCGTCGCGTGCTGGCGGCGCTGGGCAACAGTGATGCCAGGACCGCCTATGCCCAGATAGTACTGGGGGCGGCCCCCAACGATATCCTGCCTGACGTGAAGGAGCAGCGGCGCCACCGGGCCATCGCCGCGCTGCTGGAGTCCGGGCTCGTCCAGCGGCGGGCATCCGGTGAGCTGGTGGCGGAGGAGACCATCTTCCGGGACCTGCTGGCCCAGCAACCCCGCCGGCAGCCACAGACCGGGCTGGACAGGTTCATGCGACTGGGCCGAATAGAGAGATATCCGGCGAACCTTGCAGAACGTAGGGCGCTGTTGGCGAGGATCGCCACCGAGGCCATCGCACCCGGCGAAAAGCTCGCTGAAAGGCAGGTCAATGAGCGGCTGCTCAGTTATACCGATGACGTGGTGCTGCTGCGCCGCTACATGGTCGACTTCGGCGTCCTGCAACGCACCCCTTCGGGTTCTGCCTACTCCTTAGCGGACTAACCGGCCCCTGCCCTGAGATGGTGTGCAGTAGTTTGGACGGGCCGTCAGCATCCCCGTCGGACTGGTGCTGGCCCAACTGCGTGCTTCATGACTGCTGCGATCCCGCACCCAGCCGCCAACTGAGCCTTCCCTCCTACTCCTGTCGTCTAGAGAATCCGCTGGAACATGCGGTGGTCCTGCCATAACCCGGCTATCCGCAAATAGGCTCGCGCGGTGCCGTAGGACTCGAATCCATTCTTCTCCAGCACCCGCTGTGATGCCGGATTGTGCACCAGGGTCGCGGCCTCAAGACGGTGCAGCGCGAGGTCATGTTTGGCGATGTTGACAGCGGCTGCCACCGCCGCCGTCATGATCCCGGAACCCTGCAAAGCTTGGTCCACCCAGTAACCCAGATGTGCATTTTGGAAGGCACCCCGCACGATCGAACTCAGGGTCAGCAGGCCGACGACCTCATCTTTACGCACCAACACCATTGGAAGGCCGGTGCCCGCAGAAAGTTCCTGTCGCTGCCTGGTGATCACCTCTTGTTGTCCCTGGACTGTGTAGAACTTGTCGGGACGAATCGGTTCCCACGGCGCAAGATGGGCGCGGTTCTTCTGAAACGCCTCAGCCAGCGCCCTGGCGTCCAGCTTCTGGACTGGCCGGAGGACAACGCCTTCAAGGAGTTCCGAAGAGAAGTGCATCTATTCACACTACCCAGCAGGACGGATCCGTCGGGCCCGCGCGCTACAGAGTTACCTCTGTCGGTACCCGCGTGCCCACAGGACCTCGGCGACGCCGCCCAAAGCAAGTGGGACGGTCACGGCGGCGGCCAAGTGGCGTAGCAAGCTGAAGGGGTTCGTCCATGCGGCCCACCGGCCGACGAAGCTCATGTCGCCTAGATGTATTGACCACGGAGGTTAGGAACATGCGGCGTGGTTAGGTGACAAAAAGAAGACCTCCAAGTGGAGTGGGGCTTGTCTAAGAGTCCGATCCACAAGGAGGTCTTCAATGTCCCATGCTA